>DASXIR010000383.1:0-5699 GCA_036497895.1 Vicinamibacterales bacterium | reverse complement strand
GACCATCACCTTCAACGTGTTCTTGTCGAGATTGACCTCGTCGACCACGCCGTTGAAGCTGGTGAACGGTCCCTCGTTGATCCGGACCTGCTCGCCCTTTTCGAACATGTACTTCGGCTTCGGTTTCTCCGCCGCCGTCTTGACCTGCGTCAGAATCTGTTCGACTTCGTCCTTGCTGAGCGGCGTCGGCTTGGCGCCGGCGCCGACGAATCCCGTCACCTTGGGCGTGTTCTTCACCACGTGCCAGGCGTTGTCGGACATGTTCATCTCGACCAAGATGTAGCCGGGGAAAAACCGCTTCGCGGTCACCACCTTCTTGCCGGCACGCATCTCGACCACGTCCTCGGTCGGAATCAGGACCTCGCCGATCTCACCCTGCAGGCCGTAGGCCTTGACCCGCTCCTGCAGCGACTCAGCGACCTTCTTCTCGAAGCCCGAGTAGGTGTGGACGATGTACCAATTCTTCGTTGCGACGTCGGTCATGATGTCGGTCCCGAGACCCCGAACAAGCGGAAGATCCACTGCACCAGCTTCAGCAACCCGAAGTCGATGGCGAACAGGTACAGGCCGAAAAACGCCGAAGTCAGAATCACCACCACCGTGGTGGCGTAGACCTCTTTCTGCGACGGCCAGGTGACGCGTTTCAGTTCGTTGCGCACCTCGCTCAGGAACAGACGCGCGCGCTCGATGCGGCCGCCCGCCGCCACCTTTACGTTCTCGAACCCCGTCGTCGTCGCGTTCTCAGCCACGGCCATCCTTCTCGCTTCGCACTGCGTACTTCGAACTGCTCACTCTACCGTCGACGTTCCCGCTCGAAGTCTGGCAGGCCAGGAGGGAATCGAACCCCCAACCCCCGGTTTTGGAGACCGGTGCTCTACCAATTGAGCTACTGACCTACTTGGATTCCTTGTGTCCCGTGTGCTTCCGGCAGAACCGGCAGTACTTGCTCATCTCGAGGCGTTCGGTCGTCTTCTTCTTGTTCTTCGTCGTGCTGTAATTGCGCCGCTTACATTCGAGGCACGCGAGCGCGATGATGTCTCTCATGATCTTCTCCGGGACCCGAAGCTCTGGTCCCTTTTATTCGATGATCTCGCTCACCGTGCCCGAGCCGACCGTGCGGCCGCCTTCGCGGATCGCGAAGCGGGCTCCGGCCTCGAGCGCGACCGGTGCCATCAACTCGCCGGTGATCTCGGTGTTGTCGCCGGGCATCACCATCTCGACGCCCTCCGGCAGCTTCAGCGTGCCGGTCACGTCGGTGGTGCGGATGTAGAACTGCGGACGGTAGCCGTTGAAGAACGGGGTGTGACGACCGCCATCTTCCTTCGACAGCACATAGACCGTGCCCTTGAACTTGGTGTGCGGCTTGATGGTGCCCGGCTTGGCCAGCACCTGACCGCGCTCGACGTCTTCCTTTTCCACGCCGCGGAGCAGGACGCCGATGTTGTCGCCGGCCTCACCCGAGTCGAGCAGCTTGCGGAACATTTCGACGCCGGTGACGACCTTCTTCTCGGTCGGCTTGAACCCGACGATCTCGATTTCCTCGCCGACCTTGACGCGGCCGCGTTCGACACGGCCGGTGACGACAGTGCCACGGCCGGAGATCGAGAAGACGTCTTCGATCGGCATCATGAACGGCTTGTCGACGTCGCGCGCCGGCAGCGGGATGTAGCTGTCGAGCGCTTCCATCAGCTTGGTGACGCTTTCGACGCCGGCCGGATCGCCCTGCAGCGCCTTGAGCGCCGACACACGGACGACCGGGATGTCGTTGCCGGGGAACCCGTAGGACGTGAGCAGCTCGCGCACTTCCAGCTCCACCAGGTCGAGCAGTTCGGCATCGTCGATGGCGTCGACCTTGTTGAGGGCGACGACCAGGTGCGGCACGTTGACCTGACGCGCGAGCAGCACGTGCTCACGGGTCTGCGGCATCGGGCCGTCGATCGCGCTGACCACGAGAATGCCGCCGTCCATCTGCGCGGCGCCGGTGATCATGTTCTTGACGTAGTCGGCGTGGCCCGGGCAGTCGACGTGTGCGTAGTGCCGGTTCGCTGTCGAATACTCGACGTGGCTGGTGGCGATCGTCATCACCTTCGACTCGTCGCGGCGACCCTGCGACTGGGAAGCCTTGGCGACCTCGTCGTACGGGATGAACTTCGCCCAGCCTTTATCGGACGACACTTTCGTGAGCGCCGCGGTGAGCGTGGTCTTGCCGTGGTCGATGTGGCCGATGGTGCCGACATTGACGTGCGGTTTGCTGCGGTCGAATTTTTCTTTAGCCATATCTGCGATCCTCGCGCTACGTGTGATGGAGCCGATGTCCAGGATCGAACTGGAGACCTCGTCCTTACCAAGGACGCGCTCTGCCAACTGAGCTACATCGGCAATCTCGGTCTTCGTTGCTCAGTTCGTTCGTGTGCCGCCCGTCTTCCGGTCTGCCGGGCAGAAGCACGCACCGGCTATCCGCATACGAAGGCTGGAGCGGGAGACGGGGATCGAACCCGCGACCAACAGCTTGGAAGGCTGTGACTCTACCACTGAGTTACTCCCGCCTACGCGCCTCACGCGCTCTCCTTCGTTCGCCGATCGGCGGGAGCGCCCCGCCGCATTTCTTCGTCCGATTCTTCCGTCTAGCACGTCGGTTCTCGTGCGTCGTTCTCGTGCGTTGCTGGCCCGCCAGCCGAAGCCCACCTTCGCGTGTCGTCGTCGGTTTCGCGACCCGTCCGCGTGGGCGAAGGGTTGGTGGCGAGGGAAGGACTCGAACCTTCGAAGCCACTGGGGCGACAGATTTACAGTCTGCTGCGTTTGACCGCTTCGCTACCTCGCCAGCTGTCTGTGTGTTGGAAACGCGATGTTTTCGGTCTTACCTAAGGACCGGATCGACTCGGTCGATGGAGCTGGCGAAGGGATTTGAACCCCCGACCAGCTGATTACAAATCAGCTGCTCTACCGGACTGAGCTACGCCAGCCAAGACAAAAGGTGAACTTTAGCACGTCCCGTGCCACCCTGCAAGTGGCTGGGGCGTCAGCCTATCTCCCAATTTGGGTACCTGCCCTCGCCGACCCGCGCCATGACCACAACCTCTGATTGTACTCAGTTCGCACGCCGTTGGCGAACCGCCTCGAACAGCGCGATGCCGGTCGCGACCGACACGTTCAGACTCTGAACATGGCCCTGCATCGGAATCGACACCAGCCAGTCGCAGCGATCGCGAACCAGACGTCGCAGGCCCTCACCTTCGGCGCCGACAACAAACGCGGTCGGCAACGTCAAGTCAATATCGCTGTATGACTTAGGGGCATCGCCCGCGAGCCCGACGGTCCAGACGCCGGCCTGCTTCAGATTCTCGATGGCGCGGGCGATGTTGACGACATCGGCGACGCGGACATGCGCCACGGCGCCCGCCGAGGCCTTGGCCGCGGCCCCGCCAAGCGGCGCCGCGTGCCTCGACTGTCGGATCACGCCATCCCCGCCCGCGGCGTCCACTGTCCTCAGAATCGCGCCCAGATTGTGCGGGTCCTCGATGCCGTCGAGCACCACGAGCAGGGGCACCCCTGCCGCACCGCTGACGAGATCCTCGACGCTCAAGTGCGCCGCGTCCTTCACCTCAGCGACGACACCCTGATGCACGCCACCGCGAGCGGCGCGTTCGAGGTCGGCAGGGCTCACACGCCGCACAGCGACGCGTTGTTGGTCGGCGAGCTGCACCACAATCGACAGCCTTTCATCGCTACGCGACGCAATACTGATCAACGTCGCACGCTTCGCGCGCAACGCCTCGAGCACCGGATTGATGCCGTAGATCACCATCACGATCCCGGTGCACTGTGCGCCTTCGCGGTCACGACCACGACCCCGACTCCAGCGCCCGCAAAAATGCCGCGGCACGCTCGCGGTTCCCGACGATCGGTGGCATGCCGGCCGACGCCGGCAGTTCGGCTCCGAGATCGATCGCCGGCACCGCGAGGTCGAGTTCGGGCCCTTCCGCGCGACCGGTCAGGGCGACGCGAATCGGATGAAAAAGGGATTTACCCTTTTGACTCGTTCTCGCCTTCACACGGTTCGCGACCTCGCGAAATTTTTCGCGGTTGAGACGCGGCGCCGCCGCCAGTTCCTCGACGAGAGCCGTCACCACCGCCCGGGAATCCGGCATGCTCATTTCGGTCCGTAGCGTCTCGTCCTCGAGGGCGCGGACGGGCGCGTAGTCGAAGAGAAATGCCAGACGTGACGCGACCTGCTCCAGGCGGTCGACTGAGGCGCTCGCCATCGCCATCGCCGACGCAAGGAAGGCAATTCCGGCCGCGTCCGGCGTCATCGGCACGCCGGCCTTGACGAAATATGGCAGCGACAGCTCGGCGAGCCGCGCTGGATCGGCGATCTTCAGGTAATGCCGGTTCACCCAGGCGAGCTTCTCCTCGTCGAATACCCCGGCACTATGTCCAACGTCCTCGAGTGAAAATCGGCGCGCCAGTTCGTCGATCGGCAGAAGCTCGTCGCCGCCGCCCGGCGACCAGCCAATCAGCGCGAGGTAGTTGACCAGCGCTTCCGGCAGATAACCCTTGGATCGGAACTCTGCAACCGAGGTGGCGCCGTGGCGCTTGGAGAGCGGGCTGTGATCGGGACCCATGACGAGCGCCAGATGGGCAAACGTCGGGGCCGTGAACCCGAGTGCCTCGTATAGCAACACCTGCCTCGGCGTATTCGAAATGTGATCCTCGCCGCGAATCACCTGCGTGACTTCCATCAGCGCATCGTCAACGACGACCGCGAAGTTATACGCCGGGGTCCCGTCGGCCCTGACGATGACGGGATCGCCGATGACCTCGGTCTGGAAACGAACGTCGCCTCGGACCGCGTCGGTGAAGACGACGTCGCGGCCTTCGGGGATGCGAAAACGAATCGCGGGGTGTTCGCCGGCCGTGATTCGAGCCGATGCCTGCTCGCGTGACAGCCTGCGGCAGGTGCCGGCGTACTGGGCCGGCCGCCCATGCGCGAGCGCATCCTGACGATCGGCGTCGAGCTGCGCGATCGAGCAGAAACAGTAGTACGCCGCGTCCGCAGCCAGCAGCTCCTGAGCGTACGACTGATACAAGTGGAGGCGCTCGGATTGCCGGTACGGCCCGCGAGACCCGCCGACGTCCGGCCCCTCGTCCCAATCGAGCCCGAGCCAGCGCAAGTCTCGCAAAATTGCGGCCTCGGACTCGCGCGTCGATCGCTCGACGTCCGTGTCCTCGATGCGAAGGATGAAAGTGCCCTTCGAGCCGCGCGCAAGCAGCCAGTTGAACAGCGCTGTACGCGCGTTCCCGACATGGAGCTGACCGGTGGGGCTGGGAGCGAATCTAACCCTCATCGACATTGGCTGATGGCTGACGGCTGATGGCTATGGCCAATGGACTAATGGCTGCGCAGGAGCGCGATAGCGTGGGCGGCAACCGCTTCGCCGCGCCCGACTGCGTCCACACCTTCGTTGGTCTTGCCTTTGATACTGACGCGATCGGCATCAATGCCGATCGCGGCAGCCACAGACGCGCGCATCGCTTCCACGTGCTCGCTGATTTTCGGACGCTCGAGCACCACGGTCACGTCGACATTGCCAACCATCAGTCCCTGCGCGGCGACCAGGCGCACGACCTGTCGAAGCAGCTCGATGCTGTCGGCGTCCTTCCAGCGTGGATCGGTATCGGGAAAGTGCTGTCCGATATCG
>DASXIR010000382.1:0-14387 GCA_036497895.1 Vicinamibacterales bacterium | reverse complement strand
ATCTCCAGGACCCACACAAACGAAAACGGCCATTAAGACCGCGACACCACGAACGGCAAGAAACTTCCGAAGCCGGTGCATTAGAGAGGTTATCGGTACTGTAGAGGGCGAGGAACACGTCTGTCAACAACGGCACTGCCGGCCATGGGGACCGGGCAGCGTCTAGCCGCAAACGTGGCCTCCTAGCTAGAGCCTCAACAATCGCTCTTTGAGCGTGCGCCACTGCAGGCGTGAGATCGGCAGGTGGTCGCCGTTCGTCAGTAGCGCGACATGCGTCCGCCCACCTGGCGTGACTTGCACTTTCGTAATCAGATCAACGTTCGCGAGTGTGCCGCGCCCGAGACGAACGAAGCGCGCCGGATCGAGACGCGACTCGAGATCCTTCAGCCGGTACACCATCGTGTGGCGCTCGTTCTTCGTGGTCGTCAGAGCCAGCCACTCGCCGTCGGCGACGACGGATGCGATCTGCGCGGTCTGAAGGATGACAATCTCGCCGCGCTTTCGGATCGGCACGCGCTCCAGATATACCGACCGCGGGGATGATTCGCACTCCGTAATGTTGTCGACCGGCGTCGGCTGGTCGACAACGATCTCGATGTGCTCAGTACGCTTCTGCGCGCGATTGTTGGTTTCGCGCTGGCGCGGCTGCCCACCCGTCGAACGGGTCTTGTCGAGCCGGCCGTTTGCACTAGAACGAGACGCCCGCTTGGACACTGTAGGCCCTCGGCGTGACGAAATGCGTGCCACTAAAGGTCGAGAGGAAGTTGTACAGCGCCTCCTTGTTCGTCACGTTGATCACGCTGAACCGGAGCTTGAGTTTGACCCGGTCCGCGTGAAGCAGATTGTCCACGCCGAGGCCCAGGTCGAACAGGTTTCGCGGCGCGATGCGCGGTGGATTGGCCACATCGTCTTCGGGCGCGGGATTGGCGGGCGTTCCCGGGATCACGACTCTGGTGGCGCCATAGTTCGGTGAGGAGCAACTCGTGATCGGCGCGCCGAGCGCCGCACTGACCCCGCCGCAGTAGAGACCGATCGCGGCCTGCTGCGCGGCGGTGAAAGTCAGGGCCGTCGCGTAATCGGGCACGGACCCGGCCACCAGACCGGAATCGTACCGCCAGCTCAACGCGGTCCAGACACCGTGCGTCTTGTCGACGACGTACTGCAGGTTCGTCGTGGCATTGAATTTCTGATCGTGGTCGATTCGGAACTCGCCCGGCGGCGCTTGCAGCAGCACGCCTCCCGCAGCCGGTGGCGAAAAAAGCGCGTTGGTATGTGCCATGACCACGAACGCGCTGAAGCCGCCGTGCTCGACGACGTTGAGGCGACCGGTGAACCCGTTGATGTTCGAGTGATCCCACGCGACCGGGAACACAATCGGCGTGTTGAACAGCACGTTGAAGTCGTAGCCGTTGTCGGTTCGCTTGATGAAATACCCGACGTCGACGACGAACCAATGGCCGACGCCCTGTTGCACGCCGAATTCGCCTTGATTGCGGATGCCAGGCGGCAGCGGTTGCTCGCCGGTAATGCCCAGCTGTCCCACCAGGCCGAGGCCGCTCGAGAGCAGCAGGTTCTCGTTGTACGGCGTCTCCATCGTGCGGCCGTACGACGCTCGCAGGACGGTGCCGGGGCCCGGCACTGCGTACGAGAGGCCCAGACGCGGCTGCACCAGCGTCTTCTGCACCAGGCCGTCGTAGTGATCGAGCCGGAGGCCCAGTTTCACCGACGCATCGCCCGCTTTGATGTCGTCCTGAATGTAGGCCGCTTGCTGTTTGATGGTCGCCGCCTGATCGTAGACGAACGGCGATCCGCCATGCGTCAAGTCATACGGTGCGAACGTCGGGTCGAAGTTGCCGTCCGCGTCCTGCCAGGTAGGATCGGTCGGATCGGTGATGCCGAGCGTGAAGTGCTCCTGCAGCTTCGTCGCGCTGACGCTGCCGCCCATTTTCACATTGTGGTTGCCGGTCGTCACGGTCACATCCGCCTTCACACCGTAGTTGGTCAGTTTGCGATCCTGGCTGACCGTGGCGGGCGTGTCGTCCAACGCGTTCGGGCTGGGCAGATACGTCAGGTGATCCTGTCGGACAAATCCGTTCGCCGTGAAGAGCGTCTTGGAGCCGATCACTTTGGTGTAGCCCGGCGCGATGTTGAACGAATCGATGTTCTGGTGCTGCTGCTGGTTGGTTTGATCGTACGTGTTCGGAATGTCGAAACTGGACGTCGCCGCTTGCACGTTCAAGTGGAGGGAGTCGGTGCCGTTCGGATGATAGTCGAGCCGGTCGAAGAGCGTGAGACTGTGGCCGGTGTCGTGCAGCGCCTCGAATTCCGGCGGATCGAGGAATCGATCCGTGTGTAGACCGCTGACCGAGACGAAATTGCCCACGGTGTGCGAGCCGGCGCCGACGTTGATCTCGCCCGTTGGACTGTTGAACGAGCCGTACCCGAGCGTCATGCTGCCGGTCGGCTTCGCCTGGTCCAAGCCCGACTTCGTGACGATGTGGACGACGAGACTGCTCTTATCGCCATATTCGGCCGGAGCCACACCGGTGATGATCTCCATCGATTCGATGGCGTCCGGGGAGATCTGGTTCGAATAGAGCTTGCTCTGCTGATCAGTGACCGGCTGGTTGTCGATCGAGAATTGCGTCTGGGCGTGATCGCCGATCGGATGGAAGAAGCCGTTCGAGTCCGCGACGACGCCCGGAGACGCCAACGTGATCACCTGGTTCAGTCCCGAGGACGATTCGAGTGGCATCTTCTCGATGAGGCTGCGATCGACGTCCATATGAGCGGTGGGATCACGCTCCACGAGATCCGCGTGACCGACCACATCGACGGTCGCGACGACGCCAACGGACATGGTCAGCTCCAGTGTGATCGGCACGCCCGACCGGACCTCGACGTCGCGTTGCAGCGCATCGAACCCCTGTGCCTCGACCGAGAGGTGGTACGGGTTTGGCGGCAGGTTGCTGAAGACGAATTTGCCGCCGGCATCCGTCGTGGTCGTTCGGCTAAACCCCGAGACCGGATTCGAGATTCTTACGTTGACGGCCTGCATGACGCCGCCCGTGGGATCTTTCACGGTGCCCTGCACCGTCCCAGCGCCCCCCAGTCCCTGGGCCTGCGCACTCGTCGCGCCGAGGGCCCACATTGCCATCAGCATGATGATTGGAATCGACCATCGTCTCAACATAGAACCTCGTTTCCAACGAGACACACCGCACGGTCGACACGGTAACAACCGCATGCGCCAGAGGCGACCGAAACCACACGAGTGGCTTGTTTGTCCCGGTGACCGAGCACTCCGAGGCCTCGACTGGCGACCGGCGGCGATGAGGCATGCGGCGTGTTCTCCGCACCGCTCATCGGGCCGCATCGACCATCCACGTGGCGCTCAACACAGTCCGTTGAAAAGGCCGTGGAGGCGGAACGCCGTGTCGCTACCGTCTTCGGGCACGGCGACGTGCTCGCATGGCCAGGCGCGCCGCAAGGGGCGGCTATCCGTCGGATCGATCGCAGGTAACACTTCGGGATCGCGGATCCCGCAAGCGCGTGCGCCGCATTGGACTGCGCGGTAATTGGTCCGTTGAGATATGGGTCTTCATCGCGTTTGTGCTTGTCTTACTGTGGATCGGCCTGCCGTGGGTGAGCCATCACGCGCCTGTCCACCATGGAGAGGCCCTGCCGAATCTGGTGTCCAGCCCCTTGCGGTGAAAGCGGAGCCGGCGGCTAGTGGCCTCGCCGCCGGGTCGACTCACGCCCGGCGGATAGCCCGCACTCACTGATCCGATTCTGGATCGGCAGCGACTCGCAGACCGTTCGCGATCGTCATCGTCGGCGGCCTGGTGTCGCGGCTCGCGCTTTCGATTTTCCTCGCACCGGTGCTTTACGCGCTCGTGGCCCGCAACGACGGCGTGCTGAGGGTATAGTTGCACCTAATCTATGCAGTGTCGCAGTTGCGGAGCTGAAATCGCGGACAAGGCGCTGATCTGCTACAAGTGCGGCGCCGCCACCACGGATGCCAGATATCAGCCGCCGCCGGTTGGCCGATCTGGGTCTCGCGCAGCAGCGATGGCAACGGCCATCGCCGTCGCGCTGGTGATTCTGCTGGCGGTCGTGCTCGGACGCCGACCTGGCGCCGAAACGCCGACCTTCGTCACTTATGGAGCCGTGGTCGTCGCGATTCTGATCGTCGGACTGCGCTCCTACGCGCGGCGGCGTCGGTAACGCTCAGTCGCCAACCGTAACGCAGGCCTTTGAGGCCCGCGTCAAACGCGCCACCTCGGTCTCGCGTCACATCGCTCTCGCACGGCATCGGTCTCGATGCCATAATTGTTCATATGCTGATCGCGGCCCTGCGACGTCGAGTCGCGGCGCTCAGGCAACCGGCGTCCCTCGCCCGTATCGCCCAGGTGTTGTGGGTGGCGTGGGCCATCATTCTCTGGAACGTCGTGTTCGACCACGTCATCGTCGTCGCCGGCCGCGAGTATCTGGTTGCCGCCGTCCGATCGGCACACGACGCCGCTCTCTCGTCTCCCGTCAATATGGACGACTGGATGCGGCCGGCAGTGACCCATGGCTTGTGGATCGCGACGGCTGCCGCCGCCGCCGTCCTCGTCACCGGTCTGGCGTCCGTCAGGCAGGCGGTCCGCCGCTCGTCGTCCGGCAACTCGGTTCCCAGGTGACCGTGTGCGCATTGCGCCGCATCCGCTGATTTACGACTGGAACCACGACGCGGTCGCCGAGGGTCCCGCCAGGCCGACGGCGATGCTCGATGATGAGACGCTGCGCGACGGGCTGCAGTCGCCGTCCGTGCGAACACCGTCGATTGACGAGAAGATCGACATTCTTCGCCGCATGGACGCGCTCGG
This sequence comes from Vicinamibacterales bacterium, assembly GCA_036497895.1. Taxonomy (GTDB): domain Bacteria; phylum Acidobacteriota; class Vicinamibacteria; order Vicinamibacterales; family CAVVIG01; genus CAVQFC01. The sequence goes on along the minus strand of DASXIR010000382.1, from coordinate 9,516 downwards.
CATCGACACCGCCGATATCGGCCTGCCCGGCGCCGGACCGCACGTCGAACGGGACGTCGAGCGGCTGGCGCGCGCGATCGTCGAAGGACGGCTGCGGATCGCCGCGAACTGTGCCGCCCGAACCCTGATCGCTGATTTGGTGCCGATTGCCGGCATCCAGCAGCGAACCGGTCTGCCGCTCGAAGTGACGGCCTTCATCGGTTCGAGCCCGATCCGCCAGTTCGCCGAAGGCTGGACGCTCGACTACCTCGAACGGTGTACGGACGAGGCCGTCAGGTTCGCGGTCAAGGAAGGCCTCACCGTCACCTATGTCACCGAAGACACCACGCGTGCGGATCCGGAGTCGCTGCGGCGATTGTTCACGACCGCGATCCGCTCCGGCGCGAAACGGCTGTGTGTCGCCGACACCGTCGGGCACGCGACGCCGGCCGGCGCGCGTGCGGTGGTCACGTTTGTGAAGAGCGTTGTGACCGAGCTGGGCGCGGACGTGGGCATCGACTGGCACGGACACCGGGACCGCGGGTTCGGCGTCGCCTCCAGCATTGCGGCGCTCGAAGCCGGCGCCACGCGTCTGCACGGCGCGGCGCTGGGCATCGGCGAACGCTGCGGCAACACGCCGATCGACCTGCTGCTGGTCAATCTCGTCATGATGGGCTATCGCGATCAGGATCTGACGTCGCTCGGCGACTACTGCCGCGCGGTCGCGAAGGCATGTGACGTCCGGATCGCGCCGAACTACCCGGTGATCGGCGCCGACGCGTTTCGCACCGCCACCGGCGTGCACGCCGCCGCGGTCCTCAAGGCGTTCCGCAAAGGCGATCGGGCGTTGATGGACGCGGTCTACGCGGCCGTTCCGGCTACGCTGGTCGGACGGCAGCAGGAGATTGAGGTCGGTCCGGTGTCGGGACGATCGAACGTCGTGTTCTGGCTCGAGAGCCGCGGGCTACCGGCCACCGAAGAGATCGTCGATCGAATCTTCGCCGCCGCGAAGGCCTCGAACCGCACGCTGACGCACGAGCAGGTGCAGAAGATCGTGGACGCGGTTCGGATCGCACCGCACGTGTCTTAAGTCTTTTTTGCCGCCGACTCGAGGAGCGTGGCGAGTGTCTGCCCGTGCGGCGACCCGAGTCCAGTGCAGGCGTCCCAGCCCGGCCCCGATTTGTAGGCGCCGTTGGTTCCGGACGTGATGTCGCGGAATCCCGTCGTGCCGGCGCCATACAGAAGCGCGTTAACGTAGCCAAGCGGCTTGCCGCGAGCCTGATTGATCAACGCAATCAGCGCCGCCCACAACGGTGCGACCGCGCTGGTGCCGCCGTACACGACGTCGTGGCCGTCCACCCGGACCTGGTAGCCGCTCGCCGGGTCGGCGTTCCCCGCGACGTCCGGTACGCCGCGGCCTTTGAAGTGCCCCGGGTTCACCGACACCGGCACCTTTGACGACTGCTGATACGACGGCAGGGCGAAATGGTCGCTGACGCCACCGCCGGTGGCGCCGCCCGTTGTGCCGCTGTTCCAGACCACCTCGGTCGTCAGCACGCCGGTCGCGGAACTGGAGACGGTGGTGCCGCCGCACGCGATCGCGTGTGGGCTCGATGCCGGGAAATCGACGTGGGCGTGGCCATCACTGACGCCGTCGCTCGATCCGCCGTCGCCCGAGGCGCAGCACACCGTGACGCCCAGCGCCGCAGCATCCTGAAACGCCTGGTCGTAGCTCGTAAGCGACTGCGTGGTCCACGACGATTCGGCTCCGCCCCAACTGATCGACACGACCGAGGGCTTGCGCACCGCGTCGTGGACCGCGGTCGTGATGGCATCGAGAAATCCCTGATCCGTATTGGGCGCGAAGTAGACGGCGATTTTGGCACCGGCGGCGATCGAGCCAACGACCTCGATGTCGAGCAACACTTCGCCGTCGGCGCTGTTGGGATCGCCTGCCGGCGTGTTCTTCGCGCCGTCGACGGACACCGCGGTGATCGACGGCTGTTTCACTCCGAGCGAGCTGAAGTAGGTCTGCAGATCCGCCGCCTTGAAGCCGCCACCAAGCTCGACGATCGCGACGGTCTGTCCGGTTCCGGTGACCTTGGTTGGAAACTGGTAGAGCGCGGCCACCTGCGGCGGCGTAAACGAGATGTCGGTCGCCGCCCGCGGTCCGGTGATTTGCTGATGGCGCCTGCAGCGAACTCGGGCCTGCGGACGGTTGTCGAGGCCGAACACGCCGACCACCACATCCTGCAGGGTAGAGGGAAGGTAGAGCGCGCCGGTGCGTCCGCGGAACGTGCCCCGGTCGCTGTGATACATCTGCAACGTCGTGCCGAACGCTTCGTTCATCGCGCCGACGGTTCCCGACAACGCGATCGTCCGTCGGCCGACGTCAACCGAGACCACGGTGAGATCGAACTCGTGGGCGAATGCTTCGACGCGTTGAATATCCTCCGCGCTGGCGCCGTAGTGTGCCGCGAAGGCTTCGCGAGCGATCGGTTCCGGATGCTTGGTCAGGTCGAGATCGTTGCGGCGGCGCAACAGCACGCTGACGTCGATGAGATCGTTGAGGTCCGGGTCGCCGGAGAGGCGGGAGTCTTCCCGTGGCTGGCGTTCACTTCCTGGCAGGAGCACTCGTTCTGTAGCAACACGAACGGAGTGGACCAGGCTCGTTGATTATTTCTTTAGGAGAATATCTTCGAAAAACTGAACGGCGCGCGGATCCTTGCTCTGGCCGAGCCAGAACATGGCTTGTTTACGAACCTCGGGATTGCGGTTGTTGCGGGCGACGTCCATCAGCTTGGGAACGCCCTCATGTTCCGGAAGCTGGCTCAGCGCAAAGACCGCCTTTTTCTTGACCTCGGTGTCCGGGTCGGCGTCGAGTGCGCCCGAGATTGTCGCGAGTGCGTCGCGGCCGGCTTTCTGCGCGAGCCAGAACAACGCCTGACCGCGGACTCTGGTGCTGCGGTCACCCCGTGCCGCCGCGACCAGCGTCGTCAACGCCAGCGGCGACTTGCTTACCGACAACCCGAACGTCACCTTGTCCCGGACCTTGTCACTCGGATCCTGGACGATCATTCGCGCCAGCACGGTCGCGCCCGCTTCGCCGCGCGTCGAGCCGAGCCAGAACGCGGTTTCGCCGCGCAGCCATTCGGGGCGGCTGGACGCGACGAAGTCCTCGAGGACGCGATCGGCCGCGCCGCCTTCGTGCAGCGCGATCGCCGCGAGTGACGTCTTGCCGACCCGATCGTGTCCCTCGCCGGTCTCAGCCGAGGACGTGACCAGCGACGCGAGCCAGGCGAGACTGTCGTCCGGTCTGACCGCCGTCAGCCAGACGAACGATGCACCGGACGCGTCCACGTCGCAATCCGGCGAGAACGTCCGGATGCGCGTGACCGCGCCGTTTTCGAGACGGGCAAGGATCAGAAACTCGGTCGCAGGCTCGAGCACGACACGGGAACTTCGAGCATCACGCGATTCGCCGGTTGACATTGAAATCCCGCCGCCGCTTTCGAGGCGACAGATGCCCGCGCCGCCAGGACCGGCGCTCGAGACCGAGTCGTAGCAGCACATCTGCCTCGGGCCGGCGACCATCGGCATCCGATAGCCGATCCAGCTGCCAGTGGCGCGCCCGGCTGTGGCGCGGACCTCGGCTGCCAGACTCTGCGCCACGGGCCGGGTGGTGATGGTGCCGCCGCTGATCCGGCCCTGTGCGAGTGCTGGTGCGGCGGCGAGGACCGCACCCAGCACGATCGCATTTCGCAAAGGGGGAATCACTTCAGGAGCTCCATCAGATAGTCGGTTGCTTCCTTCGACTTCATGATCGACAACTTCGAAACGATCTCCTTCTTCAGCTCAGGACTCTTTTCGTTTCGCGCCAGCGTCACCAGCGCGGTCGCGTTGTTCTGGATGAACAGCGCGTTGACGACCGTCTTTTTCACATCGATCGAGGCATCGGAGGCGTAGATGCCGGTCAGGGCTCCGGCCGTGCCCTCGCGCTTCATCATGCCGAGGTTGCGGATCGCCGTCTTCCGCAGTTCGGGGTCAGTCTCCGTCTTGGCGAGCGCAATCAGCTTGTCCGCATCGCCGCCGACGAACATCGCCTGGATGATCTGTTTCTTCACCTCCACGGAGGACTCGCTCTGATACAGCTGGTTCAGCTCATTGCTGCCGTGCATCATCCCCAGCTGGCGCACCGCCTCGCTGCGCAGGCCGGCATCGGTTTCCGTTTTGGCCAGCGTGAACAGGCGCTCCCGGTCGCCGCTCACCATGTAGCCGCGCAGGATGGCGCGCTTGACCGCCGGATCGGTGGAGCCCTTGTAGATATCCGCGAGCACCTGCCGGTTGTCGCCGGCGTTCATCATGCCAATGTAGCGGATGGCCTTCAGCTGCAGGTCGGGATTGGCGTTGCCCTTGGCGACGCCCTCGATGATCTCCTTCGCCTTCGCCGAGTGGCTCTGACTGAGGACGAACAGCGCGCGGTCCTTCACTTTCGGCGAATTGGTGCTGCTCAGCATCTTCTCGAGGACCGGGAACGCCTGGTCGGGATCGCTCTGCATGATGCCGCGCAGCGCCATCAGTTTCAGTTCCTCGTCATCCTGGGACGCCGGCGACACAGTCTGGCCAGACGCCTGGCGCAGTTCCACGTCGAGCGCTTTGGCGTCCTTGATCCAGCGGCTGTCGGCGAAACGCTTCTGCAATTCGGCCAGCGTGGTGAGCGCATCCGCGCGCTGCGCCAGCTTCGCCTGGCAGTACGCCTTCCAATAGAGCGCGGCGTCGGTGCGGCTCGACTTGAGGTCGATCAGCGCATTGAAGCGCTGGATGGCCCGATCGTAACGGCCCTCTTCGATGGCGTCGCGACCCTCGCTGTAGAGATCGTCGGCGCGATCATCCGCCGACGCGTCCATTTCGAAGCCGGCGCGCGGCGACATGGCGTGCACGGCCGCGGTCCGCGCGGTGATCGCCGCCAGTTTCGCGGCCATCGCCGCGTCGGACGGTTGCGCCTGGGCGCCAACCGCACCCGCCAGCATCATGGTGGCGGCAAGAAAAGTCTGAAAGCTGCGTGTCATGTTCATGTGATTAGCTGATGGTCTGGGTTGACGTTCGCGGCCGTGAGCGTTCCGGCGGCTGCTCGCGCTGCCGCAATTCGTCACTCATCACCCGCACCTTGAAGAGCAGCGCCGCCGCGTCGATGCGCCGCCGCATTTGTTCGAGATCCGCCGCGCTGATCCGCGACGGGCTGTGGACGATTTCGAGCAGGCTGCGCTCGAGCTCGTCGAGCACACCGGCCACCGATTGCTCGCCGGCGTCGAGGGCGTCCTGACGATAGAGCCGGCTGGTATCGAGCAGGTCGCTGGCCCAGCGCTGCTCGGTCGAGATGTCGGCGTGGCCCGCGGTATTCATGATGTCGGTGAGCATCCGCTCCGAGCGGTCGAGATGATCCGCAACCGAGGTGTAGAGAATGCGCTGCCGGCTCTCGACGCCCGCCGCCGACTCGGCTTTCGCCGCCGTCGCCGCCGTGCTGCCGGTGTCACCGCGCGCAACCAGCGGCGCGTTTGAAGCTGCGCCGGGCGCGCTTTCCGGCGCATGCGGCCACACCCGTCCCGCGACAAACGCCGCCACCACGAGTACTGCGGCGGCTCCCACCAGTGCCAGGCGCTCCCATCGCAGGAGTGCCGTCCACCACCTGGCGTCTTTGTCCGGCAGCTTGTTCCGGAGCCGCTGCCACACCTCGGCGCCGTACTGATCGCCGCGCTCCGGCGCCTCTACCTCGGTCAGCATCGCCAGTGTTCCGGCGATTTCCCGATACAACGTCGAGCAATCGGCGCAATGGTCGATGTGGCGCTCGATCGCGTCACGGCGCCGGCCCTCGCCGTAGTAGTAGAGCGTCAGGTCGTCTTCGCTGATGTGTTCGGTCACGATTCCAGGCTCCGCAGCGGGGCGAGCGCCACCCGCAGTTTTCTGACGGCGCGAAACACACTGTGCTTGGCCGCGCTGGTGCCCAGTCCGAGCGCGGTGCTGATTTCATCGATCGATCGGCCTTCGTAGTGGCGGAGCGTGAACGCGGCGCGCTCGAGCGGGCTCAATTCCCTCAGCGCGGCCTGAACCCGCCGATCGATTTCCGCGCTCTGCGCCAGTCGATCCGGTCCGGCGAGGTTCGCGTCCGGCAACTCGGCGGCGGTGGCGTCATCGAGGCTGTCACCGCGGACCTGATCGTGGCGTGCCTGTTTCGAGCGCATCAGATCCACCGAACAGTTGGCGACGATGCGATAGAGCCAGGTGCCGAAATTCGCGCGCGACTCGAAGCGTCCGAGCTGTCGGTAGGCGCGGAGGAAGCTCTCCTGGACCACATCTTCGGCATCCTGTTCGTTCCCCATCATCCGGAAGGCCAGCCGGAACGCGCTCCGGCTATGCTGCTCGACGAGCGCGCGAAACGCGTCGTTGTCGCCCTGGCGCGCACGGGCCAGGACGGCTGATGCCTCGGTCGCGTCCATCTGCACAGATTAGACGGGGATGGGGGCGGGTGGTTAGTTCTCGGACCGCCCTCGTCACGGCTGAGGGCTGACGGCTAATGGCTGATCGGATAGGGCTTACGGCTCCCTCGCTCCGGCTGCGCGCCACAGATTGGCAGTTACTCGAAGACCCGGGCGTAGAATCGCCCTGGAGGATATCCATGAGCGCAGACATCGAGGAGCTGGTCGGACGGTTCGAAGCCAGAACACTGTCGCGGCGGGAGCTGGTCGCGACCCTCGCCGGATTGGTGGCAGCGAGCGCCTCGGCCGCATCGGCGCAGACGCCGGCAGCAGCGCCGGTCGTGCAGATGGCGCAGGGACGGACGATCAATCACGTGTCGCTGGCAGTGACCGATGTCGAGCGTTCAGCGGCGTTCTATTCCAAGCTGCTCGGCCTGAAAGAGGTGAGCCGGCCCGGGAACGGCGGGATCAATCTCGGGCTCGGGAACGGCTTTCTGGGTTGCTACAAGCTGGCGAATCCGGGAACCGTCAATCACTTCTGCATCGGCGTGGACGACTTCAATCCTGACGCCATGGCCGACAAGCTGAAAGAGCAGGGGATTCAGGCGACGGTTGATCGCAATCCGGCGAACCGGACCAGCGGCGGCGATCAGCTGTATTTCAACGATCCGTTCGACAAGACCCGGGTGCAGCTCGGCGCCAACGGCTATCAGGGTTGAATCGCGTCAGTGCGCTTCGGTCACGGTCGGCGACCACTGCCGATGAAACAGCGGCAGGCGCGGCGCCTTCTTGGTCTGTGGTTTCTTCGCGGCGACCTTCCGCGCCGGCGCCGCCGGCGTATACGACGCCTTGAGCGTGCGGTAGGGGGCCTGGCGAACGACGCGGCGTCCCGTCAGCGTGACCTTGGTAATGTGCGCTTCGATTTGCGGCAACGCCGCGAGGACGACGTCGCCCACCACCTGAAGGCTGCGCGCGGAGACCGCATCGAGCGTGTCCTTCGCGGTGTGCCATTGCTCGTAGTCGAGATCGATGATGTCCACTGACGGCACGCCCGCGGCAAGGAACGGCAGATGGTCGTCCTCGATCCGGGTCGAATCGGCAATGAAGTACTCGTCGAGATTCTGGTGCCGCGCCGCGGCCCAGATCGTGTCGGTCAGCCAGGCGGTGGAATTGGTGTCGCGGCGAATATCGAGATCGCGATCGCCGATCATGTCGATCAGAAGCATCGCCTTGAGCGACGTCAACGAGCCGTCACGCTTGGCGAGATCGACATAGTGACGGCTGCCGTAGGTGTTGTCGGTGCCGTGCCATTCCGGCATGCGCGCTTCTTCGCCGTCGAGAAACAGCAGCTCGATGGTCAGCGGATTGTGGCGGTTCTTCAGGACGCGCGCGAGCTCGAGCAGGAACGCCGCGCTCGATCCGCCGTCGCTGGCGCCGACGAAGCGGAATTCGCGATAGAGCTTGGTGTCGTAATGACCGGCAAAGACGATGCGGTCCTTGTGGGCGCCGGGGATGGTGGCGACCAGGTTCACCATCTTCACTTTGTCAATCGGCGTCTGGTCTTCCCAGGTCTGCTCGGTCGTGGCGACCCCGAGCGCTGACAGCTGGTCCTTGATGTACTGCCGGGTCTGCTCGATCGCGGGCGAGCCGGACGGACGCGGCCCGATCGCGACGAGTTGACGCAGATGTTCCCACGCCCGGCCGGCGTCGAACTTCGGGACCGGCGTGACGACCTGCACCGCGAGCGCGAACACGAGCAGCGCTTTCACCATGGTGCCCCGATTCTACCCGCGTTTGTCCCTCGTGACGTAGTCCCGATGCGCGGCCCCAGTATAGATTTGCCTCGGGCGGGCGATTTTCTGCTCGGGGTCGAGCAGCATTTCTTCCCACTGGGCCATCCAGCCGGCGGTCCGCGGGATGGCGAACAGGACCGGGAACATCTCCATCGGAAAGCCCATCGCCTGGTAGATGAGGCCGGAGTAGAAGTCGACGTTGGGGTAGAGCTTGCGCGTCACGAAGTAGTCGTCCTGCAGCGCGATACGCTCCAGCTCGAGGGCGATTTCGAGCAGCGGATTCTTGCCGGTGACGCTGAACACCAGGTCGGCGATGCGCTTGACGACCTTGGCGCGGGGGTCGTACGACTTGTACACGCGGTGACCGAAACCCATCAGCTTGACGCCGTTGTCGCCAGCTTTGACCTTCTTGATGAATTCCGGGACCTTCGAGACCGATCCGATTTCGTGCAGCATGCGCAGCACTGCTTCGTTGGCGCCGCCGTGCAATGGACCGTACAGCGCCGCCGCCGCGCCGGCCAGCGCCGAGTACGGGTCCACATGCGAACTGCCGATCGTCCGCATCGTCGTGGTGCTGCAGTTCTGCTCGTGGTCGGCGTGCAGGATGAACAACACGTCCAGCGCCCGCGCCAGGACCGGGTTGGGCTGATACTTCAGTTCGGTCATCCTGAACAGCATGTTCAGGAAGTTGCCGGTGAAGCTGAGGTCGTTGTCGGGAGCGTTATAGGGGCGGCCGATGCTGTGGCGGAAGGCGTAGGCGGCGATGCTCGGGACTTTCGCGATCAGGCGCTTGGTCTGCCGCAGCCGCGATTCAGGGTCGAAGATCTGTCTGGCGTCCGGGTTGAGCGTCGACAGCGCGCCGACCGTGCTGAGGAAGATCCCCATCGGGTGCGCGTCGTAGCGAAACCCTTCCATGAACTTCTTGATGTTCTCGTGCAGCATGGTGTGGTACGTGATGTCCCGCACCCATGTCTGCTGCTGCTGCGTGCTCGGCAGCTCGCCGAACAGGATTAGATACGCCGTTTCGAGGAAGTCGCTGTCCTCTGCGAGCTGTTCGATGGGATAGCCGCGATAGAGCAGCACGCCCTTGTCGCCGTCGATGTAGGTGATCGCGCTGCGGCAGTTCGCGGTGTTCATGAACGCCGGGTCGTAGGTCATCAATCCGAAGTCGTCCGGACCGCTCTTGATCTGGCGCAGGTCCATGGCGCGAATCGTCCCGTCCTGGATCGGCACGTCGTATTTCTTGCCGGTACGGTTGTCGACAATCGAAA
>DASXIR010000381.1:0-34917 GCA_036497895.1 Vicinamibacterales bacterium | reverse complement strand
GGGCATCAACCGGGCCGGCTATTTCGTCATGCCGATGGACGAGACGCTCGCCGTGGCCGCGATCGACCTGGGCGGACGCCCGCATGCGACGGTGAATCTCCAGGTCAAAGTCGTGCGCGTCGGCGATCTGCAGGTGGAACTGGTCCACGACTTCTTCGAAGGGTTTGCGATCGGGGCGCGCGCCAACGTCCACGTCAAGGTCATGTACGGCCGCTCGAGCCATCACAAGATCGAAGCGGTGTTCAAGGCATTCGCACGAGCGCTGCGCGTGGCGTGCGCTAAGGACAAGCGCATGGCGAGGATGCTGCCAAGCACCAAAGGCCTGCTGTGATCGCGCTGATCGACTACAAAGCCGGCAACCTGACCTCCGTCAAAAAGGCGCTCGCCACCCTCGGCGCCGACGTCATCGTGCCGGCGACCGCTGCCGAGCTCAGCAGCGCGCAAGGCATCATCGTGCCTGGTGTCGGTCACTTCGGAGCCACGCGCGCGCTCGATCAGTCCTGGATCGACGCGATCCTCGAACGAATTGGTGAAGGACGACCGTTGTTCGGCATCTGCCTCGGCATGCAATGGCTGTTCGAAGGCAGCGACGAAGCTCCGGACAGTCCTGGTCTGGGTTTGCTCGCCGGACGCTGCTACCGTTTGGGCGGCAGTCGCTCGGACGGGGTCCGGCTTGAGCCGGACACTACAGAATCAACCCGCAACGTCGGTGGTGTCCGGCTTCAGCCGGACCAGACGATCAAGGTTCCACACGTGGGCTGGAACAGCATCAATATTCGTCGCGACAACGCGTCGATTGTGAACGGCGTCGCCGACGGCTCGCAGGTCTACTTCACTCACAGCTTCGTCGCGCCGGTGACTGATGATGCCGTCGCGGTGACCGAGCACGGCGAGCCATTTGCGGCCGTCGTTCAGCACGGGCAGATTTCGGGCGTGCAGTTCCATCCCGAAAAATCGGGCGACGTCGGCTTGAGGATTCTGAGCAATTTCCTCGAGCTTGCCGGATGACGGGAGCCACAGCGATGCGTGACCAGCCCTGTGGTTTTTGTCCCTCTCATTCTGGTCTCCGTGGTTTTTCTATACGCGGTGGTTGCCGGCTCCCACGCTGATGCTTTCCAAGCGAATCATCGCGTGCCTTGATGTGCGCAACGGCCAGGTGGTCAAGGGCATCAACTTCGAGGGGCTGCGGCAGGCGGGTGACCCGGCTGAGCTCGCGCGACGCTATAACGCGGAGGGCATCGACGAGCTGGTGATCCTCGACATCACCGCAACTCTCGAGGCGCGGCGGGCGCTGGCCGATACCATCCGCGCGGTTGCCCGCGAGCTGTTCATTCCGCTCGCCGTCGGCGGGGGAATCCGGACCGAAGCAGACGCCGATGCGGCGGTCGAAGCAGGCGCCGACAAAGTGAGTCTGAATACGGCGGCACTTTCCAACCCCGGTCTAATCACCGCCCTCGCCGAACGCTACGGCAGCCAGGCGGTGGTCGTGGCCATCGATGCCAAACTCGACCGCGATCGCTTTGCCGTCTACGCCCGCAGCGGATCGATGTCGGCCGGCCGTGACGCCGTGGAGTGGGCGCGCGAGGCCGAGGCGCGCGGCGCCGGCGAAATCCTGTTGACCTCGATCGACCGCGACGGCACCAAGGCTGGCTTCGATTGTCCGTTGACGGCAGCGGTCTCGTCGGCGGTCTCGATTCCGGTGATCGCCTCTGGTGGCGCCGGCGGACGCGACCATTTCCTGGACGTATTCACGGCGGGCAAAGCCGACGCCGCGCTGGCCGCGTCGATCTTCCACTATGCCGAAACCAGTGTGCACACCCTGAAGACATATCTGCGCGAACACGACATACCTGTTCGGCTTTGAGGACAAGACGTTCTTGCTGATCCCCTCCATCGACCTCAAAGACGGTGCCGTCGTCCAGCTCGTTCAAGGCGAAAAGCTGGCGATCCGAGACGAGGATGTGTTTCGCTGGGTGCGCCGATTCGAGCGATATCCCAAGGTCCAGGTGATCGATCTCGATGCAGCGATGGGCACCGGCGACAACCTCGAGCTGGTCCGGCAGATTGCGGGCGCGCTTTCGTGCCGCGTCGGTGGCGGCATCCGCACCGTTGCACGCGCCGTGGACGTGCTTGCCGCCGGTGCGCAGCAGATCATCGCCGGGTCGTCGCTGTTCAAGGCCGGCCGCCCGGATCTTGTATTCGCCAAGTCGCTGTCCGATGCGGTGGGGCGCGAACGTGTGATCGCGGCGGTGGACAGCCGCGGCGGCCATGTCGTCATTCATGGATGGAAAACCGCGCTGCCGCTGACCGCTGCGGACGCGGTGCGAGCGCTCGAGCCTTACTGCGACGAGTTCCTCTACACCCACGTCGACAAGGAAGGCTTGATGGGCGGCACGGACTTCGAGGCGATCACGGCGGTCAAAGGCGCCACCACGCGCCGCCTGACCGCCGCCGGCGGGATCACGACGCAAAAGGAAATCGACGACCTCCATGCGCTCGGCATCGATGCCGTCGTCGGCATGGCGATCTATACCGGCACGCTCAGAGTGGACTGAACCCGGCGCGCCCACCTCCCTTTTCGAACGTTTCGACCGTCCGCTCCGTCAAAGCTCCCATGCGAAAGTACGCCATCGTCCTGGGGCTGGTGCTGGTGGCCACCCCTGCGGTGTGGGCTGCCTACTCAGACACGGAGCAGGTCAGTCAGACCGTCAAGCTGGAACCGGGCGGGACGTTGCGTCTTCACAGCTTCTCCGGGCGGGTGTCGATCACGGCGTCGGACCAGCCCGACGTCGTCATCAATGCCGTCCGCCACGGCACCCGGTGGCAGCTGGACCACAGCCGGCTCGACATCCACACGAACGGTGCCAACGTCGTCGTGGTGGAGGTAACGCGCCGGGAGCGGGCCTGGTACGAGTTCACAGGCAGCGGCGAGGCGCTCGAGACCGAGTTCGACGTGCGGGTGCCTCGAAAGACCAACCTCGATTTGTCCGTGTTCAGCGCCCACGTGAATGTCGAGGGTGTGGAAGGCGACCACCAGGTTCACGGATTTTCATCACGCCTGAGCCTGACCGACACCGCCGGGTCCATTCGCGCCCACACCTTCAGCGGCGCCGTCGTGATCGGCGAAAAATCGTGGGCACCCGATCGAAATATTCAGGTCGACACCTTCAGCGGGAACGTCGAACTCCAGGTTCCAGCCGGCGCTACCGGCACGGTCAGCTTCAACACCTTCAGCGGGCGGCTCGATTCCGAGGTGCCGCTGGTCCTTCACAGCTCGACGCGCCGCGCCGTGCGCGCGGAGCTTGGCGGCGGCGGCAACGGCTCGCTGCAGTTCAAGACCTTCAGCGGCAGCGTAAAGATCAACCACCAGCCCTGAACCGGCTGATACAATTAGTAGTTCCCTTATCTGCCTACAGATAGGGGCTTTCGAATTGTGAGCACCGCTGTTCAGGTCGATCCCGAGCTTCTCCGCGGCGTACGGACCCTGCCAGCCGGGCGGGTCACCGCCGACGGGAAGTTCCTGCGTCTACAAACCGGCGCAAGTGGAGCCGACTCGAAGGGCGAGCGGTTCCTCGTCAAAGGCGTCACCTACGGAACGTTCGCACCGGACGCCGACGGCTACCAGTTCCCACCGCTGTCGCGGGTCACCGAAGACTTCCGGGGCATGGCGGCGCTCGGCGTCAACACGGTCCGCACCTATACGGCGCCGCGCCGCGAACTGCTGGACGAGGCAGCACGCCACGGTCTGCGCGTCATGGTGGGACTGCCCTGGTCACAGCACGTGGCCTTTCTCGACAACCGCGCGCTCACGCGCGAGATTCGCCGCGACATCGCCGGCCGCGTGGCCGACCTGGCCGACCATCCGGCGATCCTGACCTTCGCGCTCGGGAACGAGATTCCGCCGAGCGTCGTGCGCTGGCACGGACGGACCCGCGTCGAACGCTTCCTGCGCGCGCTCTATCAGGACGCCAAGGCCAAGGCGCCGGACAGCCTGTTCACGTACGTCAATTTTCCGCCCACCGAGTTTCTCGATCTGTCGTTCCTCGACATCAGCGCGTTCAATGTCTATTTGCACCGCGAGGCGGATCTGCGCGCCTACCTGGTGCGGTTGCAGCACGTCGCTGGACAGAAACCGCTGCTGCTGGCTGAAGCCGGTGCTGACAGCGTGCGCGAAGGCGAGCAGGGACAGGCCGACATCACCGCGATGCACGTACGCGTCGCCTTCGAGGAAGGCGCCTGCGGCGCGGTCGCGTTCGCGTGGACCGACGAGTGGTGGCGCGGCGGCCACACCGTCGACGACTGGAAATTCGGGCTGGTCGACGCCGACCGCCGGCCCAAAATGGCGGCACAGGCCGTCGCGAAAGCTTTCGCCGATGCCCCGTTTCCGGTGGAACAGCAGCGCACCTGGCCGAAAGTGTCGGTGGTCGTCTGCGCCTACAATGCCGCGGACACGCTGGTCGACAATCTTCGATCGCTCGAAGCGCTGTCCTATCCGGACTTCGAAATCGTCCTGGTCAACGACGGCTCGAAAGATCGTACCAGCGAGATCGCTCACGGTTTCGCGCGCGTGCGCGTCATCGACACACCGAATGCCGGTCTCAGCGCCGCGCGCAACGTCGGCCTGGCCGAAGCCACCGGGGAGATCGTCGCCTACACCGATGCCGACACGCGGGTCGATCCGGACTGGCTCACGTTTCTGGTCCAGCCCTTCCTCACCTCCGACGTCGTCGCCTCCGGCGGACCCAACGTGGTGCCGGCCGACGACTCGCCGATGGCGCAGTCAATCGCACGCGCGCCAGGCGGACCGACCCACGTGTTGCTCGACGATCGAACCGCAGAGCACGTCCCGGGCTGCAACATGGCCTTCCGCCGTGAAGCACTGCTCGCGATCGGCGGCTTCAATCCGATCTATCTCCGCGCCGGAGACGATGTCGACGTGTGCTGGCGGCTGCAGGCACAGGGGGGCAAGATTGGCTTCGCCGCCGCGGCGCTGGTGTGGCATCACCATCGATCGTCGGTGAAGGCCTACTGGCGTCAGCAGGTCGGCTACGGCGAGGGCGAAACCTGGCTGATGGCGCATCATCCGGAGAAATTCCTCGATGGTCACATGCTGTGGCACGGTCGCATCTACAGCCCGCTGCCGTTCGTCCGGTCGCTGTGGAGCACCCGGATCAACGCCGGGGTGTGGGGCACGGCAGCGTTCCCGTCGGTGTATCGCGCCGACGTCCATCCGTTCGCGTTCCTGCCGCACTCGATCAAGTTCCAGACGCTGTCGTTCGCGCTGACCATCGCCGGTGCCGCGGTCGCGGCAACCCGCGCGCATCATTGGGCCTCGTACCTCCTGCTTGGTTCGGGATTGGTCGGCCTCGCGGCGACGGTCGTCAAGAACATCGCCTACGCGATGCGGTCGGAAGTGCAGTCGCTAGGGGGCAATCGGCTGTGGTACCGCGCGACCGTGGCGTACCTCCACTTCCTGCAGCCACTGGCGCGGTTGCGCGGTCGCATCCGCGGTCTGCTCTCGCCGCCGGAACTGGAGATGCCATCGGTCCCGCCGCAGACCAGCCGCGGGCCGCGGCCGTCGCTGGCGGATGCCTGGCGCGCACTGGTGCTGGTGGCCGGCAGCGTCAAGGAAGACAGCTTCTGGAGCGAAACCTGGACCTCGGGCGAACGGGTGCTGTCGCAGTTGACCGACTGGTTGCGCCGGTCGCGCGCAGTGCGCTCGATCGAAATCGACGAAGGCTGGTCCGACGATCGCGACGTCAGCGTATTCGTCGGCCGCTGGGCGTGGCTCGACGTGCGGGCCCTGGTCGAGGAGCACGCCGGCGGCAAGACGCTGGTGCGCTTCAGCACCCACCTGCGACCGACCACCTTCGGCATCGTCACCGCGCTGGCACTCGGCGCGGCGCTGCTCGCCGGTGCGCTACTTGGGGCCGCGCAACTGGATCGCGCCGCCACCAGTGCCCTGCTGAAGTGGCGGCTGGCTGGCGCCAGTGCCGCCATTTTGAGCGTCGCGTCGATTCTCGCGGTCGCGTGGCGTACTGCCCAGACCACCGCCATCGTCCGCCGCGGCATCGCGCGGGTGACCGTCGGATCGGGCATGGTCGCCATGAAATCCGGCCCGGCTCGCGCGCCTCTGCTGGCGCCGTCGCTGCTGCGGGTCTACGGCCTGCGCAGCGCGTTCATCTTCGTCCTGATGATCGTCACACTCGGCGCAAGCACGTTGCTGCTGCGGGAGGCGGCGATCGCGGAAATCGTCATCGGCCCCAAGCCGGGCGCGGGCGGCAATAGCCCTGCGCTGTCCGCATGGCTCGACACGCCGGGTGGCATCACCATCGCACCCAACGGCGATATCTACATTGCCGACTCGAACAACGACGTCATTCTCCGCGCCGACCCGCGGGCACCGGGACCAGCGACGCCGGTGCCGGTCGCTGGCATCAAGGGCAGGACTGGATTTTCGGGCGATGACGGCCTCGCTCTCAAGGCTCAGCTCGATACACCGGACGGCGTCTGCATCGCTCCCGACGGAGATCTCGTCGTTGCGGACTCGCACAACGATCGCATCCGCCGTGTCGATCGTCCGACCCGGATCATCTCGACTGTGGCCGGATCAGGAGAGAACGGGTTCGATGGTGACGATCAGTCCGCGCTGACCGCGGCATTGAACACGCCGAGCGCCGTCGCGTGTGCGCCGAACGGCGATCTCTACATCGCCGATACCTTGAACTACCGTGTACGCGTGGTGGATACAAAGACCGGACTCATCCACACGGTCGCGGGCGACGGGACGCCGGGCGACTCTGATCACGTCGGCGACGGCGGCCCGGCCATTGCCGCACACCTGAACATGCCAAGCGACGTGCAGATCGCACCGAACGGCGACATCTATATCGCAGACATGCATCATCAACGCATCCGCAAGGTCGATGCGGCGACGCAGATCATTACAACCGTCGCCGGCAGTGGCGTCTTCGGCAATGGCGGCGACGATGGGCCGGCGACGAATGCCAACCTGGCAGGTCCGGCCGGTATCGCGCTGGTCCCCGAACCGGGCGGGGCGATCACCATCTTCATCGCCGACTACTACAACTATCAGGTCCGGGCAGTCGGGCCGGACGGCATCATGCGCAACGTCAGCGACGAAGGGCGTGTGGCGTTCGGCGCGCCGTCGCGGGTGGCGTTTGCGCTCGGCGGCCCCAAGCGCGGCTGGCTCTACGTCACCGACCACGACAAGAACAACGTCGTGGCTGTCAACATTCCGCAGATCTCGTCCGGTCCAATTCTTGTGCCGCGACCGCCGTTGCCGACCGTCGTGCCGACGCCGGCGCCAACGAAAAAGGTCGTGGGCGGATGATGGATACGCAGGTGAACCCGACCGACGCGCACCCGACGAGAGGACTGCTACGCTGGACCCTGCCATTCCTGGCGCCGCACAAGAAGAAGCTGATCGTGCTGGCGATTCTGCTCGGCTCGGAGATTGCACTTGGCGCGCTGCAGCCGTGGCCGTTCAAGATCGTGCTCGACCAGGTGTTTGGCGGGATACCGTTTCCGCCGCTGATCGCGCCGTGGATCGCGACGATCACGCGCGATAACCGTATGGCTCTGCTGGTGATCGTCGTCATCTCCGGCGTCGTGCTGCAGGTGGTCAACCAGTTCGTATCAGCGTACGGCACGCAGGTTCAGGTCGACACCGGACAACGCATGGTCTACGACCTGCGCGGACGGCTGTTCGATCACCTCACCGCACTCGGACTCCATCACCACATCACCACGAGCACGGCGGACGCGGTATACCGGGTTGACGTCGACGCCTACGCGATCGAAAACCTGGTGATGAGCGGACTGTTTCCGCTCGCGACATCAGTGACCGCGCTGACGGTGATGTTCGGCGTGCTGCTCTACATGAATATGGCGATCGCGCTGCTGTCACTGGCGGTCATCCCGTTCATGTATCTCTCGTTGCGCTACTACACCAAGACGCTGGTCAATCGTGAAGAGCGGGTCAAGGAGCTCGAGGCGAAGCTGCTCGGGCGCCTCTACGAAGCGTTTGGCGCCATGCGCCTGGTCAAGAGCTTCGCGCGGGAACCATACGAATTGCAGCGCTATGCCACCTCCGGCGGGAAGACGATGGAGGCGCGGATTGCGATTACGTGGCAGCAGTCACTCTTCTCCGTCGTCGTCAGCACGATCACGATTTTCGGTACCGCGCTCGTGGTGATTGTCGGCGGGCGATTCGTGATGACCGGCCGACTGACGATCGGCGACCTGACCGTCGTCATCAGTTACCTGGCGGCTGTTTACGGTCCGCTGTCGGCGATCGCCCACACCACCGGACAGCTGCAGGGTGCGCTCGCGGGCACCAAGCGGGTGCGCGCGATGTTCGCGCTCGAGAAAGAAACGGAAGAAGCGCCGGACGCGGTCAGTGCGGCGAACGTGAAGGGTGACATCAAATTCGAGGACGTCGGCTTCACGTATCAGAGCGGCGCGCAGGTGCTCCATGACATCGCATTCGAAGCGAGGCCGGGTCAGGTGGTCGCGCTGGTCGGTCTGACCGGCGCCGGCAAGACCACATTGGTGAGCCTGATTCCACGCTTCTTCGAAGCCACCACCGGCCGGGTGCTGATCGACGGTGTGGACGTGAAGAAGTACCGCATCCGCGAGCTGCGCGAGAAAATCGCCATCGTGCTGCAGGATCCGGTGCTGTTCCAGGGCACGATCGCCGACAACCTCCGCTACGGACGGCTCGACGCGACGCAGGAGGAGATCGAGCAGGCGGCCCGGGCCGCCCACGCGCACGATTTCATCGCGCGGCTGCCGAAAGGCTACGACACCGAAATCGCCGAGGCCGGCGGCGGTCTGTCCGGAGGCGAGCGGCAGCGTCTGAGCGTGGCGCGGGCCATCCTCAAGGACGCGCCAATCCTGATCCTCGACGAGCCGACCTCGTCGCTGGACTCGATCTCGGAAGAAATCGTGTTCGCGGCCCTGCGCCGGCTCCGTGCCGGCCGGACCACCGTGGCCATCGCCCACCGGCTGTCCACCGTGCGCGACGCCGATCAGATTCTCGTACTCGACGGCGGCCAGATTGCCGCCAAGGGCCGGCACGACGAACTGCTGAAGTCGAGCCAGCTGTACCGTCGCATGTGCGCGCGTCTGTCGGTCGGCAAATCGCTCGACGAGCCGGAAAGCGTCGACGAACTGATCGAAGCGGCGCGGCGCTGACGATGAATCGGCAATCAGCAGTTTCATGAAGGTACTGTTCGCGGGCATCATCGCGCGTTATCCGTTCGGCGGCGTCACCTGGTGTTCACTGATGTATCTGCTCGGCCTGCGCGCGCTCGGCCACGAGGTCTTCTACATCGAAGACACCGGCGAGTGCGTCTACGACCCGATCCTCAACACCCGCGCCACCGATCCGATCTACGGCACCACCTACATCAACAACGCGCTGGCGCCGTTCGGTTTCGGCGACCGCTGGTCGTTCGTCAACTACGACGGCAGCTATCACGGCAGGAGCGCGGAGGACGTGCGGCGGTTCGCCGCCGACGCCGACCTCTTCATCAATCTGTCCGGCGGCTCGTGGTTCTGGCGCGATGAATACGTCCACATTCCGCACAAGGTATTTGTCGATTCGGATCCGGCCTTCACCCAGCTCGCGATCGCCAAGGCGGAACCCTGGTATGTCGAGTTCTTCAAGCGCTTCGACCACCTGTTTACCTTTGGCGCCAATATCGGAACCGCGGCGTCCTCGATTCCAACCGGCGACTTCGTCTGGCACAAGACCTGGCAGCCCATCACCATGGACGACTGGCGCGTCGAGGCGGCGCCGCGCGATCGCTACACCACGGTCATGACCTGGCAAATCGAAAGCTTCGCCGACGTCGGCGGCAACAAGGATCAGGAATTCGTGAAGTTCATCGACCTGCCGAAGCGGACGTCCCAGCCGTTCGAGCTGGCGATCAACGGTCCGCAACAGTTGCTGCGCCAGCACGGGTGGGACACCGTCGACGCGATGGCAGTCTCGCGCACGCCGTCCGCGTACCGCGACTTCATCCAGGCATCGAAAGCCGAGTTCGGAGTCGCCAAGCACACGTATGTCGCGAACCGTTCCGGCTGGTTCAGTGACCGTACCGAGTGCTACCTCGCATCGGGACGTCCGGCACTGGTTCAGGACACCGGCTGGACCGCGCACCTGCCGAGCGGCGAAGGGCTGCTCGCCTTCTCCGACATGGAAGAGGCGATCGACGGCATCGGCCGCATCAACGCCGACTACGATCGACACGCGCGGCGGGCTCGCGAGCTGGCGCACGCCCATTTTGACGCCCGCGTTGTTCTGCCGAAGCTGTTGGAGATCGCGTGCTCATGACCATATTCCGATCGCCAGGGCATCTGGGTGCGGGGTCGTGAGAATCGCCCACATCGCGCCGGTCGCGACCACCATTCCACCGCCGAAATCCGGTTCAGTCGAGACGATGACGTCGCTGCTGACCGAGGGGCTGGTCGCGCGCGGACACGACGTCACGCTGTTCGCGACCGCCGATTCCAGGACCAGCGCCAAGCTGGAGGCGATCTACCCCCACGGTTACTGGCACGACGAGAACATGTGGCCGTGGGAGCTGTACGAGATGCTGAACCTGGCCGCAGCCGTGGAACGTGCGTCCGAGTTCGACATCATCCACTACGAGGCGGCGTACTATCCAATGTCGCTGGCGTTCACCCGCCTGTGCGCGACACCGATCGTCCAGACCCTGCACCACTCGCCGACGGCAGCGGAGGTCACGCTGTGGACCCGCTATCCGGATGCGGCGTTCGTCGCGATCTCACGCGAGCAAAAGAGCCTGCTCTCGGGCGTCAATGTCGTCGGCACGGTACTGCACGGCATCGACATGGACAACTTCGTCTTCCAGGAAAAGCCGGAAGACTACCTGCTGTTTCTCGGCCGGTTCACCGCCGGCAAGGGTGTGCTTCAGGCGATCGAGATCGCGCGTCGCGTCGGCATGCGTTTGATCCTCGCGGCGGCGGAAGACGAGTATTATCGCGAGAAAGTCGCGCCGCATGTCGACGGACGCCACGTCGTTTACTATGGCGAAGCCGATTTCGCGGCGAAAGTGAAGTTGTACGGTGGCGCGCGGGCGCTGGTCTACCCAATCCAGGCGCGCGAGCCGTTCGGGCTGGTCCTGGCTGAGGCGATGGCTTGCGGCACCCCGGTGGTCGCGCTCGATCGCGGTGCGGTCCGGGAAGTCGTGGACGAGGGCGTGACCGGCATGATCTTCGACGATCTGGAGCAGATGGTGAACGAACTGCCGCGGGTCTTCGATCTCGATCGCCGTCGCGTGCACGAACGCGCCGTTGCGCGCTTCGGCGCAGGACGGATGGTGGACGAGTACATTGAGGTGTACCGGCGAATCGTGGAGGCGCATCGGCATGGCTGAGTCATCGCGACCGTTGGCCGGCAGAACGGTCCTCGGCATCTTCGCGCACCCCGACGACGAGTCGCTGGCGTGCGGCGGCACGCTCGCCCGCCTGGCCGACGCCGGCGCCCGCGTCGTGGTGATCTGTGCGTCACGCGGCGAGGCCGGCTCGATCAGCGATCCGGCACTGGTGCCGGATGGCGATCTCGGACTCGTGCGAGTCCGCGAACTGGCCGATGCCGCCGCGGTGTTGGGCGTATCCGAGGTCATCGTCCTCGATCATCCCGACGGCGACCTGCGCTGGGAACACGTTCCCGAAATGCACGCCGAGCTGATCGCGCTGATCCAGCGCTTCCGGCCGGACGCGATCATCACCTTCGCCGAGGACGGCCTGTACTGGCACCTGGATCACATCGGCATCCACGAACGGACTTACACCGCGGTGCTGTCGCTCGGTGCGGCTGCCCCACCGCTCTACTACGTCACCATGCAGGCCGGTGCGATGCGCGAGGTGGTGGAGGCCGCTCACGCCAAGGGCGGTGCGCCGCCTGATTCCAGCTTCTGGGGCATCGCGCCCGATGCGTTCGGCGACGGCGCCAACCCACCCACGTTCGTCGTCGATGTGCGCGACTGGGCCACCCGGAAACTGGCGGCGTTGCGCTGTCATCGGACCCAGATGGGTCCCAACAACCCGATGGCCTGGATCGACGCCGACGAAGCGCGCCGTTGGCTCGGGACCGAGCAGTTTCGGCGCTCGCCGCTCGAAGCCACCGGCGAACCGCTGCTCGAACTCTTCGGTGAAATCCAACATGTTGACTGACACGCTCGACATCCTCCGCTGTCCGTACTGCGGCGGCCGGCTGGCGCTTGTCGAATCGATTTTTCACCGCAGCACGACGCACAAGATTCAGGACGGCATCCTCGGCTGCCAGTGCTGCATCTTCCCTGTCGTGGACGGTATTCCGGTCCTCCACCTCCAACCGTCCGCGATCGCGGCGCGCGATCACATGCAATCGGGCCGACCCGACCTTGCGCGCCGGACGATGGTCGGCCTCGACGATGCGGCCGCGGAGGCGTTCGAGGTCGCGGCGGAGTCAGCGACGGCGACCTATCGCGAAACCGTCGAAGCACTCGGTCCCAATTTCGAGGGCGGCTACTTCCTCTATCGCTTCTCCGATCCGACCTACATTGTTGCCCAGGCGGTCGTCCGCGCCGTCGCCTCCACGGTGCTGGCCGGCGCACGCCGGGCGATCGACATCTGCGGCGGATCCGGACACGTCACCAGGACGCTGCTCGATCTGTCGTCGCCGCCGCCGATTCTGGCCGACCTCTATTTCGCCAAGGTGTGGCTGGCGAGGCGATTCACCGCGCCCGGCTGCGAACCGGTGTGCTGCGACGGCAACGCGCCGATGCCGTTTGCGCGCGGCGCGTTCGGCTTCGCGATGTGCACCGACGCCTTCATGTATATCTGGACCAAGCGCCAGTTCGTCGGCGAGATGGAACGGCTGGTGGACGACCCGCGTCCCGGCGCCAGCCCCGGAGCGGTGCTGATCGGCCACACCCACAACGAACGCACCTGGAGTCCATCTCACGGCCAGCCGCTCGCCCACCAGGGATACGCCGAGCTGTTCGAAACCATCGCGCCTCGCATCTTCGGCGAGGCCGGCCTGTTCGACGATGTGGTGAATGGCGGTCCGCTGGATCTGTCGCGGCGCGACAGTCCGCAGACACTCGACGCCAATCCGGCGCTGACCATCATCGCCAGCCGCGACGATCGCGTCTTCACGGCGCACCCGCTGCCGGCGCCGGCGGACGCCGGCGGCGAATTCCGGATCAACCCGCTCTACGCGATCACCCGCGAAGGCGACCGCATGCGGTTGCGGCTCGGCTTCCCGAACGAGGACTACGAGCAGGAGTACGGCGCGATCCGCCGCTACCTGCCTGAGGATGTCACCGTCGATCGCAGCATGCTCACGGCGATCGAGTCGGGACGCGTCACCCACGAGCTCGCCGAGCTGGTGCGCCGCCGCGTCGTCGTCGACCTGCCGCGCCGCTACTATTAGCGCGATCGGCGGCCGGGAAGCCGGTGCGGCCAGGCGGCGCCATTACGTTACAATACGTAACCAGTACAGTGCTTGACGTAACCGACAATCCGTTCGTCTACGGTGAAGTGGTGCCGGCAGCGGCGTTCGTCAACCGCACTGTCGAGCTCGACCGGCTGGTGCGCGACCTGGCGGACGCCCAGAAAGTGTTCCTGATCTCACCGCGCCGCTACGGCAAGTCGTCGCTGATCCGGCGCGCGCTGGCGGTGATGTCGCGCCGCGGCGCGCTGACCGTCGAGGTCACGGTCAGCAGCTTCAGCTCCTATGTGGCCTTCCTCGAGGGTTATGCCCGGGCGCTGGTCACCGCCGAGACGCGCTGGCAGCAGGCGCGGACGTGGCTGCGCGAGGCGATCCGATCGGCCCGGGCCGAGGTGCGCTACGCTCCCGACCAGTCGCCGCTCGGCGCGATTGCGGTGTCGTTTCCAGGCGTGAGGAGCGAGCGCGATGTGGCGCGCCTGGCACAAGAGGTGTTCGCGCTGCCGGCACGGCTGGCTGAGACGCGCGGACGCAAGGTGATGGTCGCGCTCGACGAGTTCCAGGGCATCGCCGCCTTCGACGGCGGTTCAGTCGAGCACGCCATGCGTGCCGCGGTGCAGAACCAGCGGCAGGTCGGTTACGTGTTCGCGGGCTCCGAACCGAGCCTGATGGAGCGGATGATCGGCCGTCAGCGTCCGTTTTACAAGGCGGGGCCGGTGATGCGGCTCGAAAAAATTCCGGCGCCGGAATTTGCTGCGGCGATCAACGCGCGGTTCGCACGCTCCGGCATGCGTCCCGAAGAAGGGCTCGGCAACGCGGTGGTGGAACTCGCCGGCAATCTGCCTTACGACGTGCAGCGTCTCGCGCACGAAACCTGGGACGAGGTGCGCACGCGCGGCCGCAAGCGCGCAACCCTGGACGATCTGCATCAGGCGCTCAAGCGTCTGCTGGTCGAGAACCAGATGATGTTCGAGGCCGTGTGGCAGCGGTTGACGCTGGCGCAACGGGCCGCGCTTCGCGCGGTCGTGCTCGAAGAGGGCCGCGAGCTGCTATCCGCAGACGTACGCACCCGCCATCGCCTCGGCGGATCCTCGACGGTTCAGGCCGCGCTGGCCGCGCTGCTGCGGGACGATCTCATCGCGCGCGACGGCAACCACTACGCGGTGGTTGACTCGCTGATGCGCGAATGGGTCGCCCGTCAAACCTTCTAACGGCTGCGGCAACGGCCGCCAACCCGACCGTTGCCACTCGGCGCGCGGCTTGCACCGGAGCAGGCCGTGACGGCAACCCGCATCGGCGTGTTCGCGCTGTTCCTGCTCTGGGCGCCGAACGCCAGCGCTCAGGACGACAACAAGTTCGCTCTCGGCGCCGAATTAACCATCCGCACCACCGATCGAGACTCAAAATCCGACTATGCGCGCGTGCAGTTGGGGCCCAATCTGCTATGGCGCTTCGGCGAAGGCAAGCCGGGCTGGGGCTTTCACTGGGGACTGAATTGGTATTCGGTGGACATCGAGCGGCCGGTCGGCGGCACCGTTGTCGAGCTCGGCTCGCTTCACGTCCGCCCGGTCATGGCGGGCTACGGTTACACCTACATACTTCACCACATCACGATCAGCGCTGACGCACTGGCCGGATTCGCGTTCAACTCGATCGATCTCGATGCCGGCGCGATCGCCGCCTACAACGATCGACTGGGCGTCCAGCGCGCGTACTCCGTGGCCTCGAACACGTTCGTGCTCAAGCCGGAAATCGGCATGTGGCACAACGTCAACCGGAAGATCGGGCTGAACATCAATTTTGGTTATATGTTCGCGCGGCCCGAGGTCAGCGTGATCTCCTCGACCGGAACCGAGACGCGAACAGCCCGTGCCGATCAGTTCATCCTCAAAGGCGGCGTGGTCTACTCGATATTCGGCCGTTGAGCCGCCGGATCAGGGAATATTCGCGCTCGCCGCGGGGTTTCAGACGACACGAGGAGCGCATGAACATCGTGATCGCCGGCGGCACGGGTTTTCTCGGACGGCCACTCGCGACGGCGCTGGTGGCTGCAGGTCACGACGTCATCATCCTGACCCGCGCATCGGGGCGATCCAGCGGCGACGACCCGCGCGCGATACCGAGCGCGCGGTCGATCGCCTGGTCTCCGGACGGGGCCGTCGGCGCATGGGCTGCCGCGGTCGAGGGCGCCGATGTCGTGATCAACCTCGCTGGCGAAGGCATCGCGGAACGGCGCTGGACAGATGCGCACAAACGTAATGTTCTCGACAGCCGGCTGAAGGCCACCCGCAGCCTGGTCGCAGCCATTCAAGGCGCGGCAACGCCACCACCGGCGTTCATCAGCGGGTCCGCGGTCGGCTACTACGGGCCGTCAGACGACGCGTTCCTGACGGAGTCGGCGCCGCCAGGAACGGATTTTCTCGCCACCATCTGCACGCAATGGGAACAAGCCGCGCTGTTGGCGGCGAGCGACCGCACGCGCGTCGCGTGCATACGCACCGGCATCGTGCTCGACAAAGGCGGCGGCGCCCTGCCGCAAATGCTGCCGCCGTTTTATCTCGGCGTCGGCGGACCGGTCGGTTCAGGCCGCCAGTACTGGCCGTGGATTCATCGGGCCGACTGGGTGGCCCTCGTAATCTGGACGCTGACGGCGCCGGTGAGCGGCGCGGTGAATGCGACGGCGCCGAATCCCGTCACCAGCGCCGATTTCGCGCGCGCGCTCGGACGGGCGCTGCATCGCCCGGCGTTCATGCCGACTCCGGCGTTCGCGCTGCGGTTGCTGCTCGGGGAAATGGCTGATGCGCTGTTGCTGTCGGGCCAGCGCGCGGTGCCGGCCGTCGCGGAGCGCGGCGGTTTCACGTTTCAATACGCGCAGGTCGACGACGCGCTTGGGGCAATTTTCGCGCGAGGACGCTGAACGCTGCAGTGGTCCGCCTGAAGGCGGACACTACAACTGAGCCCGAAATCGTGGCCGCCGCGATGACGCTTGGGGTGCGCCACAATGGCGCTTGTAGTGTCCGGCTTCAGCCGGACGCTGATCAGTGCGCGAGACCGACCAGGAACTTATCGCCGGTCGGCGAAGGCACACCGCCTTCGGGCTCGAGCGTCACGGCCATCGCCACCGGCGCTGGCAGATCGGCAGGCGTCCTGAACATCGCGTTGACGAGGCCATTCGCATCGGGCGTCATCAACCCTGCGCTGATCGGCGCCGGTTGCGCGCTGAGCACCCACAACTGATAGACGCGGCCCGGCGGCGGAGCTGGTAAATTCGACGCGGTGAACACCAGTCCGTTCGAACGGCTCCAGAACGCACGCGCGGCAGCGCGCGGGGCCGCGGGCTGACCGGCGAGATCGATGCGCGCGAGGTCCGGCGCCGTCAGTACTGTTCGAGCCGTCTGCGCCTCGAACGCGGTGCGACGAGCGTCGGCGAGCTGGCGCTCGGTGCCGTCGGCGCGGAGCGTCGCCTGGCGCAATCGGGTTTCGAGGACGCTGATGCGGCCACGTAATTCTCCGACATACGCGCCAAGCCCGATGGCAAGGACGATCGACGCCGCCGCCGCAAGCCAACCGCTGCGCCTCGTGTCCGGCCGCGCCGGCGTGCTTCCTGTTGCCGTGATGCGACTGAGCAACCGCGCGCGAACGTCTGGGGAGGGGTCGGCACCGGCCGTGGCTTCGCCGATCGCGTCAACGACCTGAGTGAGCGCACGGACCTCCGCCGCGCACGAAGCGCACACGGCCGCGTGCGCCTCGAACGCCTGGCGCTCGGACGGCGTCAGCACGCCCAGGACATACAGTCCGGCCTGCTCACCGATCTGGTCGTGAGCGCTCACCATCAGACTCTACGGCTCCCGCTGTGGAAAGGATGCCGACATCATCTCGGGCGACAGGTGCTCCTCAGGCGGCACCACCAGGATCACCCGGCAGCCTTCGTCGGTGTACAGCTCGCCGTGATCCGTGTCCGGATCGGCATGCACGAAATCCCCGCCTTCGAGCCGCCGGCCGCATGTGTACAGGCTGCCCGACACGACAAAACATTCTTCGGCACCGACGTGATGATGCGCCGGGAAACGCGTGCCTGCCGCCACGTCCAGCAACAGCGTGGCGTAGCCCCTCGACCGGTTCAGTGCCAGTATCTTCATTCTTATTCCGGGCACGGGATGCGGCAGCCATTGGTCGTCGCTCGCCGACATGAACTGGAAACCCGGCGGAGCCGGCGCTGTCTGGAGGAGCCGCAGCAGCCGATCCCTGACTTCGGGACGTGGTCCCGGAGCGCTCGGCCCGCCCGCGGCGGCTGCCAGGCCCATCGCCACGATATCGTCGAATTCGACGTCGTCGCGCTTCTCTGTCATTGCTCGATGAACGCCGCTGTCAGTCGCTGACGGAGTGTCAGCAGCCCGGTGCGAATCCGCGTCTTGACGGTTCCGAGCGGCAGCTGGAAACGCGCTGCCAGCTCTGATTGCGTGAGCCCGAGAAAGTACGCCTGCTCGATCAGATCGCGCTGCTCCGGCGGCAGCGAATCGAGCGCGGCGGCGACGACCTGCTGCCGCTCGCTCAGGCTGGCGCGTGTCTCCGGATTGTCCGCGGGCGCCGGTTCCGGCGCCGACTCCGCAACGCGGACGCGCACGCGATTGGCGCGCAGTCGATCGATCGAGCGGTTGCGCGCCACCCGCACCAGCCACGCGGCCGGCGTGCCGAGCGTCACGTTGTAGGTCTCGGCACGCGTCCAGATGAGAACGAACACTTCCTGCAGCACTTCTTCGGCCTCGCTGCGATCGCGGAGGATGCGAAGGATCAGGCCGAACAGCAGGCGGTGATGGCGGTCGTAGAGGTCGGCAACGGCGCGCTCGTCCCTGGCGACGATCCGTTCGATCAGCAGGATGTCGGCATGGGCGTCTTCGGACTTCTCCACGTCAGTACGAGGCGAGTGTCCGAATCGCGCCCGTGATCGAGTTGGCGTTGGGCAGGTTGAATTCTTCGAGCACGTGCGAAAACGGCGCGTGAGTATCGGGGTAGGTGACGCGCATCACCGGCGCGTCGAGGTGAGCGAAGCGCTCTTCCATGATCACCGCCGACAGCTCGGCGCCGAGCCCGAGCGTCTTGACGTCCTCGTGCACGATCAGCGCGCGGCTGGTCTTCTCGATCGATCTGAAGATCGCCGCCTTGTCGAACGGCATCAGCGTCCGCAGATCGATCACCTCGACTTCGACGCCTTCCTTTGACAGGCGATCGGCAGCCTCGAGCGACGGCAGCACCATCGCGCCGTAGGTGATCAGCGTGACGTCGCCGCCTTCGCGGCGCGTCGCCGCGACCCCAATCGGCACGACCTCGTCGTCTCCCTCCGGCACCGGACCCTTGGCGCGGCGATACAGAAACTTGTGCTCGAAGTAGATCACCGGATTGTCGTCACGGATGGCGGACTTGAGCAGCCCCTTGGCGTCGTAGGCCGTGGACGGCGCCACCACCTTGAGGCCAGGCCGATGGATGAACCACGCTTCAGGGTTCTGGGAGTGATACAGGCCGCCGCCGACATTGCCGCCGCTCGGGGCACGCACCACAATCGGCACCGATGCCCGGCCCCCGTAGCGGTAGCGAAGCGTCGCGGCCTGGTTGACGATCTGATCGAAACCGCAGGAGATGAAGTCGGCGAACTGCATCTCGGCGACGGGCCGGTATCCGCGTAACGAGGCGCCGATGCTGACGCCGATGATCGCCGACTCCGAAATCGGCGTGTCGACGACGCGGCTCTCGCCGAACTCTTCGTAGAGGCCCTGAGTTGCGCCGAAGGCGCCGCCGTACGGACCGACGTCCTCGCCGAGCACGAAGACCTTCGGGTCGCGGCGCATCTCTTCGACCAGCGCCTCGCGAATCGCTTCGAGATAAGAAAGCTCTCTAGGCATAGAGATCGGTCACAGCCTCTTCCGGCACCGGGTCCTGAGCGTTCATCGCGAACTCGACCGCCTCGTCGATGGTGGCTGCCACCTGAGCCTCGACCTGCTTCTGCTTGTCATCGTCGAGCACATGGCGCGCGCGCAGATAGGTGGTGAAGGTCGGAATCGGATCGCGGCTCTTCCACATCGCCAGCTCTTCATCGGTCCGATAAAACGCCTTGTCGTGCTCCGAGTGGCCGTGCCACCGGTAGGTCTTGCACTCGATCAGCGTCGGGCCGCCACCTGAGCGGGCGCGCGCGATCGCGCCGAGCGAGGCCTGGTACACCGCCAGCACGTCATTGCCGTTGATCGCGACGCCGTCGAAGCCGTAGCTCTCCGCCCGGATCGCCACATCGTCTATCGCCATGCTCTTTTCGAGCGGCACCGAGTAGGCGTATTGGTTGTTCTCGCAGATGAACACCACCGGCAACTGCTGGACGCCGGCAAAGTTCAGCGCTTCGTGAAAGTCGCCGGTGTTGCTCGCGCCCTCGCCGAAGTAGGCGACCACGACGTTGTCACGCTGCTCCATTTTGAAGGTCATCGCGAGACCCGCGGCGATCGGAAGGTTGGCGCCGAGCATGCTGGTGTTACCGAAAATGCCGAGTTCGCTGACGCCGCTGTGGAGCGCCGAATCACGGCCCTTCGACAGCCCGGTCACCTTGGCGAACATCTGCGACATCATCACCCGCGGCTCGACCCCCTTCATCAGAAAGGATCCGAGGTCGCGGTGCAGCGGACAGATGAAATCCTCTTTCCTGAGGCCGAAACAGGTGCCGACGATGATCGCTTCCTGGCCGATGCCGGTGTAGACGCCGCTGCGGACCTTGCCCTGCTTGACGAGAATGCTGAGGCGCTCGTCGAACCCGCGAATCAGCTTGAGCCAATGGAACATCTCGAGCAGTTGCTCAGGTGCGAGCTTGAATTTGGTTCGCTTGATCGGAGGCATGTCGTTGCGCGCGGCCCTCGGAGTGCCACCAGTCTAATTCAGTTGAAAAGATTTTCGCGGAACCGCACCGGCGGCCGATGTCCCTTCAACGAGGGCAGAAAAAATGGTTCCCATTGCTCAGTCGGATGCGGCCAGCATGCAATGCGTTCCGTCGATCGCAGGTCCGGGGGTGAGGGCCCCTGCGATCCTACGTTTGCAAAATCATCGGATGTGAGCCGAATGCGAATGAAAGACGAAAACGGCTGGAAGTTGCACAAAACACAGCTTCTTTATGCGCGAATGAGCGATCATAAGAGCGTGATTCGATCGCCATTTGGTTGCGTCACCGGTCGGGCTATGGGATAGTGATGTCCGGTCGGCAGCTTCCCGTTTACATGCGTGTCTTCTCGCTGAATCTCAAAACGCTGATCAAGGGCTGCGGCGCGTTGCTGCTGCCATTGATCTGTGCGTCTGCCGTGAGCGCGGCGCCGGTTACCCGGCGAGGCGCAGCGGGACCGATCTGCGATCCGCAAACCCCCACGCATCGCAAGCTGCCGAGACATCCGAAGTCATTTGGCGGCCCGCTCGCGAATCAGCCTTCCTCGTCCCGGCTGGTGCTGACCGACCTGACCGCACGGATGCAGCGCGGCATGCGCGCCGACCTGGCGTCCGACGAAGAAATCATCCAGACCGACGCCCCCATCGATCAGGCGGACGGCGACGACCGTCGCATTCCGTCACTCTCGTCACTGGGCCTGCTGGTCCGCCTCGCCGACGTACGCCCCGACAGCCAGATCTCCTCGCCGCGATCGCCTCGTGGTCCACCCATCGCCGCCTGAGCGCAGCTGTTCTCAGTTGGTGAAGTGTGTACAAATTTTTTTGAGGTGACTGATGCGGGTCGTTCTCGCAGACCTTGAATCCGATCGCGGGTTCACGAGTAAGGATACGGTCGTCGGCGGCTACGGATCGCGGCTCGATCCGTTCACACGCGTCACGAAAGTGATGGCGTTTCTCAAGAAACAGTTCCACGACGTGCCCAGCGTCCACCTGGCCTACATCGCCGCGATTCTGTCGCGTGCCGGCCACGAAGTGGTCTGGACCCGTCGCGAAGAGCACGACGGCGACGTGGCCCTCGTGTTGTCGTCGCTGGTCGACTACAAGAACGAAACGGCGTGGGCGGACCGGATGCGCGCCCGCGGGGTCAAGGTCGGCTTCATGGGCATCACCGCTTCGAAGATGCCGCACCTCTTCGAAGGCCACTGCGACTTCATCCTGAACGGCGAACCCGAAGCCGGCGTCATGCGGCTGGCCCAGGGCACCATCCCGAGCGGCAACGTCATCAGCGAACAGATCGACGATCTGGATTCGCTGCCGTTCCCGCGCTGGGATCTGATCACCGACCGCAAGCAGGGGTTCAAGTTGTTCACGCGTCCGGCCGGCGGCGGCTCCTATCCGCTCCTCGCCAGCCGCGGCTGCCCCGAGTTCTGCACCTATTGCCCGCACCGCATTCTCGCCGGTTATCGCGCCCGCTCCATCGCCAACATCGTGGACGAAATGGAACGGCTGTGCGATCAGGTCAAGCGGCCCTACGTGATTTTCCGCGACCCGCTCTTCACCGAACAGCGCGACCGCGTGATCGAACTCTGTGACGAGATTCAGCGGCGCGGCCTCGAGCTGACCTTCGAGGCTGAAACCCGGCTCGATCGCCTCGACACCGAGTTGCTCGACAAGCTCTACGCGGCCGGCTTCCGCGCCATGAGTTTCGGAGTCGAGTCGCTCGATCCGGCGACCCTCAAGAAGTCGGGACGCCGGCCGATCCCGCAGAGCCATCAGCGCGAGATCATCGATCACTGCCGCAAGCTCGGCATCATGACGGCCGCGTTCTACGTGCTCGGGTTCCTCCAGGACGACTGGAACTCGATCGCCGCGACCATCGACTACGCGACCGATCTCGGATCGTCGTTCGCGCAGTTCAAGATGCTGACGCCGTATCCCGGCACGCCGATGTTCAAGCAGATCGAGCCGCTGCTGACGGAGACCGACTGGGAAATGTTCGACGGCTTCACGCCGACGTTCAAGCACCCGAACCTGAGCAACCGCGAGCTGAAGTTCCTGCTCGGCGCGGCCTACAAACGGTTCTACATGCGGCCCTCGTACCTCGCGAACCTGCTGAAGGTCAGGAACACCGCGGTCCAGGAGTGGGTCAACCGCATGGATCGCCGGGTCAACGACCGGCACTGCCGCGAAGAGATCGCCGACATCTCCCGCCCCGTCGCATGCTGACAGCTATCTCGCGCTATGGAGCGCGAGTCCTGCCAGAAACCGAAGACATCGTCGCGGGCTGCAAGGCCCGCGGCGAGTTCATCCAGGGTCCACAGATTGCCGAGTTCGAGCGCGCTTTCGAGCAGCGCGCCGGACGCGGCACCGCCATCACCGCGGCTTACGGCCGGATCGCCTTCTACTACATCCTGAAAGCGCTCGACCTCCCGGCGGGGTCCGAGATCATCTTTCCGTCGCTGACCTTCTGGGTGGTTCCCGAGCTGGCTCGCGTCGCCGGCCTGAAGGTGGTCTTTGCCGACGTCGATCCAAAGACCTTCAACCTCGATCCTGATTCCGTCGAGCGGCTGATCACCGACAAGACCCGGGCGATCGTCCCAACCCATCTCTACGGACTGCCGTGCAACATGGATCGCCTGCTCGACATCGCGGGCCGGCACAACCTCGTGGTGCTCGAGGATTGCGCCCACGCGCTCGGTGCGACCTACAGGGGCCGCCCGGTCGGGACCTTCGGCACCGGCGCGTTGTTCAGTTTTCAGACCCTCAAGCCGCTCAACTGCTACGGCGGCGGCCTGGCACTGGTCCAGGATCGCGCCGTCGCCACGAAGGTGCGGCAGATCATGGACGCGCTGCCGTGGCCGAGCGAAAAACGGGTGCGCGATCGCCTCCTACTCGGACGCCTGCAGCGGATATTCATGAAGCCGTGGGTGTTTTCGATCTCGCTCTTCCCGGTACTGTGGGTGTCGGCCCTGATCGACGCCAACCCGGACGTGTTCTTCTGGGAAAAGATTCGCTCGCTGCACCCACTGCCCGACCAGTACACCGAGCGGTTTCCCAACGTACAGGGTGCGATCGGACTCGCGGCACTTAACAAGCTCGACACCTGGACCTCGCAGGTGCAGGCCAACGCGAAGTACATCGATCAGATGCTCGGGAACCTCAAAGGCATCCAGATCCCGGCGGTGCCGGCCGACTGCGCGCACGTGTACTACCAGTACTGTGTTTATGGACCGGAAGGCCCGGCCCGCGACGACCTGGTGGTCCGTTGCGTGAAGCGCGGCATCGACATCGAGACGCTCCACGTGGACGTTCCGCCCGACATGCCTCTGTTCGCGGGCGCGACCGCCGAAGCCGACGGCGCGAGACGCGCCGCACAGGCGATGCAGATTCCGATCTACGCCGGGCTGACACCCGAAGAGATTCAGCGCGTCGGCCGCACGGTTCACGACGTCCTCGCCGAAGCCGCACGGTAAACTGGCCTCGGTGCTGGTTTACCTGTCGATCTACGTCGCCGCGATCCTCGAAGGCGAGATCTACTACATCGCGATGTGCGTCGCCGCGGCCGCGGGCAAGGTGAACTGGCTCGGCGTACTCATCGCCGGCGCCCTGGGAGGATCCAGCGGCGACCAGATCTGGTTCTACCTCCTGCGCGGCCGGATCCACTGGCTCGATCGCTATCCATGGCTCCGGAAGCACCGCGACGCCGTGGTCGATCGCGTCAACGCGAACCAGACGTTGATGCTGCTGATCAGTCGCTTTCCACCGGGGCTGCGCATCGCGATTCCTGTCGCCTGCGCGTACGCGGGGGTGCCGCCGCTTCGTTTTTCCGCGCTCAATCTGGTCAGCGGCTTCGCCTGGGCGAGCGCGATCATGGTCGTGATCGTCAAGGTTGGGCCCGGCGCCCTCACCGCGTTCGGGCTGGACTATTGGTGGGGACCGGCGATCCCCGCAGTGCTGGTGTTCTTGTTCTTCCGCTGGCTGAGCCGACCTGCGAAACGTTAGACGCGGCAAGACCCTTTCAGCGTCGCGATCAGCGGAGTCTCAACGTGACGCCGGCGCCTTGCCGAGCGAAATCAGGTTGGCGAGAATCTGATACGCGCCGTCGGTTCCGGCCGGCAGCTGCCGCCACAGCCCGAGCCCCACGTAAACCCATCGGCCCTTGCCGTACGTCGTTTCGACCAGCGAGCCGGTCTTGGCGCCCTTGTTGTACGTGAAGTTGTCGTCGAATGACAGCAGGTCCCGGTAGCGCGAATCCTTGTCTGCATCGAGGAAGTACAGCCCGCGCTCCTGCACCCAGTTCTTCCACGCCTCCGCCCCGATTTCGTTCGGCCTCGACAGCAGCGCGTCACCGGAACTCAGCACCTTCGGATCGGCATTCTCGTTGGTCGTCCGATCGGAGCTGACCTTGGCCGGATACGGACCGTACTGCGCATCGTTGAATTCGAACTTGTTGTACTGGACGATCAGCGTGCCGCCGTTGAAGACATATTCCAACAGGCGGCTGTTGTTCGCGCGCAGGTCGTCGCGCCGCTCGTACGCGCGCACGCCGGTGACGATGGCATCGAAGCGCGAGAGATCGCCCCAGGCCAGATCGTCCGCGGTGATCATCTGCACCTTGGCGCCGAGCTGTTCGATCGCCGCCGGCACCTGATCGCCGACGCCCATCACGTAGCCGATCGTCAGGTTGTTCTCGGTCCGGACGTCGATCACTTTCAGCACGGTCTCCGCCGGATCGTAGATGTGATAGCGACGGATGTGCGGGTACTCGATCACCTGGTACCCGCGGTCGAAATTCTGGCCGTTCATCGTCGCCATCGCCTGGACGTGATACTCGCCTGATGGTGCATTGGTGCCGGGCTTGACGTTGAAGCGAACCGTTTGCGCTTCGTCTGGGCGGGTGAACTTCACGGTCTGTTCCGCCGGAGCGACCGTCCAACCCTTCGGGATGTCGAGCTTGACCACGCTCTCAGCCGCAGCCGGAGTGTCGTTGACGACGGTCACGCGGATTTCTCGGTCGGAGGTCGGCGCACCAGAGGGTGGAGGCGGCGGCGCAGCGGGACGGGCAGCGCCTGCACGGCCGGAGCGACCGGTGCCGGCTCCGGACGTCTGGCTGCCGCGACCTTCACCTCGCGTCGGCGTCGGCCGCGCCGGCGCGGTCGGTATCGATCTGATGGCAGACGCGGGAATGATCGCGATCTGCGGCGTCACGCGAACCGACAGCGCCGGCACCACCAGCAACTCGGTTCGCTTCTCGCCGCTGAAAATGTTGCCCTGATAGCGCTGTTCGACCGGCAGGCCGCTGACCACGTCTCCGCCGCCGGGGAGTGTCAGCGACACCTGCACGTAGAACGGCGTCGGGCGCATCGGCAGGCCAAACGGCGCATCAGGGTCGAAGGTGTAGCGGCCGGCCTCGCCCTTCCGATGCCAGTACGGCTCGGTCATGCGCGCGTCGGCCGGAATTTTCATGGTCGGCTCGCAGTGCGCGACCTGATCCCTCTTGACCGACGGCTGCGGCGCCTCCGGCGCAGCCGGACGCCGGGGGGCTCCGGGAAAAAAGAACCCGCCGCCACTGAACGCGGTCATGCTGCAGCTGGCCTCACCCTCGAAGCCCTCGAATTTGACCTGCTTGATCGCGACATCGCCGCCGACACGGTTGGCGACGATCACATTGACCTTGACCGCCTGCCCCGGCACCACCACACCATCGTCGGCGAGAGCCTCGACCTTGACGCCCGCGGCAAGAATCGCGGCGTTCTGGAACTCGCCCTCTTTCTGGCGGAGACGGAAGTCGATCTCGTACTTGGCGCTGTCGTCGATCGCCATCGTGCGGAGCTCGCGGCGCAACACGCGAACCGCGAACAGGCCATCGAGCAATGGCTTCAGCGTCGCCTCGTCGTTGACGCTGTCGAACGATTTCTGCGCCGCCTTCACGGCATTCGAGATGACGGTCAAACCCTCGTTGAGGCTCTTCGGAGCCCGCGGCCCGGCAAATGCCGCGAGGCCGGCGATGCTGCTGTCGACGCCGTCGAACAGCGACGCCTCGTCTTTTTGCAGCTGCGCCGCCAGCGTGGTCTCGACCAGCTGATACGAAGCCGTCGCGCTTGGAGACGGCAGTGCCAGCAGCTGCGCCATTCCCTGACACTTGTGCATGCTGCGGGCTTCGGTGCCGATCTCGTTGTAGGTCCTGCCGAGCAGCTCGTCAAAGACTCCGGAGTTCACACGCAGCACGCGGCCGGCCGCCGGCGGCTCGCCGGGGAAGCCGAAACCAGCGCTGTGATACAGCTTCCGCGGCTGCCAGGCGTGCAGCCCTTCCTTGATCTGCTCCGGAAATTTCGTCGGATCGCCGGCGAGCTTGTAGGCATCGCGTGTAATCACCGCCGAGGCCATGTGATGCTGGCCTCCGGCGTTGCCGGTCGGTGGCAACGTGATGATGACGTCGGGACGAATCGTGCGAATCAGACGCACGTAGTCAGCGGTGATCTCTTCGCGTCCCCACTTCTCGAAGGTTTCCTCGATGCTGAAGGAGTAGCCGAAGTCCACAGCTCTGGTGAAGTACTGTTCGGCGCCGTCGAACCGATGCATTGCCGCCAGCTCGCCTGTGCGCAACAGTCCCAGCGCTTCGAAAATCTCGGGGCCGATTTCGTTCTGTCCACCGTTTCCCCGTGTCGCGGTCGCCAGCGCGGTCCGATAACCGAGGCCACGATTCATCATCACCAGCAGCCCGTTGTTCTCGTCGTCGGGATGAGCAGTGGTGTGCATGAAGATGCCGGTGTTCGCGAGATGACGCAGGGCGAGCCCGAGGGCGACATGGCCGCGCTCTTCGTCGAGCGGCACGACGCGCATCTGAGCGGTGGGAATCGTGGAGAACAGCGCCGCTAGGAGGATAGCGACGATAAGGGACGCGCGCTTCATCATGGCTAATGGCTGATGGCTAATGGCTGATGGAATGGTTAATGGAGGTCCATTTAACCATAGCCATCAGCCATCAGCCATTAGCCATTAGCCATTAGCCATTGGGAGGTTCCTAGAACCTCACCTTGAAGCCCAGCTGGAACTTGCGCTGCTCGTAACCATTCGCGCCCGAGAAGCCGTATGGGTCGGCCGGTATCGGAGTCAACGGGTTTCCCGCAGGGTCGGTGGTGACGACGGTGTTGATGCCGGCCATCTGCTGGGTGTTGAAGACGTTCTTCAGCTCGGCAATCACTTCGCCCTTGACGCTGTTCTTGATTGGAATCTGCCGCGTATAGCGCAGGTCCATGTTCCGGCGAACCGGCAGATAGAGGGAGTTACGCCCGACGTTCAGCGGCCGATCGCTAAACACGCCGTCTCCGTTGAGATCGAGATTCGAGCGAATGTTGACCGGCAAACCGCTGTTGAACTGAATCAGGACGCCGATTTCGTTGCCGGTGAGCAGCGCCCGCACCACGCCGTTCTGCGACGAACTGCTGGTGATGTAGACGATGTTGCCGGAGAAATTCTGGCGCACGTCGAGCGGATTCGGACCCTGGTCGCGGTTCAGGTTGCTCGGATCCGATCGCCCCTGTTCGGCCTGAACCGTCAGCTGCGTCAGCAGCGGTGTGTTGTCGGTGCCCTTGCCGGTGACGTACTGGAGGTTGTAGGTCAATCCCTTGCTGAGCCGCTTCGACATCTGGATCGTGAAGCCATTGAACGTCGAGTCGCCGATCGACTGCACTTCGTTGATGTGATTGAACCGTGGATCGGCGCGCGTTGCAGCGCTGACGGTGCCGCTGTAAATCGGCCGGCCGTCCGCCAGCGCACCGATTGGGTTGATCAGGTTCACGTCGGTGACCACCGGAAGGTTGGCGCCGTTCGCGTAGATATAACCAGCCGACGCGGTGTAGTCGCGGCCGAGCGAGCGTTCGATCTGGATGTTGCTCTGCCAGGTGCGCGCGACGACGAAGTTCGGGTCGACCGCCCAGGGTGACTGCACCGGCAGCAAGCCGCTTGAAACCGTGTTCGGGAACGCCGGCGCCCCGACAGCTGTGGGGCCGAACGTGTAGGCCGGTGCCTTCGGCGACCCGCTCAACTGCAACGCCTGCTCGTACCCGCCGAGGATGGGCTGGTCGTACATGATGCCGGTGCTGGCGCGCACGACCGTCTTCTCGTCCAGCGTCCAAGCCAGGCCGACGCGCGGTCCGAAGTTGTTCTTGTCCACATTGAAGTTCTGGGTCGACGCGAGCGGTGCGTTGGGCAGCCCCGCCGGGTAGTTGTAAATGTCGTAGCGCAGACCGTAGAGGACCTTCAGACTGGGCGCGAGCTGCCAGTCGTCCTGCGCGAACGCGCTGACGATGTTGGTGTTCATCGAGAAGCCGAGGTCACCGGTGATCTGGGTCATCGACTGGTAGCCGAACGGGCTCTGGCCGCTCTTCGCCGCGTTGTAGGCGGCAATCGTTCCGAAGGTGTAGAGAAACTGCGGCGCGGCCGTCCGCTGGTCGCCGATGAACTGATAATCGAAGCCCATCTTGTAGCTGTGGGCGCCGCGGATCAGGGTGACGTTGTCGATCACCTGCGTAATGTCCTGCTTGAAGTCGAAACCGTCGTTGCCCTGACCGGTGCCGCCGAGCGGGGCGCCGAAACTGGCGATGCCGGTGACGGTGACTGCGGGGCCGGTGCCCGAATCACTGTTGCGAACCGAACTCTGGTGGCGGTGGGCATACTGCGCGCGGAACTCGTTGAGCATGTTCGAACCGATCGTGCTGACCAGCTGGCCGCCGACCGAGTCCATGGCGTCGAGGAAGTTGGTCGCCCATTGCACCGACGCCAGGCCGCCGCCGCTGTTGTACGGCGCGTCGTTGTGGAACCGCATCCAGCGAATCGTGGCGTGGTTCGCGGGATTGAGCTGGACATCGCCCTTGGCGATCAAAAACTTTCCGGTCTGGACGTTCGGCACTGCGGCGGGCTGCGGCGACAGGCCGAGCGCAGCGGCGTTGGTCGGCGTGATCGTGATCAGCGACGTCGACGAGAGGTCGCGCCGGGTCTGTTCCCAGCCGCCGTAGAAGAACGCACGGTTCTTGACGATCGGTCCGCCGAAGGTCGCGGTGCCGGTATCGACCTTGGTCGCCGGCAGCACGGACCCGGCCGGCGCGTCGCCGCAGGTCGACGCCACGCCGGTGCACCCGAAGAAGAATGGAAAGGCGCTGAACGGGTCGCGGCGGAACAGATACGAACCCTCACCCTTGAAGGTGTTGGTGCCCGACGGCGTCACCGCGTTGTAGACCATGCCCATGGTCTGGCCGAACTCCGGCGCGAAACCGGTGGTCACGACCTTGACTTCCTGAATCATCACTTCCGACATCGGCAGCAGACGCAGGCCGGCGCGATCCTTCTCGGTGTTGGTGTTGCCGTCCACCTGATAGTTGATGCGCATCGACGCACCGTTGGCGGCAAGGTGCGGCACGCCGAATTCGACGTTCTCGTAGCCAGTGACGCCGGGCTGAACCAGCGCGAAATTGTACGGGTTGCGCGCCACCAGCGGCAGGCTGTGCACTTCGAGGTCGCTCATCGTGTGCCCGATGTCGATGCGCGCAGTGTCGAGCGCCGGAATGTCAGTGCCGCTGACCGTGATCGTTTCGCTGACTGTGCCGACCGCCATCGTCACGTTGACGGTCGCAGTCTGCCCCACGGAAAGCGAGATATTGGTTTGCTCGTACTTCTTGAATCCCTGCAGCTCCGCGACGACCTGGTACTTGCCGAGCGCCAGCAGCGGCGCGCGGAACACACCTTTGTCGTTCGTTATGATCGACCGCGAGATGCCGGTATCGAGACTCGTGACCGTGACGGTCACGCCGGGCAGCACGCCGCCAGACGTATCGGACACGATCCCTTCGATGGCGCCGTTGGCAGCCGTGGACTGTGCAAACGCCGGCGCTGTAAGCGACAGCGACAGCACTGCGGACAGAATGTATTTGAGCATCCCGGCAGTATACAAAGAATCTATTGTGTCGGACCGGCCCGGGCGAAGAATCAGCGTCGAAAGGCGAAGACCTTGTCGATGGGATCCATTTCTTCGAAGTGCTGGCGTAGCAAAACGCGACTCGCGAGATAGGCCCCGGTAATGCTCTGGCTCGCATCGCCCAGCGCGAACAGGTGGTGTGGAAAGTTCCGGTGCGGCCCGAGACAGGGCAAGCCGTTCACCGTGAGCGCATAGTCGGCGGCCCACCCGAACGCCGGCTGAATTCCCGAGACGTCCGGATACATCGTCGAGAGTTCGTACATCAGCTGACCGGTCCGCTGGACCAGGGTCTTCGCGCGCTGCGGAAGCGGAACCGTTTCGGCGTCGGCACCCGACACCATCAGCCGATCGTCGAGCCAGCGGACAAGGTGGACCGGATTCGCGGAATCGCGGAGGACTCCCGCCCGGCGTCCCAGCTGCTGACGCAACTTCGCAGGGACAGGTTCCGTGAGCGCGAGATAGGTCGTCCGCAGCCAGAAATGCCGGATCAGCGCCTTGAAGATCGCCGTCGGGACGTTGGTCGTGATGACGACGCGGTTGGCTCGAATGCTGCCGCCGCTCGTGACCACCGTGACGTCCTTGCGCGTAAACGTGGTCTTCTTCACCGGCGTCCGCTCGAACACCAGGGCACCGCGTTCAGCGGCCGCCGCAGCGAGTCCGAGACACGCGCGATATGGATCGAGGGTCGCGCCATCCTTCGCCCGAATGGCCGCGCCCGCCTGAAGTCCGGTTTCGTTCTTGACCAGCGGCGGCGTCAACAGCGGCGCGTCGATGCCCGCATCGCGACGTGCCTTCTGCTCTCGTTTCAGCCGGGCGATCTCGTCCGGCGTCACGGCAACGGTGATGGTGCCGCCCGGCTCGAGCTGACACTTCACTTCGAGCCGGCGCAGGAGCGCCGCGCAGTCGAGCGCCGCACGACGCCACATCTGCCACACCCGCTTCGCGTCGCGCGCACCGATCAGTTTCTCGAGCGCCACCAGCGTGACGCCGGGTTCCTCGGCGATCCATCCGTTGACCGAGCCGGAGCTGCCGCGGCCAATCTGCCCGGCCTCGACCAGCATCACTTTGACGCCGGCCGCTGCAAATGCGTACGCGCTCATGCAGCCGGCGAGGCCGCCGCCGACGACCACGACGTCGGTCTGAGTCGCGCCGCCCTGCCTGGCGTAGGCGGGCACACGCGACTTGGGAAACTGATCGAGCCAGGGAGAGCCGAACTTGGTCATGAGTGGTTTGGTGCCGGCGGTCACGGCAGCTCGAGACTGGTCAGGACCTGCAGAAGCCGGGTGATCTCGGTCATGTCGCGAAACGTGCCCTTGACGGTGTGCGCGTCCGACCGCGTCAACCCGGGGACAAACGCGGCGCGCTCGGCGTCGAGCGTCAGCTTGAAGCCGACTTCGAGGGTAATCGGACCGCTCAGGCGGTATGCTGCCAGCGACCCGAGCTTGGCCATCGCCCGCGTCAGCCCCTCGCGGATCATCGCCTGACCACGCGCCGGCGTCACCGTCAGCGCCGAATGATAGCCGTACGGCTCCTTGACAATCACGCCCTCGGCGGACGGCGCAACCTGCTGGAGCTGGGTGACAGCGAGGCGGTCACCCGAAACGAAGGCCACCGGCACGCCGAATTGCCCGGCGAGCGCGGCGTTGTACATCCCTTCCGACACTTCATTGCCGTTGAGTTTCACGCCCAGCAGACGAGCGCTCGAAATGGTGTGACCTCGAACCGCGTTCGCGGTCCACTCGCTGGCGTGGTAGCCGATGAACACCGCCGCCGTAAACGACTCATCGATGCCCTGCATCATCTCCATCGGCCGCGGAAATCCACGAACGATGCGCACATCGTCGGGCAGCTGGTCGATGAGGACGCTCTGGCCGTTGCCGTGCGAGTCGCAGACGACGATTTCCGCGGGACCCGAGGCGCGAATGCCGGCGATCGCGGCGTTCACTTCACCGGTCATCCATTCGCGCGCCCGCTGGTACTCGAACCCCTCGGGTCCGAGCTGCGCTGGCTGGACGACGCCGCTGATACCTTCCATGTCGACGGAAATGAAGATCTTACGCGGGCGCTGGGCCTGTGCTGGAAGCACGGTGAGTGCGAGGGTGAGCGCGATGATCGACAGCCGCGCGAACATGGGTAGCGGCATTCTACCCGACCGCCGATGCCCGTCAATCCGCGTGGTACGATCCGCGGTCATGCGCATCGCAATCGTCGGAAGCGGCGGCGTCGGTGGTTACTTCGGTGGACGGCTCGCGGCCGCGGGCACGGACGTCGCCTTCCTGGCGCGCGGCGCGCATCTCGAGGCGCTGCGGGCACACGGTCTTCGCATCGACAGCCCGAAGGGAAACGTGCACATTCCGCGGGTGACGGCGGAGAGCGATCCCGCCGCGATCGGCCCGGTCGACGTGGTGTTCTTCGCCGTGAAGCTGTACGACACCGCCGGCGCGGTCGCCATGTTGCCGCCGCTCGTCGGGCCGGACACCATCGTGATTCCGTTTCAGAACGGTGTGGAAAGCGTGGACACGCTGACCAAGGCGGTCGGCGCGGCACATACCGGCGGCGGCGTTTCGTATGTCTCCGCGGTGATCTCCGAGCCGGGCGTGATCAGGCACACGGCGATGGATCAGCTGATCTTCGGCGAAGTCGATGGCCGCCGGTCGGCGCGACTCGAACGGCTGAGCGCCGCGTGCCAACCGGCCGGTTTCCAGTCCATGCTCAGCGAAAACATCATCGTCGAAATCTGGACGAAGTTCGTGCGCCTGTCGGTGTTCAGCGGCATGACCGCGGTGACCCGCAGCCCTCTCGGCGTCATCGTCAACGATCCCGAGCTGCTCGAGATGCTGAAGGCCGCGGTGCGGGAATCCGCCGCCGTGGCGCGCGCGAAAGGCGTCAACGTCGCGGATGGACTGGACGAGAACACGGCCTCGGCCTACAAGGCGCTGCCGCCGAACAGCAAAGCCTCGATGCTCGAGGATCTCGAGCGCGGCCGCCGGATCGAGCTGCCGTGGTTGAGCGGCGCGGTGGTCCGTCTCGGCGAGGAGCTCGCTGTGCCGACGCCGACGCACCGGTTCATCAACGCCGTGTTGAGGCCACACGTCAACGGGAGGAGTTAGGGATCGCTCGCTTGGGCTTGCGCGCCTTCTTCGCGACCGCCACGGCGATCGCCTTCGCGGCCCAGCGACCGAGTTCGTCAACGTCCTCGAGGACGGCGACCGGCACCTCGTAGTACTGCATCGTTTCGCCGCCGGGGCCGTAAGGCTGGAACGGCCCCTTCCCCGCCGCGATGAAGTCCGCGCGGTTGGAATCGTCTACCTTCAGGAACAGGCGATCGTTGTCGAGAATCGCGAAGAAGATCCCGTCCGCGTAGATCCCAACGCCGCCGAACATGCGCTTCGGCGTGATCGCGCCCACACTATCGAGTTGTTCGACAACGAACGCGGTAAATGACTCCGTGACCGGCATCGGCCGGCATTTTATCAGGCTGGCGCGGATGCGTCCGAGACGGCGACGCCGATGGCGCCCGTCAGCCAGGGCTGCCATCTGGCACGGATCGCTTCGACTTCCTCCGGGCTTTTCACGTACACCGACAGCATGGTGTAGACGAAGTGTTTCCCGCCGCCACCCGCCACCGTGTGCGCGAGGAACGCCTCGTCGATCTCGCTGATGCTCATGTCCAGCTGGTTTGGCGCCTTCGCGAATGCGACACGCCCGTGCAGCCGTTCACCGGTTCCAATCCTGGCGTCGAACGCCTCGCCCGAAACCGGCGCGAAGTTGAGTCCGTTCGCGCCCGTCAGTTGCGCCCACCCGTCTTCCGGCGACCCGGACAACATCCCGACCACCTTGATGACCTGACGCGGCTTGCCGCGATGATGTTCGAGATAGTGCCGCAGCGTGCGGAAGAAGGATGGCCATCCAGTGCTGGTGCCGTCGTAGAAACCGTCCCAGTCCGGCGTCGCAGGGATTCCCGAGCTGACCAGGCGCAGCACGGTCTTGCCCTCTCTTCGCTCGATCGTATATTCGTCGATGATCGGGCCGGCCGGCAGTGGCTTGATGCCGTCGAAGGGCTTCAGCGCGACGCGAAGTGTCCGATTGGGCTCCCATACCTCGATGTGGCTGAGGCCCTTCTCCGGTCCACCCCAGGAAATTTCGATGGTGCCGCCAACGCCCGGCTCGACCGACGCCGACTCGACAAACCATCGGGTCAGCTCTTCGCCGTCGGCGATCGCCTTCCAGACGGCTTCGATCGGCGCGTCGATGACGATTTCGTGAACCTGCGAACGCGTCGTTTCATCCTTTGGACTCATCGTGCACTCCTTGTTCTGGCCCTGGTTCTGGCGCGTTTGGCGCGCTGGCTCCGTCGCGCTTCCTCGGCAGCGACGCTGGCAGATTTGGTGACGATCGGGTGGGATCCGACGACCACACGAAAGCGACGGGCGTGAGACGAGGCGGCGTTGTACTTCGCGGCGAGGACGGTGACCGTTCGCGCCAGTTCGTCGGAAAACGCAAGAAACGACGCCGGCGACTCGAACCGGACCTCGCAGTCCATGGTCAC
>DASXIR010000380.1:0-3573 GCA_036497895.1 Vicinamibacterales bacterium | reverse complement strand
CCGCGAACGCCTCGACAGCGACAAGACCATCGCAGTGTTGCGCGCACGCCTCGACACCCTGA
Source organism: Vicinamibacterales bacterium (assembly GCA_036497895.1). Classification (GTDB taxonomy): domain Bacteria; phylum Acidobacteriota; class Vicinamibacteria; order Vicinamibacterales; family CAVVIG01; genus CAVQFC01. Next base: position 3,511 of record DASXIR010000380.1, on the reverse strand, counting down.
CGCCTCGCGAGCGCGAGATCATGGCTCTGGTGGTGACCAGCCGGCTGAACAAGCAGATCGCCGCGGATCTCGGGATCAGCGAGATCACGGTGAAGGTTCACCGCGGCAACGTGATGCGGAAGATGCGGGCGTCTTCATTGCTCGAGCTGGCACGCATGGCCGAGAAACTGCGGCTGTCGCCCGAGAAAAATTGAAACTCCTGGCGCATTTTCCGGTGTAATGGGCGCCGGTTCGCCGACAGGGACACGCTTCATTCGATACTCCCGGAACGTGCGACGCGGGCGCCAAGGCTTCGCGCGATCCGGGCGTCGCGCCGGCTCCGAAATCGTGCACTACGTGGTGCTCGGGTTCTCGTTGACGGCGTCCATGACCCGTAACGTTCGGTGCTTTGGCGGCGCGGCGACGAGAAGCAGCAGCCGTGCTCAGCCTGCGCCGATCCGCCCGAGCCCCACACCAATCGCAAACACGATGGCACCGCCGATCACGACCTGGACGATGGTGTCGACCAGTCGTCCGCCCATGAAACGATAACGAATGAAGGCAATGGTCAGGAGCTCGCAAACCACGACGGCGTAAGCGGTGTTCAGGGCAATCGCGAGGTTTGGAATCAGAAACGGAAGAGTGTGCAACATGCCGCCGAGCCCGGTGGCGACACCTGTGATCGTGCCCCGACGCAGCGGGCCGCCGCGGCCCGTCACACTGCCGTCGTCGGATAGCGCTTCCGAGAGGCCCATGCTGACGGCGGCGCCGAGCGAGGCGGCGAGGCCGACGAAGAATGCGCTCAGGGATCGCCCCGTCAGGCCCGCTGCCGCGAAGATCGGCGCCAGCGTAGAGACGGAGCCGTCCATGAGTCCGAGGAGCGCCGGCTGAATCGACTGAAGGACGAAGGTCCGACGGTTGAGACGCTCGGATGCGGAGTCGGTCCAATCGACGACGGGCGTGGCCATGAATGACGATTCCCTTATGTGCGCATGTTGGACACGGATTTGACGCCCGTTCTAATAATGATCCGCCGCCGCCACGACCTTGCCTCTGAACACGGTCAGGCTGATCGCGGTGTAGAGCAGCATCAGCGGGAACGCGAAGAGGCCCTCTCCCCAGAACATGAATGCGAGGCTCGCGTGGGGCGAGGCGGCCTCGTCGATCGTGATGGCGAACGGGATCATGTAGGGCCAGAACGAGATCGCGAGCGTGCCGAAAGCCGCGACGAAGATGAGCGCGACCATGTAGAAAGGCGGCCCATCCCGTCGATGTTCGACGCTGGCCGCCAGCACCACCGCCGCCACGACGCCGATCGCAGGGAAAACAAAGAGATAAGGCCGCTCGAGCCACCGGCCAATGACCGCAAGATGCTGGTGGAGCGCATAGGCGAAGACCACGACCAGAAACAGGAGCAGTCCGAGCGACAGATAGGGGATCAGCCGATAGGCCGCCTCGCGGGCCCCGCCTTCGCATTTTCGCACCAGCCAGCAGGCTCCCAGGAGCGAATAGCCGAGACAGAGGCCGACGCCGCACAACACGGCGAATGGGCTGAGCCAGCCGAATTCGCCTCCGACATAGCGGCCGTCGACGATCGGCAAGCCCTCGACGAGCGCTCCGACCATCAGTCCCTGGATGAAAGACGCGAGCAGAGATCCACCCGCGAAGCTCGCGTCCCAGATCCACCGCCCCCGCTTCGTCTTGTAGCGGAACTCGAAGGCGACGCCGCGCAGGATCAGGCCGGCGAGCATCACGAGGAGCGGAAGGTAGAAGGCGGACATGAGCGTGGCGTAGACGAGAGGAAACGCGCCCCACAGCACCACGCCGGAAACTACGAGCCAGGTCTCGTTGCCGTCCCAGATCGGTGCGACGGCGCCCAGCATGGCGCGCCGCCTGACCTCGTTGCGGGTCAGGCCGAACAGGATGCCGACACCGAGATCAAATCCGTCCAGCAGCACATAGAGCAGAGTGGCGATTGCCAGGACGAACACCCAGAACATGACCATGGCTACTCTCCCGGCGCGAGGTGAGGCACGGCCGCGTCGAACGGCTCGTCGACGACCGACATCGGGCGGTTGGCCGTTGCATCGGTGGGCGGCAGGGCAAGGTGCCCCGCCGGGCCGGCGCGCAGCAGCCGATTGATGTAGAAGACGCCGAAGCCGAAGATGAAGCTGTAGACGCAGCAAAAGACCACCAGCGAGATCAGCGCCGCTCGTACGGTCAGAAAAGGCGTGACAGCGTCTGCCGTCCGCAACACCCCATAGACCACCCAGGGCTGGCGACCGACCTCGGCGGTGAACCACCCGGTCAGGATCGCCACAAACGGCAGGGGAAAGCTGAGAAACGTCAGCCACAACATCGCGCGGCTCTGCTCGAGCCGCCCCTTCAGGCTCAGATAGGTTCCTGCCCAGGCGACGAGCAGCAGCACCAGGCCGCAGCCCACCATGATCCGGAAGGTGAAAAACGGAATGAGCATCGGCGGGCGATTCTGCGGCGGAAAATCGGTCAGGCCGACCTCCTTGGAATCGAGGCTCATGCTGCCGATCAGGCTGCCGAGAACCGGGACGCTGACCGCGAAGCGGTTTGTCTCCGCCTGCTCGTCCGGGATCGCGAACAGCACCTCGCTCGCGGGCTGCTCGTCGTGCCAGCGACCTTCGATCGCCGCGAATTTGGCCGGCTGGTAGTCGTGGACATAGTCGCCCGTGAGATGGCCGACATAGATCTGGACCGGCATGACGATCGCCGCGAGGTAGAGACCCATGCGCAGCATCAGCCCCCCTTCGGCCGTGAACGTGCCGCGCAGCAGGTACCACGCGCCTGTCGCGGCGACGCAGAAGGCGCCGGTCATGAACGCGGCGAGCAGCATATGCGGAAAACGCACCCACACGACCGGACTGAAGATGATCTTGGCCCAGTCGTTGGGCACGAACGCCCCGTTCTCGACCACATAACCGACCGGCACCTGCATCCAGCTGTTGTTGACCATGATCCAGAAGGCCGAAAACATGGTGCCGAGCGCGACCATCGCGGTCGCGAACAGATAGAACCAGGGCGGGACGCGGCTGCGACCGAACAGGAGAATTCCGAAAAAACCCGCCTCCAGCGTGAATGCGGTGAAGGTCTCGTAGGAGAGAAGCGGGCCTTGAATCGGGCCCGACATCCGCGACAGCTCGCTCCAGTTGGTGCCGAACTGGAACCCCATGACTACTCCCGACACCACGCCGAGCCCGAAGGCGATGCCGAAGATCTTGAGCCAGAACTCGAAGACGGCGCGATAGATCGGACGTCCCGTCGCCAAGTGGAGGGCTTCGACGACGGTGAGCCACGCCGCCAAACCGATCGTGAAGGAGGGAAAGATGATGTGAAACGAGATCGTGAACGCGAACTGCAATCGCGACAGCAGGAGGGCCGTGATGTCCATGGTCTGCCTCTCCCAACGCCACGGGTTCGTCTTCGCGGGGTCGACGACCCCGTCCGCTCTCCGGTTTGGCACGGCCTTCTCGATCGGGAGCGTGAAGCCGCCGGTGAAGGC
>DASXIR010000379.1:0-14863 GCA_036497895.1 Vicinamibacterales bacterium | reverse complement strand
GCCAGATCCGTCACCAGCTCCCGCCGCATCGCCATCGTGAATGACGAAGTGACGCCGACGTGCTGGAGTTTGCCCATTTGGTCGAACAGTCCGAGCAGCAGTGAGCCGACCAGCTCGCCCTTACCCGCCTTATGCCAGCGGAAACCGGCGACGACACAGTCGGCGGTGCGGGCGTGCTTGACCTTGATCATCGCGCGCTTGCCGGGCTGGTAGATGCCGTTGGCCGGCTTGACCATCACACCGTCCAGGCCGGCGCCTTCGAACTGCGACAGCCACTCGGCCGCCTGACGCGGGTCGGCAGTCAGCGGCGTGAGATGGATCGGCGCCCGGGTCCGCGCCAGCAGCCTCTCGAGGCGGGCGCGACGTTCGTGCTGCGGCAGCGCGCGCAGATCCTGACCGTCCGCGGCGAGCAGGTCGAAGGCGACGAACGAGGACGGCGTCTGTTGCGCAAGCCTGGCGACCCGCGACGCCGCTGGATGCAGCCGCAACTGCAACGCATCGAAGTCGAGGCCTCGGGCGCTGGCGATCACGATCTCGCCGTCGAGCACCGATCCGTCGGGCAGCCCCGCGATCAGCGCATCGTGCAGCTCGGGAAAGTAACGGTCGAGCGGTTTCAGATCGCGACTCTGAATCAACAGCTGGTCGCCGCCGCGAAACACGATGGCGCGGAAACCGTCCCACTTCGGCTCGTAGAGCAGTCCGTCGCCAGACGGCAGCTCGGTCGCCAGCTTCGCCAGCATCGGATCGATGGGCGGCGCGATCGCAAAGACGTCAGTCGGCATGCGTTGACAGACTAGTTCGGATTGACCACCGAGACACAGAGGCGCTGAGGTACGCCGCCATTTTGATCCGATTGGCGCAGCCTGACAGACGGATTTGCAATCACAATCTCCGCGCCTCGGTGTCTGTCTGGTAGACCTATGCCTTAAACGCGCCGCTGAGCATGCGGCTGCTCATCACGATCAGATCCTCGACCGTGGCGTCGGTCTGATTGAGATGTTTGCCCGCCGACAAGGTCACCATGCCGTGGCTGATCGACCAGATGATCTCGGCCAGCTCCACCGGGTTGCCTGGGCCGAAACGTCCGCGAGCCTGTTCCGACGCCACGGTTTCCACCAGCAACGTGAACGTGGCGGATGCCTCCTGCTGGAGATCGGGATAGCGTTCCCAGTCGTCCAGACACTCGCCGAACATGACGTCGTAGTAACTGGGGTTTCCGGCCGCGAAGCGAACGTAGGCGAGGCCCATTTCCGCGATAACGTCGCCATGCGGCTTGCCGCCCTTCGATCTTCCGGCCTTCGCGATGCCTTCCTCGAGCGCCGCGTGGAAGCGGCGAAACCCTTCGAGGGCGACGCGGGCGAGCAGCGCGCTCTTGTCTTCGAAATGACGGTACAGCGCGGTCCTCGACACGCCGACCGCCGCGCCGACGCCACGCAGCGTCAGCCCGCGCACGCCGTCGGCCTGAATGGTGCGCGCAGCCGCCTCCACCAGCGCCCGCTCGAGGTCGCCGTGGTGGTAGGTCCCGCGGGGTTTTTTCCGGGTCGATCGCGCCACTTCACCTTAGTTTAACGCCACATGTTGACATCGTCCACATGTGGATATAATCTATGTTGACGCTGGCAACATCGACGCCCGACGGAGGAAGAGATGAAGGTCCTGAAAGCGCAAACGATTCGACTCTGGGTCGCCAGCCGTCCGCTCACGGCGATCGGCGTCATCATGCTGGCCGCCTTCGTCCTGTCGCTGATCGGCGTGGCGTCGGTTCCCGGCGAAGTGCTGGGTGCGCCGACCTGGCTGAAGCCGGCCAAATTCGCGATCTCTTCCGCCATTTACGCGCTGACGTTCGCCTGGATCTTTACCTTTCTCGGCGACTGGCCGCGGCTGAAGGCGATCGTTGGTTGGACCACCGCGCTGGTGTTGTTCCTTGAAGTCGGGATTATCGACGCCCAGGCAGCGCGAGGCCTCACCAGTCATTTCAACGTCGGAACGACGCTCGACAGCTCGCTCTTCGCGATCATGGGGATCGCGATCCTGATCGCGTGGATGGCGGCGATTCTGCTGACGGTCGCTGCCTTCCGTCAGCGATTCGCCGACGAGGCCCTCGGCTGGGCGATTCGACTGGGTCTGTTGATTACGGTGGCAGGCTCGGCCACCGGCGGTCTGATGACGGTGCCGTCGCACGAACAGCTTGGATCGATGCGCGCGGGCGAACATGTCACGACGTCGGGCTCGCACACTGTCGGCGGTCCCGACGGCGGGCCGGGATTGCCCGGGACCGGCTGGAGCACGCAGCACGGTGACATCCGTGTGGCGCATTTCCTGGGACTGCACGGCATGCAGGCGATTCCACTCGCTCTTTGGCTGGCGCGCCGACGCCGACCGCGAGCCGGCGATCGCTCGTTGGTCGTCGTCGCGTCGGCGAGCTACGCGTCGCTCTTCAGCATCCTGCTGTGGGAGGCGATGCGTGCCGTGCCACTGACGGCGCCCGATCGCGTGACGATGGCTGCGCTCGCGGCGTGGTTCTGTATAACAGCAATCGCCATCCTGGCCCGGCGCAGTCAGGACGACAGCCTGAAAGGCCGTCCAATTCGAGATACGGTGGTGGCGCTATGAGCGCCGAAGCGATCTTCTCGATGAGCAATCTGTTCGCGATGGCGGGATGGCTGATTCTCGTCATCGCGCCGCGGAAACGCTGGGCAACGACGACAGCCGGAGTGGTGATGCCGCTGACTCTGGCGGCACTCTACCTGCTGCTATTGGTCAGCCGGTATGGCGAGGCACGCGGCGGATTTTCCTCGCTGCCGGCGGTGGCGACGCTCTTCTCGAATAGCTGGCTGCTGCTGGCTGGCTGGATTCACTACCTGGCCTTCGACCTCTTCGTCGGCGCCTGGGAAGTGCGGGACGCGAGCAGACACGGCATCCCGCATCTGCTCGTCGTCCCCTGCCTGCTGCTGACGTTCATGTTCGGACCGATCGGGTTCATGGCGTACTGCGCCTTGCGCACGATCGGCGCCGGACGATTTACGCCTTCGGTTTCCACATCCCGATCGCCGCACCCGTCGGATCGATGACGACGCTGATCCAGCCGGATCCCATCACTTCGGTGACGTCGAGCATGACGTTGCCGCCGAGCGACTTGGCTTTCGCGGTCGAAGCCTTGATGTCATCGACCTGCACGTAGGCCAACCAGGCCGAGGGCATACCTGGCTGCGGCGCCTTCTGAATCCCGCCGACGGTCTTGTCGCCGGTTTTGATCATCGTGTAGGTCCCCGGTCCGGCCGGTGTGTCTTCGAGCTTCCAGTCGAAGAGCTTGCTGTAAAAGTCCTTGGCCTTGCCGACGTCGGTCGTGTTGAGCTCAGAGTGCACGAAGGAATTCGCCATGTCGTCTCTCCTGTTAGGTGTTTGCCAGCCGTCGAAGTTATAGACGATCCACGTAACGGAAAGTCGACAATTTCCATGGCTCAGCTAAGATCGTGGTACCGCGATTGCTTTTTTCGCTAGACCCGTCCAATTTGGGTGCCATTGGGAGGCGGACGGGGTCAAGTGTGGAAATGAGAGTTCGAATCAGGGAAAAACCGGCAGCGACCGAGCTCGACGGTGTCCAGCTGGACGGCTTTGTCCCGGGCACGGTTCGCGAAGTGTCCGCCATCGTCGGGACGTGGCTGATCGCGAATCGCTATGCCGATCTCGAGATGCGACGGCAGCCCAAGAGCGAGGACGAGAGGTTCTGCGCGATCAAGGAGGAGATCCACGTCGCGCACGACCATCCCCACCGCCGCTCGACAGATCGCTGATCGCCCTCGCATACTCCTCAGCCGTATCGATGTCTCGAAACGCACCTTCGTCGGCGATCGCCAGATCGCCGAGCGGTGAGGCGTGCGCCCGCACGATCGGCTTCGCTCCCGAATCGGGATCCGCGGCGCGCAATTCTCCGAACAGCGATCGATCGATCATCAGCGGATGGCCGTGACGCGTGCCGGAAGTGGGACGGACGATCGGCGCTCGAGTGCGCCGATAGTGATCGACGACCGCGCGGACGGTTGCCGCCGATACCAGCGGAACATCCACCAACGTGACCAGAACGGCGATGACACCGGGACGATCGACGAGGTTGAGCCCCGCAACCAGCGACGACAATTGCCCACGGTCGTAGTCCGCGTTCAGCGCAATGCGGGCTGGCAGATTGGCAGTGGAAAACGCGCCGGCAATCGCTTCGGCATCGTGCCCAAGCACCACCACGACGTCGTCGACGTTGGCCTCGAGGAAGGTGCGGACGATGCGGGTCAGGAACGTGTCGCCGCCGTCGAGCGGCAGACTGGCCTTGGCGCGACCCATCCGCGACGAGCGGCCCGCCGCAAGCACGAGCGCGGGGATCATCGGGCCCAATGTTATAGAATCGCGGCCATGAGCGACGTCGATATCCACATCCGCTGCATGCGCTGCGGCGCGGCCATGGAAATGCGCGATCCGGGACCGGGCCAGCCGTGGACGCCCGATCAGTTCTGGGTCTGCAATACCTGTGGACGTCACTTCTGGACGACCTACCCGCCGCCGGCGCCTCCGAAACCCAAGCCGGCCACCGAGCCCGCCTCATGATTCGTGCGGATGACGACGACCCGGACGACGACGTTGAGGACGATGACGACTTCGACGAGGATGGCGAGTCGGAGGACGATGACGAGGATGAGGATGAGGATGGCGAAGAGGAAGAGACCTGGCAGGTATTTTCCTGAGAACTGCGCTAAAGAACACTCTTACCTTGACTTCGGGTCGTGAACTGCCTAGACTGGCCGCGTTTTGGACCAGCTCATCAAAGGCTGGACAGGTTCGGCCGGCATCGTGTCCCGATGGCTTGTGACTTTCGCAGGCTCGTAACCGGCTGACTTCCCTTGGGATGTCCCTGGGGGTTCGGAACGGAGGGCTTGTTATGCCAACCGGGACTATCGCGCGACTGCTAATCGATAAGGGTTTCGGATTCATCCGAGACGAAGGCGGCATCGAACACTTCTTCCACCGCAGCTCAGTACGCGGGGCGGTGTTTGAGTTGTTGCGCGAAGGCCAGAGGGTCGAGTTCACCCCCGAAGATTCACAGAAGGGTCCGCGCGCGGGTGATGTTCGCCTGATCGAAGGCTGAAAATCCGTTGCGGGGTCAGATCGAGATCAGCAATCTGACCCCGCCGCTTCCACACACTACAATCGAAGACACGGAAGTGAACGGGGCCCGGTGGCCCTCCCGGTCTTCAAAATCGGTCGCTCCTCGCTCACGCGAGGAGGCTGGGTTCGACTCCCAGGCGCTTCCGCCACCTTCTGGCGCGGGCCTTTCAGGCCCGCCCCGCGCGACCCTAAAAGGGTCGCGCGTCATCCGATTCCCAACGCCGCAATCACCGCATTCGTGTCGCTGAGGTCCTCGAAGACGACGTCCGCGCCGGCGGCGCGCAGTTCGTCCACGGTGTGCCCACCGGTTGCGACGCCGATCGAGCGCGCGCCCGATGCTTGTGCGCACGCGACGTCGAGCGGTGTATCTCCGATGACGATGGCATGCGCCGCAGCGATCTCCAGGCCGTCGCGGGTGCGAACGCGCGCGAGCGCACGCGGCAGCAGACCATTCCGATCGGGCGCGTCGTCGCCGAACGCGCCGCACTTGAAGTAGCGCCAGAGATCGAAGCGCTCGAGCTTCATCTGCGCCGAGGTTTCGTAGTTTCCCGTCAACAGGGCGAGATAGGCATCGTCGCGCTTCGCGAGCACGTCCAGCAACTCGCGCACGCCGGGCATGATGCCGTTTCGTTTTCCCGGCAGCGCGGCCCGGTTTAGTTCGCGATGGAGATGACGGAAATAGACCTCGGGGAAGCGCGTCAGGTCCGAGTGGTCGGCGGGGATGCCGTGGGCGGTGGCGGCATCGGACAGGATCCATGCGTCGGTCCGGCCCGCCATGGACTGCGACCGCATGGCGTCGGCAGCACCGAAGAGCTCTTCGAAGGCGTGAGTCATTGCACGCGCTCCGGCGCCGCCGGTGAGTACAAGAGTACCGTCGATGTCGAAAAGAATCAGCGTGGGTGCGTTCAGTGCTTCAGCCTTCGCTGCGGACGTTGCCGGCGCGCGGGCCTTTCGCCGACGGTTCCTCGTCGAAACTCACCCGCTCGCCTTCGTTCAACTGGTCGAAGCTTCCGGCCACCGAGCTGCGGTGGAAGAACCATTCCTGGCCGGCTTCGTCCCGGATGAATCCGAATCCTCTGTCGCGTACAAGTCGCTTGATCGTTCCGGTCGCCATCCGAAGTCTCCTTGGGCGCCGAGAGCGCCCAAGGAATCGGAATCAATTCCCGTTCCACCAGACTGTGGTTGGAAATCCGCGAATTTACCGCCGAGCGCTCAAGCTCAGCGGTGACGAGCGGCGAAAACTCATACGCGGGTGTACACGAAACGCGAGGGCGCTCTACTTGACTGTGACAGTAATGGTCGCGCAGGCGCCCGCGATCGTGTTGTGCAGATCGTCGCCGAGCTGAAGCGCAAGCTTGTGCTTGCCAGGCGTCAGCTGACTGTCGAACACGTCCTTGCCATCACCAAAGTGCACCCAGGACGGCGTGCCCTTGACGATGGTCTTACCGGGCGGCAGGCAGTCCTGATCGATCCCGACGTGATAATGGGCGACACCGGGACGCGTCTCCTTGACCTCACCGGCAGGCACCGGCGAAATCTGGATCCCTTCCGAGCCGAACTTCATGTGCACCGGGCTGGTGACGCTCGCGCCGTTTTTCGGCTCGATAAAAAACACACGCACCTTCTTGGCTTTGGCCATGCTCTGCGCGCTGGCAAAGGCTCCGAATCCGGCGAGCATCACGACGATCGGCAGCACGAGCTGCTTCTTGAATGTCATAAGCGATCTCCTTTTCGCGGTCACATCATAGCCGCCTTCGCACGTGTGCGTAAGGGCCGCCAGGCTGGAGCGCATTGTCAGAACCAACGAGAGCCGCGGCCGCGGCGGAGCCGGCCGGTCGCCGGCTCCAGCGTCAGCACCTGCCCCGCGGCCTCCGACGCGAATGTCTCGTCGGCGGTCACCACCACCACCGCCAGGTTCCGTCGTGCTGCAATCGCGCGGATATCGGCGGCGAAACCGGCGGCTTCTGACCGGTTCAGCGCGGCGCTCGCATGTTCCAGCAGCAGGATAGCAGGATCGAGCGCCAGCGCGCGGCCTAGACGTATGCGCATCCACGCTCCCGCCTCGAGGTCCGCGACCGGACGCGACCACGAATCGGCCGGCAGACCGATTTCGGCCGCCAGCGCTTCGGCTCGGACCCGCACCTCGTCTGCCGGCGGCTCGACGGCGAGCGTAAACGGCATTGCGAGATTCTGGATGGGGGTGAGCTGGTCGAGCAGCACCGCACGTTCGCTGACGATGCCGAAGCGATCCACGGTCGCGAGCCAGTCGGCGCTGTCGGCGATCGCGGCCGTCGAGCGGCCGAACACAATCACCTCGCCGGCATCGGGCAAGCTGGCGCCGGTCGCGAGGTTGACGAACACTTCAGCCGACACCTGATCGAATCCGAGCATCGCGACCTGCTCGCCGGCCGCAACGGCCAGCCGCTCAATCCTGAGCGGACGCAGACCGTGGTAGTCCTTCGAGATGCCGGCGAACTCGAGCACCGGCGGCATCACGACTGAATTTGTTGATTGACCTCGTTGACGACGCGACTGGATTCGGCGATCACCGAGATCTCGATCTTCACGGCGGCGAGGTTACAGGCGATCGCGCCGTACGCGAACATCGCGTGAACGATCGGCGGCAGCACGTTGGTGTCCACGAAGACACCGAGGAGTGCGGCGCCGATGGTGGCGCCCATCGCGAACGTGCCGACCGAGAACACCGGCACCCGTGCAGCCGCGATCCGCCGGTAATAGTCGCCGGTGACGTGGTGCTCGGCCATCGCGTCCTTGACGGCTTTTCCCTTGCCGATGAGATAGAACATCATCATCGAGTGGGCGAGCAGGATGATCAGCGTCGAGAAAATGCCGAAGGAGATGTGACGGGCGACGTCAGTGCCGCGCAGTCCGAGGACGGCGGCGGCCACGAGGCCGGTAAGCCCGATGAAGACCGAAGTAAGCAGTGCTTGAGCCAAGGCCGAATTATGCCACCTTCATCGCTGGTCGTGAGCGGGGCCGGCCGCCTGCGACCGCCGGAGCGCCACGCGGCGCTGCAGCCCGTCGAACGCCTGCCTCGGCAGAGCGACGCTGCCCGGTCCGAGTCCTCCATGCATATCGTCGGCGTGAAAGTCGGAGCCGCCTGACATCGCCAGATCGAGACGCTCCGCCAGCTCCAGATAATGCGCGACCGCCTTCTCATCATGCTTGCTGTGATAGACCTCGATCGCGTCGAGACCGGCCGCAGCGAACTCGGGAATCCGGTCGTCGAGGCCCATCAGCGCGGGGTGGGCCATCGAGGCGATCCCGCCGGCCTCGTGAAGCCGCGCAATCACTTCGGCCGGCGGCGCCGCGGCGCGAGGCACGAACGCCGGACGCCCTTTCGAGAGCCACCGGTCGAACGCTTCGTTGGTGTTCCTGACGTGTCCGGCGGCGACCAGCGCCCTTGCGATCCAGGGCCGTCCCACCGACCTCGTTGGATCCTCGATTCCGGGCGCGAGGATCGCATCCGCGTCCAGGCGGATGCCGGACGAGGCCAGGCGATCGATCATCCGGCGGACGCGATCGATGCGCCGCTGACGCTGTTCCGCGAGGAACGCTGCCAGCAGCGGCGACTCCGTGTCGAAGAAATATCCGAGGACGTGGACGTCCCCATCGTCGAGGACCGCTGTCACTTCGATGCCGGGGACGAGCGACAGGCCGGCGGCTCGTGCCGCAGCCGATGCTTCCGCACATCCCGCCACCGTGTCGTGATCGGTGACGCTGAGCACCGTGACACCGGCGGCTGCCGCGCGAGTGACCAGTTCGGCCGGCGAACAGCGTCCGTCGGATGCGGTGGTGTGCGTGTGGAGATCGATCATCGGCCCGAGCGGGCCGTGCGCCGGGAAGTCGATCGCGTTGCCGCGCCGCGTTTGGGCCGCGGCGCCTGGCCGGAGCGTTGGTCCGGCGCGGCCTGGCGCTTCCGGAGGGCGCGATACTCGCGCAGCAGCAGGTCGAGATGGGCGCGTTCCTCGTCTGCGAACTCGAGGAAGATCTGCTTGCCCTCTGAATCCTCGAAGCGCTCGCCGTAGCGTTTGAAGAAGCGATGGGAGCCGCGCTCACAGCGGATGCCGATGAGCAGGGCTTCGAGGTCGTTGACGCCCTCGCGCAGCTGTTTGGCGCCGTCCGCGAACAGTCCGCTTGCGGCGCCCTTGAAAAAAAGAAAGGTCGGACGCGACTCGAGTTCCGGATCGCTCGCCAGCAGTTGCTCGTAGCGTGCCTGCAAGGTGCCGAGATGTTCACCTTCTTCGACCGCCAGTTTCTGGAACACCGAGCGTCCGCGCGGATCCTTGGTCTGGGTAGCGGCGCGGGTATAGAAATCCAGTCCGCTTCGTTCGGTCGCAATCGCCATGCGGAGCGCGTCGCGCGCGAACACCAGCTCGGTGGTCGGGCCGTCGAGGCTCGGCACTTTCTTGCCGGTGCGGCACTCTTCGCAGGTGCCGTAGATCTGCACCACCGAGTGATTCGGCGCGAACTGGCGCGCGGCCGCGATCTCTTCCATCAGCGACTCCACGTCGGAGCTGAGGAACTCAGACGAGGAGTGACAGGCGGTGCAGACCAGATGAAAGTGGCGGGGGTGGCGATACGCCGGCTCGAAGCGCGAGCGGCCCTCGCCGAAGTCCACTTTTCGCGCGATGCCGGCGCCGACCATCCACTGGAGCGTGCGATAGACCGTGGCGCGCCCGATCCCGGCCGCCTCAGCGCGGACCTGATCGAACAGATCGTCGGCGCTGACGTGGCCTTGCTGGCGCAGGAATACCGCGAGGATGCGATCGCGTTTGCTGGAACGCTTGCCGCCGACGGGGCGCAGGGCGTCGAGATCGGGAAGTGGACGGTGCATGTCGAAAGTGGCGGTCAGTGAGCGGGTGAATTGGCGACGGTGATCACCAACTCACCGATCACCCATCACCAACTAATCGACGGAGAATGACGAGCCGCAGCCGCAGGTCGAGGTCGCCTGTGGATTCTTGATCGTGAATCCGCCGCCGGTGACGGTGTCGACGAAGTCGACTTCGGCGCCAGTGAGATAGCGGATGCTGATCGGATCGACGAACAACTTCACGCCGTGCGACTCGTAGACCTGGTCCATCGCACCCTGACCGTTTTCCTCGATCATGAGCCCGTATTGGAATCCCGAGCAGCCGCCGCCCTGGACGAATACGCGCAGCCCGCTGCCGGCTTTGTTCTCTTCCGACAGCAGCTCGTTGATTTTCGACGCCGCCGTTTCTGAAACGTTAATCATAGGGACATTATAGCAAGAACACGGTTGGTATACTGCAGCGCAGCCCATGCCGTATGTAACGATTCCCGCGATTTCCAGGCAAAATCTGCTCGTTTCGGCGGAACGGCGATGGGCGGCGGTCCGTTTGGCCCGGCCCGATCTCGAGCCTGCCCTGATGCTCCAGCAAGCGCTGCTTGGTTTGATCTCCGACCTGACGGTTGTGCTTGAAAACGGCCGGATACCGCGATTATCGCTGCCGCCGAAATATCTGGCGGCCAAGCTCGCCCGCGGCGTTCCGGTGTTTGCCGGCGAGCCGATTCCTCTCCCCGCGCCAGCGATGCGTCCGACGCTGCTCGGCTTGTGCGACGCACTCGAGTCCGGCGGCGCCGGCGAGGCAGCCGCGCACATCCGTACCTCTATCGACGCCGGTGCCATCGAGGCCGGTTCATTGCTGACGGCCTCGCTGAGCCGCGATCAAATGGCGATTCGCACTGGCGCAGTACACCGTGGACTGTCGCCTGACCTCGTGTGGCTCATCGCGGAGCTGGCCGTCAGCCCGTTCGCCTATCTGCTGCAACGGATGCTGCTTGGCGGAGAAGTCGCCGGCGCTCTCGACGCGGCGCTCAACGACTGGCAGCGGGGTTACTGTCCGGCGTGCGGATCGTGGCCGGCGATCGGCGAAGTGGTCGGCGGACACCGCACGCTGCGTTGCTCGTTCTGTTCGAGTGCGTGGGAGCTGCGCACCTACGCGTGCATCTACTGCGCCGAAAGCGGTGAGGCTTTCGTGACATCGGCGCCGAACAGCGAGCGCACCGATCGGCGTCTCGAGCTGTGCTCGTCGTGCGGCGGTTATCTGAAAACCGCCGATCTGCCCGAACTGTCGCCGTTTCCACTGCTGTCAATCTCGGACATCGAGACAACCGACCTCGACGTCGCCGCGATGGAGCATGGATACGCGCGGCCGCCGCTGATCGATTTCAAGGCGAAGAAAAGCTAGTCACGGTCCGACCAGCGCTGAACACGCAGAGTCCCGGAGCAAAGTCGACCACGAAGGCACGAAGAACCCACGAAGAGAACAGGCCATGCAGGATCCCCGAGTCCTTGTGACTCAGTGGTTGCGTTCCTCTGCGGGCGGCGTTCTCGGTAGTCAGCCGCCGATGGTCTCGAGCTGGTGACCCGATTCCTGTTCGATGTCCTTGTGCAGGCTGTTGCCATGCGCGTCCATGGTGACAATGGCGGGAAAATCCTCGACCTCGAGGTGCCACATCGCTTCGGGCGTGCCGAAATCGATGAGCGACACGCCGTCCACCTTCTTGATCGATCGCGCGTAGAACTGCGCCGCTCCGCCGATGGCGTTCAGGTAGACCGCGCCCTGCTCCTTCAGTGCGGCAAGCGTCTTCGCGCCCATGCCGCCCTTGCCGATGACGACACGCACGCCGTAGCGTTTGATGATCTCGCCCTGATACGGCTCCTCGCGGATGCTGGTGGTCGGGCCGGCGGCGGTCACGCGCCAGCCCTCGCCCTCTTTCGCAACGACCGGACCGCAGTGATAGAGGACCGAGCCGTGGAGATCGACCGGCGGTTCGTGCTTCATCAGATAAGAGTGGACCGCGTCACGGCCGGTGAACATCCGACCCGAGATCATCACGACGTCGCCGACGTTCAGAGCGCGGACGTCCGCGTCGCTGAGCGGTGCACGCAGCGCAACTTCCCTGCCGGTTCGCTGGAATCCCGATTGATCGAGCATGGGAATGATCGGATTCGACGGATCGCGATAGAGCCATCGCTCGATCGCGCCGCTCGAGGCGTCGAGCTCGACGCCGAGGCGGCGGAATGCCCAGCAGTCGTACGCGACCGACACGAAGAAGCTCGCCGGCAGACGGTTCAGCGCGCCGATCTTGCAGCCGATCAGCGTCACGTTGCCGCCAAACCCCATCGTCCCGATTTCGAGATTGTTGACCGTGCCCATAATCGAGGCTTCGAGTTCGGCGAGACGTGGATCCGGGTTGATGTCGTCGAGCGTGCGAAACAGCTGCTCCTTGGCGCCGGTATAGCCGGAGGTGCGGTCGCCACCGATGCAGACGCCAACGGCTCCAGGCGCACAGCCCTTGCCCTGCGCGTTCCAGACCGCATGCAGGATGCACTTGCGTACGCCGTCGAGCGTGCGATCGGCGCGTCCGAGATGGGGCAACTCGACTGGCAATGCGTACTGCGCGTTGGTGTTTTCACAGCCGCCGCCCTTCAGGATCAGCTTGATCTCGATGGCGTTTTTCTCCCACTGATCGAAGTGGATGATCGGCGTGCCCGGTCCAAGGTTGTCGCCGGAGTTCTTCCCGGTGATCGAGTCGACGGAATTGGGACGCAGCTTGCCGCGCCGGGTCGCTTCGGCAACCGCCTCGCGGATCTGCTGCCGCATCCAGATCTGGTTGGCGCCGACCGGACTCTTGACCTCGAAAGTTGGCATGCCGGTGTCCTGGCAGATGGCGCCTTCGTTGTCGACCGCGAGATCGATGTTCTGCGCGATGATCGTCAGCGCCTGCGACGAGCGCGTGCCTTCGGGTTCCGAGACCAGCGCGAGCTTCATCGCGGCGCGCACGTCCGGCGGCAAATCGGTCGAGGTTCGGGTGATCAGCGCAAGTACGCTGTCAAAGAAGGAAGCCAGCATGTCGCGAGTATAGAATGGCTCATGGCTGATGGCTAATGGCTAGGGTCGATGGCTAATGGCTAGAGTCGATGGCTGACGGCTTTCGGCGCGAGAGCGACCCGCTCGGCGAGCTCGAGGTTCCCGCGGACGCTTATTATGGCGTTCAGACACTGCGGGCGGTCCGGAACTTTCCCATCAGCGGCCTGCGCGCGCCTGCCGATCTCGTCACCGCAACCATACTCGTCAAGAAAGCCGCGGCGGAAGCGAATCTCGGCCTGCGAAGGCTGGATGCCGAGGTGGCCGGCGCGATTCGCGATGCGGCTGATGAAATCCTTGGTGGTGCGCTGCGCGATCAGTTCGTCGTCGATGTGTATCAGGCCGGCGCGGGCACTTCGCACAACATGAACGCCAACGAGGTGCTCGCCAATCGCGCCGGCGAATTGCTCGGCGAGCCACGCGGCTCTTACCGGCGCGTCCACCCCAACGACCACGTCAACATGGGCCAGTCGACCAACGACGTCTACCCAACGGCGACGCGGCTGGCGCTGCTGCTCGGGGCAGCGCCGCTGGTGGCCGCGGCACGCACGCTGGCAGACAGCCTGGCGCGCAAGGCAGACGAGTTTGCCGACGTGATGAAAACGGGGCGCACCCATCTGCAGGACGCGGTGCCGATCACCATCGGACAGGAATTCGGCGGCTACGCCGAATGCGTTCGCAGCGGGACGGAAGACGTCGCCAACGCCGCCGAGCGCCTGCACGAGCTGAACATCGGCGCCACCGCGGTCGGCACTGGATTGAACGCCGGCGACGATTACCGACGCCTGGTCGTGCAGCATCTCGAGCGATATACGTCACTGCGCCTGGCACCGGCGCAGAACCTGTTCCGCGTCACGCAGAGCATGGGCGACGTGCTCGCCTATTCCGGCGCGATGCGGCGGCTGGCGGTGGAGGTGGGCAAGGTCGCCAGCGATCTGCGTCTGCTCAGCATGGGACCGCGCGCGGGTCTTTCCGAAATCTCGCTGCCGGCAGTACAGCCGGGATCGTCGATCATGCCGGGCAAGGTGAATCCGTCGGTGCCCGAGATGGTCAATCAGGTCTGTTTTCAGGTGATGGGCTGCGACGCGACGATCGCCATCGCCTGCGAAGCCGGACAGCTCGAGTTGAACGTCATGATGCCGGTGATCGCGTGGAATGCGTTGCACGCGTCGTCGATTCTGCGGGAGGCACTCAAGGTCTTCCGCCTGCTGACTGTCGACGGCATCGTCGCGAACCGGGACCGCGCGCGCGAACTGCTCGAACGCAGCACCGCTGCCGCGACCGCGCTGAGCCCATACATCGGTTACGCCGCCACTGCGGAAGTGGCGAAGGAGTCGGTGAAGAGCGGGAAGACGATCCGCGCCATCGTCCTCGAGCGGGGATTACTCGACGAGAATAAAGTCGATGCCATTCTTTCGGTGGACGCCATGACTCGGGGCGGCATCGTTGGGTCGGGCGAGTCAAATGAAACGGGTGGCTCGGACAAATCCGGCGGGTCAAGTGCGTAGGGCAGTAACCGTCATCGTGACTCTTCTGCTTTCGGCCTTCGTCCTGATCGGTCGAGCAGCCCCGTCCGACCCGGACGGCGAGCCTGGTCAGTCTCGTTCCAAGCCCAAAGGACGCCTGTTCGCGGCGCAGGATCTCGGACTGCTCGAAGCGCCGGATCGCGACCAGTGGCAGAAGCCGGATCAGATCATGGATGCGCTCGGCATTGCCGATGGATCGGTGGTCGCCGATCTCGGCGCCGCGGGAGGATGGTTTACGCTGCAGCTGGCGCGGCGGGTTGGCCC
>DASXIR010000378.1:0-5112 GCA_036497895.1 Vicinamibacterales bacterium | reverse complement strand
TGTCTAGTCGGCGTCATCATGGGCAGCAAGTCCGATTGGGAGACGATGTCCCACGCGGACGCGATCCTGTCCGAATTCGGGATTGCCCACGAATGTCAGGTGGTTTCCGCGCACCGGACGCCGGTCTGGATGGCCGAGTATGCGTCCACAGCGGCTGAGCGCGGACTCGCTGTGATCATTGCCGGCGCCGGCGGTGCAGCGCATCTCCCAGGTATGGTCGCGGCGCACACTGTGCTGCCGGTCATTGGCGTGCCGGTACAGAGCGCCGCGCTCAACGGGCTCGACTCGCTGCTGTCGATCGTGCAGATGCCCAGAGGCGTACCGGTCGCGACCGTCGCCATCGGGCCAGCGGGGGCGACCAACGCCGGCCTGCTCGCCGTCGCGATCCTCGCCACGTCGCGCCCCGAGCTGCGCGCCAAACTCCAGGCCTATCGAGATCGAGCGGCCGCCGACGTGCGCGGCTCGGCGCTGTGAATTCTCCGATTCCGCCCCCGATTCTCCCGGGTTCGACAATCGGCGTGCTGGGCGGCGGTCAGCTTGGACGCATGTTCGCGATGGCGGCGCGGCGTCTGGGTTATCGCGTGCACACGCTGGCGCCCGAGCACGACACGCCGACCGGCCAGATTGCCGACGTCGAAATCAACGCGTCGTACGACGATCTAGACGCCGTTCGCGGCTTCGCGAAAGCCGTCGATGTCGTCACCTTCGAATTCGAGAACGTCCCGGCGGCGGCGGCAACCGCGGCTGAGGAGCACGCGATCGTGAGGCCGAACGGTCACGCGCTGGCGGTGGCGCAGCACCGGATTCGCGAGAAAACGTTCCTGGTGGATCATGGGCTGCCAGTCACGCCGTTCGCGCTGATTCGAAGCGAGCACGACGTCATCGACGCCAGAAGCCGGTTTGGGTTCCCGGCGGTGTTGAAGACGGCGGCGTTCGGCTACGACGGCAAGGGTCAGGTTCCGGTTGCGACAGCCGGGGATCTACCGGCCGGGTGGCAAGCCCTGGGGCGTCGCGAGGCGATCCTCGAGGCGTTCATCGATCTCGAGCGCGAGATTTCGGTGATCGGCGCACGCGGGGCCAATGGTGAGTGGTCGCATTTCGAGCCGATCGAGAACGCGCATCATCGCCACATCCTCGATGTGTCGGTCGCACCGGCGTGCGTCCCTGCGACGACCGCCACGCTCGCTGTCGACGTGACGCGCCGGATCATGGAGGCGCTCGATTTCGTCGGCCTGCTGTGTGTCGAATTCTTTCTCGCCCGCAGTGGTCAGCTGATGGTGAACGAACTGGCGCCCCGTCCGCACAACTCCGGGCATCTGACGTTCGACGCCTGCAGGACCAGCCAGTTCGAACAGCAGCTCCGGGCGATCTGCGGGCTGCCGCTGGGCTCGACGGAAATGCTTCAGCCGGCCGCCATGGCCAACCTGCTGGGCGATCTGTGGGAAGGCGGCGAGCCCAACTGGGCAGCAGCGCTCGCGTTTCCGGACGTCAAGCTTCACTTGTACGGAAAGTCTGCTCCACGTCCCGGACGCAAGATGGGACATCTCACCGTAATGGCGCCGACGGCGGCGCTGGCAAAAGCGCGCGTGATCGAAGCGCGCACCGCCCTCAAACGGCCGACCTGAGCGGCGTGGGCCCGGGATTTGCTGTGTATCTAACGCATGGCGCGCGGGCACAATCACTGGCTGCTGACGGCCGCTCTGATTGCGATTCTTTTTGCGCAGGTGAACGGCGCGATGTCCGACAATGCGTCCCCGATTTTGCAGCGCTTCCTGGCGCTCGACGATCCGCAGCCGACGCAGTTTCGGGCGCTGCGCCATCTCGAGGCGCGCAACGATCACTTCGACAAGAGCGCGTGGATGGACGTCTGGACCGAAGGCGACGCCACCGGATTCACCTACGACATCGTCGTCGAAGAAGGCTCGGAGTACATCCGGTCGCACGTGTTTCGCGAGGCGCTCGAGATGGAGCGCCGTGCGTGGAAGTCAGGCGCGCCGGATCGGGCCGGTGTGACGCCCGCGAACTACGTGTTCGCGGAGGGTTCGGACCAGCCCGATGGCCTGACGACACTGAGGCTCAAGCCGAAACGTCACGACATCCTGCTCGTCGAGGGTGCGATATTCCTGAATCCTGAAGATGGTGAGCTGGTGAGAATGGAAGGACGGCTGGCGAAAACGCCGTCGTTCTGGACCAGGCGAGTGCAAATCGTCCGGCGGTTCCAGCGCATCGGCGGCGTTCGCATGCCGGTTGCGCTCGAATCCGTGGCTGACGTCAAGGTGGCGGGCGAGTCGACGTTCAAAATGACTTACGAATACGAGTCGATCAACGGCGAGAGGGTCGGCGCCCCCGAGGTCAGGGCCAGTCTCAGGCGGCCATAATCCTCCCTCGCTGGAAGCCTGTCCCGGGGCCTATAATCGGCCCATGATCCGAACCACCCGCTACCTGGTAGCCGCGCTCGCGATCGGCGTCATTGCGATTCCCCAAACGCGTCTCCTGGCCCAGGGCGGCGGGTCGGCTCTACAACGGTTCCTTGCCCGCGGCGAAACGCCGACGGTCGAATATCGAGCGCTGCGCCGCATCGAGGCCGAGAACCTGCATTTCGGTCAGCGGGCCTGGATGGAAGCGTGGACCGAGTTCGACAACACGCGGGGCTTTCAGTATCAGATTGTCGGCGAAGGCGGTTCCGGGTATATCCGGTCGAAAGTGCTGCGCGCGGCGCTCGACGGCGAGCAGAAGATGTGGCTGGCGCGCGAGCCGCAGCGCGCGTCCTTCAACAACGACAACTATCAATTCGATGCGGGCGTGCCGAGCGAGGGCGGCCTGACTGCGGTCGGCGTCAGGCCGCGCCGTAAGGATGTCCTGCTGGTCGAGGGTTCGATCTTTCTCGAGCCGGATGACGCCACGGTGGCGCGGATCGAGGGCAAGCTGTCGAAGACGCCATCGTTCTGGACCCGCAAGGTTGAGATCGTCCGCCTTTACGAGCAGATGGGCGGCGTCCGCGTCCCGGTCTCGATCGAGTCGGTCGCCCACGTGCTGATCGCGGGTCGATCGACGTTCAAGATGACCTACCAGTACGAGACCATCAACGGCCAGCGCGTCGGCAGTCCCCAGCCGAAGAATTCACCCGCCGCCGGCGCAGCGGCGGCGCACTGATCGGATGCCGCGGCGCATTGACCGGATGTAGGGCCGAGCTTGCTCGGCCCTGGCGTTAATGCGGACGGAGCAAGCTCCGCCCCTGCGCGATTGACTGCTACGCGATTAACTGCGGCTGTCCATCATTCGCAACGCGATCGCGAACAGCAGGAAGCCGACGGCTCCGCGCCAGAAACCGACCGGCTCCAACACGAAAACCTGGTGCGTGAACGCCGTAGCGGTCCCGGTTGCGAACGCCAGCGCCGCAAGCCCGATCAACACCCAGCAGACAGTTCGCATCATGTCCTCTCCACGTGAGCGACGGTTTTCTGAACCAGACGCAGGAACGCGCGGATCGACGTTTCGAGCTGCGGTCCGGGCGTGTCCTCTTCCTTGCAGTGCGACAGCCCGTTCGACGAGTAGGCGAACATCATGACCACCGGCATGTGCGGCACCATCTCGGCGGCGTCGTGCAGCGGTCCGGAGGGCAGCCTCGGCGCGTCGCCGGCCTCCTCGCGCACCGCCTCCTCACACAGGCGCAGCAGGTCGGGATCGAACGGGCGCGGGTTGATTCGCCAGATGTGACGCCACTCCACCGTGACGCGGTTATCGGCCGCTGCGCGTTCGGCCGCCGCGTGGGCGTCGCTCAGCATCGCGGCGAGCACGTCCGCATGCAACGCGCGCTGATCGAGTGAGATCTCGCAGACGCCCGGCACCGCGGTCACGATTTTGGGTTCGACATTCACGACGCCGACGGTGCAGACCACGCCGGCGCCCGGCGTCGAGTGCCGCAGCGCGATCTGACGGAACTCGAGCGCCGCCTGCGCGGCGGCGAGAAACGCATCGCGCCGCATCGGAATCGGCGTCGACCCGGAATGCGCCGCCTGCCCAGTGAACCGCAGCAGGTTGCGCTCGACGCCGAAGGTCCCGAGCACGACACCGGTCGGCCGGTTCAACGATTCGAGCACCGGACCCTGTTCGATGTGCAGCTCGAGATAGCCGCGCGCGTCGATGGTCTTGAGCTCGCGGTGGGCGTCCATGATGCGATCGAGCACCACGCCGTTCTCTGCCAGGGCGTCGATCAGACGCGTGCCGTTCCGATCCTGAAGCTCGCGCACTTCGTCGATGTTCAGGCTGTTGGCCGCCGCTGCCGACCCAAGCAGGCTTCGGCCGAAGCGTGCCCCCTCCTCATCGGCCCAGTCCACGAGCTTGAGCGTCACCGGCGGAACGGTTCCGGCGTACATGCGCAACGCCTCGAGCGCCGCGAGCGTCCCGAGCGCGCCGTCCAGCCAGCCGCCGTTCGGCACGGAGTCGAGATGGCTGCCGACGATGACGGTCCTGGCCGATGCGCCAGCCAGGGTGACCCAGTTGTTTCCAGCTGAGTCCGTTGTCACGTCGAGGCCGAGTTCCGCGACCCTGGCCTTGAACCAGGCGCGGGCGTCGCGCCACACCGGTCCCCACGCCAGGCGCTGCGCGCCGTCTGCGGTTGACGTGCGCGCGGCCAGCTCGCGCAGATCGGCGATCACTCGTTGTGCGTTCATAAGGACTGTCCCGAAATTTGCGGTCCTATAATAACCGTCGTATGAAGAAGCTCGCATTTGCAGGCGCCACCCTCGTGCTGGCGGTCGTCGTCTCCAATCACACCAACCGTCCCATCGCCGCCCAGACCGGCGGCAACGCCGTTCTCGATCCCGCAACGTACCAGGATCTGCGCTGGCGGAACATCGGACCGCATCGCGGCGGACGCTCCACCGCAGCAGTCGGTGTGCGTACGCAGCCGAACGTGTTTTACATGGGGGCGACCGGCGGCGGAGTCTGGAAGACCGAAAATTTCGGCGCCACCTGGACGCCGATCACCGACGGTCAGATTCCAACCGGATCGATCGGGGCGATCGACGTGGCGGACTCGAATCCAAGTGTCATCTATGTCGGCACCGGCAGCGAAGCGATCCGTTCGAACGTGATTCTCGGGCGCGGGGT
>DASXIR010000377.1:0-18791 GCA_036497895.1 Vicinamibacterales bacterium | reverse complement strand
AGCCGTGGCTGCAGGCGTCCGCGACCATCGAGAATCCGTACTACGGCAAAGAGATGCCGACCTGCGGCAGCTTCCGGTGAACATTTCCTTCACGAAGCACACGCTGGCGAACGGGCTCGACGTCCTCCTGCACGAGGATCACGCCTGCCCGATCGTGGCGGTGAACGTGTGGTATCACGTCGGCTCGAAGAACGAGCGTCCCGGCCATACCGGATTCGCGCACTTGTTCGAGCACCTGATGTTCGAGGGCTCGCAGCATCACGACCACGGATATTTTCAGCCGCTGCAGGGCGCAGGCGCGACCTTGAACGGTTCGACCAACGCCGATCGCACCAACTACTGGGAAGTGGTGCCCTCAGGTGCGCTCGAGCTCGCGCTGTGGATGGAATCCGATCGCATGGGTTATCTCCTGCCGGCACTGACCGAGGCCAAGTTCTCGAACCAGCGCGACGTGGTGCTGAACGAGCGCCGGCAGAACTACGAAAACCGCCCGTACGGCCTCGCACCGATGGCGCTGTTGTCGACCCTGTATCCGCCCGATCATCCGTACAGCTGGACCACGATCGGCGAAATCGCGGACCTGCAGGCGGTTCGCCTCGACGAAGTGCACGCGTTCTTCCGGCGCTACTACCATCCGGCCAACGCGTCGATCGCTCTCGCCGGCGACATCGATTCGGCCTCGGCGCTGGCGTTGGTCGATCGCTACTTCGGCGAGATCGAAGCCGGCGAACGGGTCGAGCCGGTGCACGCGACCGCGACCTTGCCCGGCCAGGTTCGCGTCTTCATCGAAGATCGGGTCGAGCTGCCCCGTCTCTATATGACCTGGCACACGCCGGCGATGTTCGCCAGTGGCGATGCGGATCTCGATCTCGCCACCGATCTGCTCGCCAACGGCAAGACCTCGCGGCTGTACCGCCGCCTGGTGTTCGACGAGCGAATCGCAACCGACGTGTCCGCATCGCAGAATTCGCGCGAAATGGCCGGCTACGCGCAGATCACCGCCACCGCCGCGCCGGGCCACACCCTGGCGGAAATCGAACGGACCATTCTCGAGGAAATCTCGACCCTGGCCGCGGGCGGTCCCACCGACCAGGAGATCGAGCGTGGTCGCGTTCAGGCCGAAGCGCAGTTCATGTTCCGGCTGCAGACAGTCGGCGGCTTCGGCGGCAAATCCGATCAGCTCAACGCCTACAACGTGTTCCTGAAGGACCCGGCCTACTTCGACCGCGATCTGGCTCGCTATCAGGTCGTCACGCACGACTCGCTCCAGCACACCGCTGCGCGCTTCTTCGATCCGGAGCGCCGCGCCACCCTCAGCATCGTGCCGAAGGGCAGAACCACGCTCGCGGCGCCCGATTCGACGCGAGCGGTGGTTTCGTGATCGCGGTCCGCACATGACGGTCGATCGCAGCCGCCTGCCAGCGCCGGCGCCGACGCGCACGCTCGCGTTTCCGGCGATCGAAAAATCGACGCTGCCAAACGGCCTCCGAGTCTGGACCGCGCGTCATACGCAGGTACCGCTGGTGGCGTTCACCCTGCTCGTCAGAAGCGGTGCGGCCGCCGATCCGGCTGGCAAAGAGGGGCTGGCGGCCTTCACGGCCGACATGCTCGACGAAGGCAGCGGCGATCGTTCGGCGATCCAGATGCACGAGGCGCTCGCCAAGCTGGGCGCGCAGTTCGACACCGATATCGGATCGGATGCGACCGTCGCCAGCGTGACGGTTTTGAGCCGCTTCGCCGCGAGGGCTCTGGAACTGTTGTCCGACATCGTTGCCCGGCCGGCGATGCGCGACGCCGATTTCACGCGCGTGCGCCAGCTCCGGCTTCACCGCCTGACGCAGGTGAAAGACGTTCCAGCCGCCGTCGCCGACCGCGCATTTCTCAAGCTGATTTACGGCGGACATCCGTACGGCCACTCGCCGATGGGAACGGAGGCGTCAGTCACCGGCATTGCGGCAGACGATGTCCGGGCGTTTCATCTGCAGGCGATTCGGCCGTCGGTATCCACCCTGATCGCGGTCGGAGACTGTGACCACGCGGCGATCGTCAAGCTGGCCGCCGAAGCATTCGGCGACTGGAGCGGGTCCAGCGTCGCCGAGAACGCCGGCAGCGCCGCGTTGCCCCAGGCCGCCGGCATTCACATCGTGAGCCGTCCGAGCGCTCCGCAGTCGGAACTCCGGATCGGCCAGGTGGCAGTCAGACGCGATACGCCCGACTATCACCCGCTGGTAGTCGCCAACACCATTCTGGGCGGTCAGTTCGTGAGCCGCATCAACCTCAATCTGCGTGAGGACAAAGGTCTCACCTACGGCGCGCGAACGGCGTTCGAGTTTCGTCGTCTGTCGGGACCGTTCGTGCTGCAGGCGAGCGTCGACACCGCGGGGACGGGGCGCGCGGTTCACGAATCGATCAACGAGATCGCGGGCATTCGCGGCCAGCGACCGGTGACCGCCGCCGAGCTCGAGCTCGGCATCGCCGCGCTGACGCGCGGCTACGCGCGCAGCTTCGAGACCGGTGAACAGATTGGGCGCGCAGCGCTGCAGCTCGCGGTTTACGACCTGCCCGACGATTACTTCGAGCAATTCGTGCCGCGCATCGAGCGCGTCACGACCGACGATGTGTCCCGCGTGATGACGCGGCACCTCGATCCGGCAAGACTGACGACCCTCATCGTCGGCGACCTCGACGTGGTCGGACCCGAGATCGCCCGGCTCGACCTTGGCGAGCCAATCGTCCTCCCTGCCGACGACTTCTGAGATAGCATTTGAGACGAGGGGCCTCGCCGGCCGGCTCGTCCCTCAAACGAACAACCGCCCGGTCGATGTCGTCATAGAACATGTCGACGTGCCGATTGTCGCTTTCGACGTGCCATGAGCCTTCAACGCGTCGGTGTCAGCCTGTTCACCTTGATTGCCATCGTCTGCATCGTGCTGGCGGCGGCGACGATCTGGCTGTTCGTCACCAACCCGGTCACAGTCGCCACTGCGGTGAACGAGGGTGAGATTTCGCCGCTCGTCACCAACCTCGCGCAAGTGCTTTTCGACGCGCTGCGTGGGATTCTCAAATACCTGTAAGGAAGTTCGCGACAGCAGAAGAATTGATACCGCGAGCACGAGCATGTCGGCAGGTAACGGAAAGAACCGGACAGGCTGCAGCGCGGCGACACACCAACTGGCAATAAGAACAGGCAACGCGCGCCGACCGGCGGCGTCCGCGGCCACGGCGAACGCGAGGACCGCGAGTCCGGCGTCGTAGTAGAGCGCGTGTGGCGCCGTCAGGACGCAGGCGGCAGCACCAATCGCCACAGTCACGAGCGGTTCGCGGCGGGACCGCCACGCCGTCACGATCGCAAAGACCGACGTGGCGGCGACACCCAGCCATCCAAGAAGAGGCACACCGGCCGCGGCTGCCACCTGCGGGAACGACACGCCAGTCGCGCGTTCGATGATCGCGTCAAGAGCGGCGACGGGTAGAACGCCGGCATGCCACCACCAGAGCGGCCAACTCCAACCGGCGACCGACGCACCGACCAGGAACCACGCCGCTGAGACGATGACGGCGCCGACGACAATCCGCGGACGCCCGCACACCGCGATCAGCGCTCCGACAGGAATGGCGTATTGCGGCTTGAACATCCAGAGCCCGATCCAGAGTCCGGCCGCCACGTCGCGTTTCCTGGACAGCATCGCCGCCGCGCCAGCCGCGCACAACAGGCTCAGCGCTGTGTTTTGGCCGCCGACGATGCTTCGGAACAGCGGATAGAAGGTGAGCGCTGCTGCCGCGCAAGCCGCAAATTCCCTCCGTAGGGACAACAGCAGCGGACGAAGTAAGGCCAGGGCCAACAGCACACACGTCACCATCAGCAGCGTGTGCACGACGTACGCGGTCTTGAAATTGAGCCAGGTGAACGGAACGTAGGCGACGGCGACGTAGGGCGGATAAGCGAAATGAATCCACCCGCCGCTGTTGCCGGGCAGCAGATCCGACTGAGCGTCCCGGAGGACGGCCGGATCGTAAAGCGCCATCGGCGTGCGGGCAATAATTCGTCCGGCCCCGTAGAAAGCAGGCAGGTCGCCGCCGACGCGTCCGCCGTGCACGGCGCGAAGTCCGGTGCTGCTCGCGACGAAAAACATCCAGCCGATGGTCGCGCCCATGAGGATCGCGAGCGGGTAGAGACGCAGGCGCCGGGAGGTCAGGTAGGTGGCGGCCGGAGACATTTCTGACCGTTCGCAGTGCAAGCGTCAGACCGCCAATGAATTCGTCTTCGTCGAATGAACGCGGCCAGGGCCGATTTCAATTTCGTGCGTCGATTACGGAACCGTCACGAACGGAGCAACGCCTTCCTGAGGAATTTCGTGAGGATGTACCCGTCGAGGAACTTGAACGGCGTTTTGCCGATGGTGTAGTGGCCGCAGTTCAGGGCGGCGACTTCGTGTGGCAGGTCGAGGTCGCCGAACGCGCGCACGAGGTTTCGCGACAAATCGACCGGGAAGGTAAGGTCGTATTTCGCGTAAACCAGTAGTGTCTGGCACTTGCGCAGGCGTTCGAGATAAAAGCGCGGGCTGATCGGCGCCCAGAGCGCTTTGAGCATCTCCAGTTCGATGTTGCCGTCGAGCCCCTCGCGGACGTGACGCGTCGAAAGACCACGCCACACCACGTCCGCGAAGTCGGGAGAGATGTGGTTCAGCGCCTCTGCCCGGATCAGTGGCTCGTGCGCCGACGTGAGCAGCGCGAGGCACGATCCGAGACTGGTGCCGAGGATCCCGATTCGATCGTAACCCTGCATCGCCAGCCAGGCGATGGCGCGGCGCGCGTCCAGCACGGCCTGGCGGCAGACCTGCACCGTTCGCGCGACGTTGGCGCTGACGATGTAGTCGGCACGATTGAGTTCAGGGGGCATACGCCAATCGTGGTAGGGAAGGCTGAGGCGCAGCGCGCTCAACCCGCTCCATGCGAGCAGTTTGCTCAGTCCGATGTGACCGCCGGCGTCCGAGTTCCATTGCGGCATCACCAGTACGGCGGCGCGCGGTGTCTGCTTTTGCCGGGCCGACTCCGCGGACGGAAAGTAGCGGCAGTAAGCAGTGTTGTTCTCGACGTGCGGCGTGACGAGCGCGCTCGGAAACGTGACGAGGTCGCCGTCAGGGCCGGAGCGACGCGTGTAGTCGGTGGTCGGCGCCGGCGTAAAAAACGCATCGCTGTCGGCCATCACCTCTGACACCCAGTCGGCGATGACCTGCGCGGGCGGCGCACCTGGCGCGTGTCCATTTCCAGGAATCCAGTCGAGGCCCCACTCGAACGGCCGAACCACGCGATCCTTGGTGACATCCGAGAGCTGCCGCTCCCATGTATGGAACAAAGCCTGAAGCATTCGCTTCCCATGCTATACTGCCTGTCTCATGTGCTTCACCTCCGACATTCGAAAGCGTCTCGGTCGAAAGCGGGCCAACAAGCCTGAATGCGTCGGAGTGTGTGTGCTCGAGCACTGATTTTCAACAACCAGCGAGCGACCTGCTGCCGACCGGCTAAAAACCGCGTCGGCTTTTTTTTTGGAAAAAAAGATGTCTTCTATCGAAGTCGGAATCCTTGGCGCGACCGGCATGGTCGGCCAGCAGTTCATCGCGCTGCTCGCTCAGCATCCGTGGTTCAAGGTCACGTGGCTTGGCGCCAGCGAGCGCTCGGCCGGCAAGGCCTACAGCGATGCGTGCGCCTGGCGTCTGCCGAATCAACTGCCTGACGCGGTCGCGAAGCTGACGGTTGACGCCGCCACGTCGGGCCGCGCGCCCAAGCTGGTGTTTTCCGGTCTCGACTCGTCGGTGGCCGGTGCGATCGAGGCGGATTTCGCGCAGGCCGGTCATGTCATCGTCAGCAACTCGCGCAACTACCGGATGGAAGCGGATGTACCGCTGATGATTCCGGAGGTGAACGCAGACCACCTGGCGCTGCTCACCGCACAGGCCTCTCGCGGCTGGAAAGGCCGGATCGTCACCAACCCGAACTGCGTGGTGGTCGTGTACGCGATGGCGCTGGCGCCGCTGCGTCAGTTCGGCTTGAAGCAGTCGATGATCACGTCGCTTCAGGCCATTTCCGGTGCCGGGTATCCGGGCGTGCCGTCGTGGGACATTCTCGGCAATGTAATTCCGTTCATTGGCGGCGGCGAAGAAGAGAAGATCGAAACTGAGACCAATAAGATTCTGGGCACGCTCGGAACAGCCGGTGTCGAGAACCATCCTGTGACGGTCAGTGCGGCGGTCACTCGCGTGCCGGTGCACAACGGCCATACCGGCTCGATCTCGGTCGCGCTCGAGCAGAAGCCCGACGCCGCGGCGGTGATCGCCGCGTGGAACAGTTTTCGCGGCAGACCGCAGGACCTTGGGCTGCCGTCGGCGCCGCCGCAGCCGATCGTGTATCTGACCGAGCCGAACCGTCCGCAGCCGGCGCTCGACGCCAATCGCGACGGCGGCATGACCGTCAGCGTCGGACGGCTGCGCCGCTGTCCGGTGCTCGACTACAAGTTCGTGGCGCTCGGGCACAACACCATTCGCGGCGCCGCGGGTGCGGCCATCCTCAACGCTGAGTTGATGCATCGCGAGGGGTTGCTGTGAGCACTGGAAGCGTCGCGATGAAATTCGGCGGCACGTCGGTCGCCGATCCCGATGCCATCAATCGCCTGATCGCCATCGTTCGGGATCAGGCACAGAAGCGGACGCCGGGCAGCGCGGCGCCGGTGGTGATCGTTTCCGCCCTCTCGGGCGTCACCGACAAGCTGGTGGCGGTGGCGCAGATGGCCGAAGACGGCGCGGCGGCGAAGGCCGCGGCCGAGATACGGGAGTTGACCGAGCGACACGTCGCCGTCGCCACGGCGGTGACCAGCGAGAGTCGCAGCCGCGTCCTGGCTGAAGTCCATCAGGAGTTCGAAGAGCTTGCCGGTCTGGTCCACGCGCTCGCGGTGTTGCGGGAAGTGTCGGCCCGTTCGCGCGACGCGGTGCTCGCAGTGGGCGAGCTCGTCAGCAGTCGAATCATCGCCGCCGCGCTCGCGGATCATCGGGTGCCGAGTCTCTGGGTGGACGCGCGGTTGGTGCTGGTGACCGACACCGAACACACCGCCGCTGTTCCCGACATGATGGAGACCGCCGATCGTTCGCGCGAGCTGATTGCACCGGCGATCAATGCGGGTACTGTGGCCGTGCTTGGCGGTTTCATCGGTGCGACCGCGAACGGCGTGACCTCGACGCTGGGTCGCGGAGGCTCGGACTACTCAGGCGCGATTTTCGGCGCCTCGCTCGGCGTGGACGAGATTCAGATCTGGACCGACGTCGATGGCATGCTGACCGCCGACCCGCGAATCGTGCCGCAGCCGCACCTGGTGTCGTGGCTGTCGTTCGCCGAGGCGTCCGAGCTCGCCTACTTCGGCGCCAAAGTGCTACACCCCAGCACCATCCTCCCGGCGGTCGCGAAAAACATCCCGGTCCGCATTCTCAATTCCCGGCGTCCCGACAATCCCGGCACGATGATCACCGCCGAAGGCCGTCCGTCCGAAGGCCAGCTGACCGCGCTGGCGTGCAAACGCGATGTCACCGTCGTGGACATCACCTCCACCCGCATGCTTGGCGCGCACGGATTCCTGCGTCGCCTCTTTGAAGTGTTCGAGCGCTTCAAGACCGCCGTCGACGTGGTGACCACTTCCGAAGTGAGCGTGTCGGTCACGGTCGACGACACCAGGCGTCTCGAGGCCATTCTCGACAACCTGCGCAACTTCGCCGAAGCCAGTTGCGAGCGCGAGATGGCGATCATCTGCGCGGTCGGCGAGAACCTGCGCAGCGACCCGACATTGTTTGGCCGCGCGGTCACGGCGCTCGACCGAATTCCGCTGCGCCTGGTGTCCCAGGCGGCGTCGCGTCGCAACATCACGTTCGTGCTCCGGAACTCGGACGTGCCGCACGCGATGACCAGGCTGCACGAGCAGTTTTTTCAGAAATCGTAGTAAAACAATCCATGCGAATCGTTCTCGTCGGTCACGGCAAGATGGGTCAGCTGGTCGGTCAGCTGGCGCCGCAGTATGGATGCGAAGTCGCCGGCGTAATCGATCCGGCCTCGCCGCTCCACGGCGGCGGCGCGGACGATCTGCGGTGGACCGGCGTGGATGTCGCCATCGATTTCTCGACACCCGATGCGGTGGTCGGCAACGCAACGACGCTCGCCAGGCGCGGCATCAACCTGGTGGTCGGCACGACTGGCTGGGCGGCTCATCAGGAGGCATTGCGAGCCGTAGCGTCGGCCAGCAATGTCGGCGTGGTTGCCGCACCGAACTTTTCGACCGGGGTGGTCATTTTCGAGGCGATCGTCGCGCACGCATCGAAGCTGTTCGCGCCGCAGGCGGAGTTCGGCGCTTTTCTGCACGAAGCTCATCACGCCGCGAAAGTGGACGCACCGTCCGGGACGGCCCTCCTGTTGAAGCGGACCATGGAGGACGCGGGTTACGCGCGGCCCATTGCGGTCTCGTCAACCCGTGCCGGCTTCATCCCCGGAACGCATACCATTGGCTTCGACGGCCCGGCCGAGACAATCACGCTGTCGCACGCGGCGCGCGATCGGACCGCGTTTGCCCGGGGCGCGCTGACCGCGGCGCGCTGGATCGAGGGAAAGAGCGGCTGGTTCACGATGCGGGATGTGCTGGGCCTCGGTGGGTAAAGCGGACGAATTCGGTCGGATAGGCGGGTGGTCGGGCAGCGTGTCGCAGGGCTCAGCCCTGCCGGAGAGCACTATGAGAACACCATTTTCTGGAGTCGGTACCGCGCTCGTGACGCCGTTCACGGCCAGCGGTCAACTCGACGAACCGGCAGTGCGCCGGCTCGGACGCCGGCAGATTGACGCCGGCATCCATTTTCTGTGTCCGTGCGGCACCACCGGTGAAAATCCGACGCTCACAGACGCGGAGCGGATTCGCATCGTCGAAATCCTTGCCGACGAAGCCAAAGGTCGGGTGCCGGTGCTGGCTGGCGCCGGAGGTTACGACACCAGGGAATTGATTCACCTCGGCGGTCAGCTGGCGAAGGCCGGCGCGTCGGGCTTCCTTTCGGTCACGCCGTACTACAACAAGCCGACCCAGGAAGGCCTCTACCAGCACTATCGCGCGTTCGCCGAGAGCACGGCGCTGCCGATCGTTGTCTACAACGTTCCCGGAAGGACGGGCGTCAACGTCGAGGTCGCCACGTTGGCCCGCCTCGCGCAAATCCCGAATATCGTCGGGGTCAAGGAAGCGTCGGGTAACGTCGCGCAGATGTGCGAGGTGCGGCACGCGGTGCCAGACGACTTCCTGGTCCTGTCGGGAGACGATGCGCTGACGCTGCCGCTGATGGCGATTGGCGGCCAGGGCATCGTCTCCGTGGCCAGCAACCAGATCCCATCCGAGCTGGTGCAGATGGTCGAGGCGGCGGAGCGCAACGACTTTCGCGCTGCCCGTGCCGTGCACGCGAGAATCCTGCCGTTGATGTCGATCAATTTCATCGAGTCGAACCCGGTGCCGGTGAAAGCCGCGATGGCGGCGATGGGGCTGCTCGAAGAAATCTATCGGCTGCCGATGGTATCGCCGAAGGCGGAATCGAAAGCGAAGATCGTCAACGTGCTCAAGGATCTCGGCCTGTTGAAAGCGGCGTTGGTCTGACGGCATGCTGGAAACCGACATCAACAATCTCATCGCCGCCGGCCCGGCGGCCGACCGCGATGCCGCACGAGAGGTGTTCGCGCGGCTGCGGGCGGCGCTGTCGTCTGGCGAAGTGCGTGCGGCCGAGCCCGACGCGTCGAGCCCGATCGGCTGGCGCGTCAACCTGTGGGTGAAGCAGGGCATCCTGCTCGGGTTCAGGTTCGGCGACATGACCGATCAGTCGATGGATCACGGCAAGTTGCCGTTTTACGACAAGGACACGCTGCCGCTGAAGAAGCCGGGACTCTCCGCCGGCGTTCGCATCGTGCCCGGAGGGTCCGCGATTCGCGACGGTGCGTTTCTGGCACCGGGCGTGATCTGCATGCCGCCGATGTACGTGAACATCGGCGCCTACGTCGGCGAAGGGTCGATGATCGATTCACATGCGCTGGTCGGATCGTGCGCGCAGGTCGGTGCGCGCGTCCACGTGAGTGCGGCCGCGCAGATCGGCGGCGTGATCGAGCCCGTCGGTGCGCTGCCTGTGATCATCGAGGACGAAGTCCTGATTGGCGGAAACACGGGGATCTACGAGGGCGCGATCGTCCGCGCGCGAGCGGTCATCGCGGCCGGCACCGTGCTGACCGGTTCGACGCCGGTTTACGACCTCGTCCGCGGCGAGGTCATCAAGCCGACTGCAGACCGCCCGCTGATCGTCCCGGAAGGTGCGGTTGTCGTCCCCGGCGCTCGCGCGGTGACGGCCGGTAAGGGTGTCGAGTGGGGCCTTTCCCTTGCCACGCCGGTGATCGTCAAGTACCGCGACTCGCGCACCGACACCCGCACGGAGCTCGAGACATGGATCAGGTAAGACGATGGCGACGCGCAATGAAGAATCCTTTTCGGTTCGTAGCGTGACATCTGATCCAGTCGATATCGTTGCCCTGACCCGTGCGCTGGTCGACATCGACTCCACCACCGGCCGCGAAGGGAACGCAGGACGCTGGCTCGCGGACTACCTGCGCGCCCGAGGCTGCACCGTCGTCGAGCAGCGTGTGGACGAGACGCGGTTCAACGTGATTGCCACGCCTGCCCCCGGCGATCCGACGGTCGTGTTCTCGACCCACTTCGATTGCGTCCCGCCGTTCTTCGCGAGCCGGATCGAAGGCGATCGCCTGTACGGGCGGGGCTCGTGTGACGCCAAGGGCATTCTCGCCGCCCAGGTCGCGGCCGCCGATCGTCTGTGGCGTGGCGGCGAGGCGCGCGTCGGTCTGGTGTTCGTCGTCGGCGAAGAGCGTGGCAGCGATGGCGCGCGCGTCGCCGACGCTGCCGGCAACGGCTGCCGGTTCCTGATCAACGGCGAGCCGACCGACAATCGCCTCGGACGCGGCACCCGCGGCATCCTGCGGCTGCGGCTGCATGCGAGCGGACGTGCGGCGCACTCTTCGTTTCCCGAACTCGGCGAGTCCGCGATCGACAAGCTTCTGGACGCGCTCATCGAACTGCGCTCGATCGCGCTGCCCGAGGATTCGGTCCTCGGCCGCACGCACTATACCGTTGGCCTCATCAGTGGCGGTGTGGCGCCGAATGTCGTGTCGCCCTCGGCCAGCGCGGAAGTCATGTTTCGAACCGTCGGCGACCCAGCCGACGTCAGGCGAGCTGTCGCTCCGCTCGAGCGGCGCGTCACCATCGAACACGTACTGGACGTGCCCACCGTCCGCCTGCGGACCGTTCCAGGCTACGACACGGAAGTATTTCCGTACACGACCGACATCCCGTTTCTTGCGAGCTGGGGCGAGCCGCTGCTCTTCGGACCGGGATCGATTCACGTCGCCCACACCGCCGACGAGTTCGTGTCCATCGCGGAACTGGAAGCGGCGGCTGCGCACTACGTCGCGCTCGCGACCTCGCTGCTGGCCTGACCGCCCCACAGCAGTGACCGAGATCAGCCCACGCGCCGAGTACGACTCACGACTCGCCCGCTGGCGGATTCGAATCGCCGAACTGGATCGCAGGCACCTGCTGCTGTCGAATGTCCGTCTGATCATCGGCGGCGCCGGCGCGGTCCTGCTCTGGATGGCATTCGTCCGCGCCAGCATCGCGTGGCCGTGGCCGATCGTCGCCTGGCTCGGATTCGGCGCGGTCGCCGTCGTTCACGCGCGCTTGCTGAATCAGCGTGAGCGCGCGCGGGCGGCGGAGCGCCTCTATCTTCGCGGACTCGATCGACTTGCCGGCCGGTGGCCCGGCGCCGGCCGTGACGGCGCGGGATTCATAGCCGACCATCCTTACGCCGGCGACCTCGATCTCTTCGGCCGTGGTTCGCTCTTCGAATTGCTCAACACCGCACGAACCGAAATAGGGGAGGCCACGCTCGCGGACTGGCTGCGGGTTCCCGCGCCGACCGACGACGTCCGCCCGCGTCAGGGAGCCGTCGACGAATTACGGACACTGATCGAATTTCGCGAGGATGTTGCGGTGCTGGCGTCCGAGTCACCGGTCGGACGCACCGGGCCGCTCGCTGCATGGGCCGGGTCGCAGCCAGTCGGATTCCCTGAATGGCATCGGGTCCTGCTCGCGGCAACGGCTGCAGCGATGGTCGGAGTTGCGGCTGCGGTGTACGCAGAGCTCGTCGCCTCGGTGTGGCTGATCATCTGGCTGCTGGTCGTCATCGCGGTCGAATCGATCGGCCGCCGTCGCATCAGCCACGTGTTGCACGCGATCGAAACTCCCGAGCGCGACCTCGGATTGCTGGCGGAATTGCTGGGCCGGGTCGAGCGCGAGCGCTTCAAGTCACCGCGGCTGGTCGCGCTGCAGCAGACG
Source organism: Vicinamibacterales bacterium (assembly GCA_036497895.1). Lineage (GTDB taxonomy): Bacteria > Acidobacteriota > Vicinamibacteria > Vicinamibacterales > CAVVIG01 > CAVQFC01. The sequence goes on along the minus strand of DASXIR010000377.1, from coordinate 6,337 downwards.
TTCGTGACCGACGGCGTGCCGCCGTCACGCCGGATCGCGCAGCTGCGCAGCCTCGTGTCGTGGCTCGATTCCACGCACAACCTGATGTTTTCGCCGATCGCGTACGTGCTCCTCGTCCGGCCACAGCTCGCCGTGGCGATCGATCGATGGCACCACCGCTACGGACGCGCGGTTGCTGAGTGGCTCCGGGCCGTGGGAGAGCTCGAGGCGTTATCCGCGCTTGGCACCTACGCATTCGAGCAGCCCGATGATCCGTTTCCCGAGCTCGTCGAAGTCACCGCCACGGACGGCGGGCGGTATGCGGCGCTCTACGACGCGGTCGACCTGCGCCATCCCCTGATGCCGGGCGAGGTCTCCGTAGCCAATGACGTCCGGCTCGGCGACAGCGGACCGCGCGTGCTGATCGTCAGCGGTTCGAACATGTCAGGGAAGAGCACGCTGCTGCGGTCGGTCGGCGTCAGCGTGGTGATGGCACTGGCTGGTGCCCCCGTGCGCGCCACGCGGCTGCGGCTCTCGCCGCTGGTGCTCGGCGCGACATTACACATCGAGGATTCACTTCAAGCGGGTCACTCACGCTTCTACGCCGAGATCCTCCGCATTAGAACCATCGTGGACGCCGGGCGCGGCCGCGTGCCGCTGTTGTTCCTGCTGGATGAAATCCTGCACGGCACCAACTCATACGACCGACGCGCCGGCGCCGAGGGCATCGTCCGCGCGCTGGTCGCGATGGCGGCGATCGGCCTGGTGACCACGCACGACCTGGCGCTGACGGAACTGACGTCGAAGCTCGGCTCAGCTGCGGTCAACATGCACTTCGAGGATCGTCTCGAGAACGGTCGGATGATTTTCGACTACCGCATGCGACCTGGAGTCGTGGAGCACAGCAACGCCCTCGCGCTCATGCGCGCGATCGGGCTCGACGTCTGAGGTCGGGCTCGGGAATTGCAGCTGATGGTTGCATGATCGAACAACCGTCGCCTCCGGATTTTCCGCGGCCGCCGGATCCCATCGATAAACCGCCGCCGGACATCAAACCGGTGCCGCCGCCCGACATCCCGGTGCCGGGGACGCCGGACATTCAGACTCCGACCGAGCCGGACGCCGGCGGAGCTGCACCGATCTGACCCTCGCACGCGAGTGCGACCTGTAGCAGCGCATCGGTCTGCATACGGGGGCCGACCAGCTGGATCGAGCAGGGCAGTCCGGTTGCGGTTCGACCAGTGGGCATTGAAATCGCCGGATGGCCGGTGACATTGAACAGCTGGGTGAGTCGCAGCATCACATTACGGATTGGCTGAGGCCGTCCGCCGATCTCGACGTCGCTGGCGCCGATGAGGGGCGCCGGAATCGGCAGGGTCGGCAGCACGACGGCATCGTGTTGTGCGAGCGCCGTATCCACTTCCCGGCGCAGCACCTCGCGTCCGGCCAGGGCGCGGACGTAGTCTTCACCCATCACATATCGCGCCATTTCGAGCCGCAACCTGACGGGCGCCGTGTATTTTTCCGGCATCGATTCCAGAGTGGCCGCGTGGTAGGCCGCCGCATCGCTCAATACCAGATGCAGATAGATCGGTCCGATGTCGCAGGCATGATGAATCTCGATGTCGTCGATTCGTGCGCCGCCTTGCCGCAGCCGCTCGAGCGCCGCTTCAAACCGCGCCCGCACTTCGTCGTCCAGCAGATCGCAGAAGTACGCGCGAGGGACCGCCAGCCGCAAGCCGCTCACAGGCGTTGGCGCTGGTGGCACTGCTTTCACCTGTCCGAGCAGCGCGTGATGGACGAGCGCCGCATCGGTGACCGTCAACGCCAGCGGGCCGACGTGATCGAGCGTGCGCGAAAGGGGCACGACGCCGTCGGTCGGCACTTCGCCCAGTGATGGCTTCAGCCCGACGATGCCGCAGGCTGCGGCCGGAATACGGATCGAACCGCCAGTGTCGGTGCCGACGCTGGCCAACGCCATACCCGAGGCGATACTTGCGCCCGAGCCGCCGCTCGATCCGCCGGGCGATCGCGTCGGGTCGCATGGATTGCGCGCTGGACCGAACGCCGAGTCTTCATTGGTCGTCCCGAACGCAAACTCGTGAAGGTTGGTCTTGCCGAGCAACACCGCGCCCGCCTGGCGCAGATGCGCAATCGTGGTCGCATCACGCGGAGCCACATGCCCTTCGCGGACCCGCGACGCCGCCGTTGTCGGCAGGCCGCGGATATCGAGAAGATCCTTGATCGACATCGGCACCCCGTGGAGCGGACCGCGGTCCTGTCCCGCCGACAACTCCCGGTCAGCATCACGTGCCTGGCGCAGGGCAGCGTCCGCCGTCACCCTGATGAACGCGTTCAGGCGCGGGTTCTCCGCTTCGATGCGTCGCAGGCAGTCCTCGGTGACGCGCTCGGCGGTCACCTCGTGCGCGCGCAGCCGTCGGCCGAATTCCTCGATAGTCACCATCGCGCCCGATTCCCGTCGGGAGGCTGCTGCATCGATGCGGCGGATGGGCTCTTGCCGGCCGGGCGCTGGCCGTCTGCCATCGACTCGAGACTTCCGGAGGGGTCGTCGTTGAAATCGGCTGCACGCAGTGCCCGCGTTGACGCTGCGAGCCCTTCAAGGATCGGTTTCAACTCGTGCAATCCCCGCTTTTCAGCGTCAGCGATCGCATCCACCAGCCACGTTTCGATCGTCATGCGTTTCCTCAGGTCCGGCTGAAGCCGGACACTACACGCGCTTCACTACACGCGCTTCACCGAAATCGAGACGCCGTCGCGCAACGGCACGATCGACGTAAGCAGTTGCGGGTGGGACGCCACCCGTTCGTTGTAGCCGGCAATCGCCTGCGTGTCGGCAGCGTCATTGATCGGCGTCGCCGCGAATCCCGGTACCACCTCGCCGCTCCAGAGAACATTGTCGGTAACCAGAAGGCCACCGGGTCTGAGGAGCCCGACTAATCGATCGAGCAGCGGTTCATACAGGTTCTTGGCGCCGTCCTGAAAGATCAGATCAAACGGACCGGACACCTTCGCCACCTTCAACTGGGCGTCGCCGACGATGACGCTGACCTTGTCTGCGAGACCGGCGCGAGCGAAGTTGTCGCGCGCTTCGCGCGCCCGCTCCTCGCTCAGCTCCATTGTCAGCAGCATACCGCCCGCGGGCATGACGCCCGCAAGCCAGATGCCCGAGTAGCCAATAGCGGTGCCGATTTCGAGCATACGTGTGGCGCCGATCGACGTGGCGAGGACGCGCAGCAGGGCGCCAACTTCGGCATCGACGAGCGGAAGGCCGCGGGTCTCGTTGCCTCGAGCAATCTCATCAAGTACAGCGTCACCCGCGCGATTGAGTCCCGCCAGGTAGCGCTCGATGGCATCCGGAACGATCTGGCCCATAATCAAATCCTACGTCATGCGTCACACCAAAATCATCGCCACGATTGGTCCTGCGAGCGACTCCGACTCCGTACTCGACGCGCTGATCGCGGCCGGCACTGACATCGTCCGCCTCAATTTTTCGCACGGCACGCACGAGTCGCAGGGTGCGATCTATACGCGCGTGCGTGCGGCGGCGGAGCGCGCCGGCTCGATGGTGGCGATTCTCCAGGATCTCGGTGGCCCGAAGATCCGGACCGGACGACTCGAGGGTGGACGTCCGCTGCAGGTCTCGCCGGGCGATTCACTTCAGATTGTGACCGGCGACGGCGTCGGCAGCCCTGGCCGCGTGTTCACGACGTTCGAGGGCCTGGCGCGCTGTGTCCACTCAGGGGATCGCCTGTTGCTGGCGGACGGCCGCATCGAACTACGGGTCGATGCGACCGACGGCCGCGAAATCCAGACCACAGTGATCGACGGCGGCGAGATCGGCGAGCACAAAGGTATCAACGCTCCGGGTGTGCCGTTGCCGGCGTCGGCCATCACGGAGAAAGACATCGAGGACCTGAAATTCGGGCTGACCCTCGGCGTGGACATGGTCGCTCTCAGCTTCGTGCAGACTGCCGCAGACGTGCGTCAGGCGCGGCAATTAATCCTCGACGCCAACGCTGGTGACGTCCCCCTGATCGCCAAGCTCGAGCGACCTCAGGCGATCGAGCATTTGCACGAGATCCTCGAGGTGTGCGATGCGGTGATGGTGGCGCGCGGCGACCTCGGGCTCGAGCTGCCGCTCGAACGCGTGCCCCGCGCTCAGAAAGAGATTACGCGCGGCGCCAGGCGCCGCGGCATTCCCGTGATCGTCGCGACGCAGGTCCTCGAGTCGATGACCACGGATGCGCGTCCGACCCGGGCCGAGGTCAACGACGCCGCCAATGCGGTCGAGGACGGCGTCGATGTGATCATGCTTGCCGGCGAGACCGCCGCTGGACACTATCCGGCGCGAACGGTCCAGACACTCGACGCCATTATCCGCGACGCCGAGGCGGCGCCGCCGATGCCGCAGCTGACCCGCTCGACTGATCGACGCCACGACGATCATGCCGAGGCGCTGTGCGAAGCTGCCGTCACCCTGGCCGACCACGGATCCGCGCAGGCTGTTGTCGCGGTGACGCGAGGCGGAACCACCGCGCGCCGGCTCTCCGCGCTCAGGCCGAGGGCGCCGATCATCGCCGCCACCGAACGTCTGCAGACCGCGCGGCGCCTGGCCCTGTACTGGGGTGTGGTGCCGATCTGCATGCCGATCGGCGACAATCTCGACGAAGCCAGTGCCCGGATTGGGACGAGGCTGGTCGAGCGTGGGCTCGTCGAACGAGGCGCCGCCGTGGTCTTCGTCAGCATCAGCCACGACCTTACCCGTAACGACGCGAATTACCTGAAGATTCACACCGTATGATGCCGGCGTTTCGCTGGGACCTGATCGGCGTCGTTCTGCTGGCATTCGCGGTGGCGGCGATTGGCGCGCTCGTCGTCCGCCGATTGATCCACCGCAGGGTACGGGAGCTCGACACCGTCAGCCCCGAGAATCGCGAAGCCCTTCACACCCGGGCCAAACAGCTGGTTCAAGCGCTGACGCTCCTGTTCTATGGCGCGGCGGCGCTGGCCAGCGTGTCGTTGGCCGTCGACCGATTGGGCTTCAACGAACCCGCATGGAATCCCCGCTATCTGCTGCATTGGTCGCTGACGCACGGCGTCAACCTGATCATCGTGCTCGTCGGCGCCTACATCGTGATCCGCGCGGCGAGCATCGGCATCGAGCAGCTGCAGTTCAACCTGGCGCGGCGGCACGGCGGCGCCGATTACGAATGGCAGCGGCGCGCCGCGACGGTCGGCGGCATCCTGACCCGGCTCGTCACGGTGGCCGTGGTCTTTGTTGCCGCGCTGATGGTGCTGCGCGAGCTGGCGATCGACATCCTCCCGATCCTGACCGGCGCTGGAATCGTCGGGCTCGCGGTGGGCTTCGGCGCGCAGAATCTGGTCCGCGACATTATTTCCGGTTTTTTCCTGATTCTCGAGGACCAGGTGCGGGTCGGCGACTCGGCACGCATCAACGGCGTCGTCGGATCGGTGGAGCAGATCAATCTCCGCACGATTGTTCTTCGCGATGGCGAAGGCGGCGTCCAGGTGTTCCCGAACGGCACCATCAACACGCTCGCCAATCTCAGCAAACAATACGCCTACGCGGTGGTCGAGGTTCGCGTCGCGTATGGCGAGAACATGGATCGCGTCATCGGCACGATCAAGGAAGCCGGTGAATCGATCGAACACGACAAGAGCCTCGGCGTTCTCGTCCAGGCGCCGCTCGAGATCATGGGCATCACGTCGCTGGCAGACGGCGCCGCCACCATCACCATGAAATTCAGAACATATCCTCTCAACCAGGGCAAAATCGCCAACGAGCTGCGCCGTCGATTGCTGAACCTGTTCGTCGGCCGCCATATTCGTCCGTTTTCGGCATAAACGGACACTCTCGCTGCGGCTCGGCGGGTGGAACCGATTTGCAATTTTCGCTGGCGGACGGAACTGGCAGTTCCCGCAAGTCGTCTGAAATCCGTATGGTAAAGTCACGAAATATGCGCACTTGTGTTCTTGCTGTGTGCCTCCTGACTGTCGCCGCGACGACCGCCTCCGCGCAGCCGAGCGCGACGTTCTCGGTTCCTGTGGTCTACAACAAGCTTCCGAACGGCTTGCGCGTCGTGATCAGCGAAAACCACGCCGCACCGGTCGTGGTGGTGGAAGTGATGTACCGGATCGGTTTCCGGATCGAGCCCAAAGATCGCACCGGCTTTGCCCACCTGTTCGAGCATCTGATGTTCCAGGGGTCCGAACACGTCGCCAAGTTCGAGCACGTTCGCATCGTCAACGAAAACGGCGGCACGCTGAATGGATCGACGCGTTTCGATCACACCAACTACTTCGAGGTGATGCC
>DASXIR010000376.1:0-5840 GCA_036497895.1 Vicinamibacterales bacterium | reverse complement strand
CGAGTTCATGGAGCGCGATTCCGGTTCCAGGGCGTTCATGGACCGCCTCGAGGAATACCTGCGCTTCGTAATTCCTTATTACGTCGCCGAAGGGAAGAGCTACCTGACCATCGCGATCGGTTGTACCGGCGGCCGGCACCGTTCGGTGATGATTGCGGAACGGCTGCGCCGGGCCCTCGCGGGCCTCGGCGTGGCGAGGCTGCGGACGAGACATCGTGATCTCGCCCACGCGGTGACGGGGCTAAGATGAGAGGATGGCCTGGACGCTTCCGAGGCGGTGCGAAATGAGAGAACCGGCATGATCGGCGTGGTCGTCGTGACGCACGGGCAGCTCGCCATCGAGCTGGTCAACGCCGCGGAGATGATCGTCGGCGATCTGCCGCAGTTTACCGCCGTGTCGATCGGCTGGCACGACGATGTGAATGACGCGCGAGAGGAGATCGCGCAGGCGGTGGAGCGTGTCCGGGGCGAAGAAGGCGTCCTGCTCTTGACCGACATGTTCGGCGGGACACCGTCGAACCTTGGCATGACGTTCCTTGAGACCGACCGGCTCGAGGTGATCACCGGCGTCAACCTGCCCATGCTGATCAAGCTCGCCGGCCTACGCCGGTCGTCGGACCTCGCCGCGGTCGCGAAGGAAATGCGCGACCATGGCCGCAGCGCCATCTGGGTCGCCTCCGACCTCCTACGGTCCGAGAAAACCAATGCCTGACCGGCGCCCATGACGTCTCAGCCCGTCACCGTCGTCAACCGCCTCGGCATGCACGCACGGGCGGCCGCGAAGTTCGTCCACACGGCCACCCGGTTCACCGCGCGGGTGCGGGTGACCCGCGACAGCCGCGAGATGGACGGGAAAAGCATCATGGGGATTCTCCTGCTGGCCGCGGCCCGCGGGACGACGATCACCATCAGCGCGGACGGCCTCGACGAGCGCGAAGCGGTGGACGCGCTGGTGGGACTCGTCCAATCCGGTTTCGGCGAGGACGTATGCGCCGTTTGAAAGGGATCGGTGTGTCGCGAGGCGTCGTGGCCGGTCACGCGGTCCTCCTGATCCAGCGGAATCAGGTGCTGCGCTATCAAATCGCGCCGGCTCGGGTCGAGCGGGAGCTGCAACGACTGGAGGAGAGCCGGAGCCGCTCGCGGACCCAGCTCCTCGAGATCCAGTCGCGTGTCTCCGCCCGGCGACCGGAGCTCGCCGCCCTGTTTGATGCCCAGATTCTGATGCTTGACGATCCGATGCTCGTGGCCCGCGCCGCCGACCTCGTGCGCGAACAGCGGGTGAACGCGGAATGGGCGGTGCGGCAGGTGTTCCACGAGTTCCGGGCACTGTTCGATGAGGCCGCGGATCCGTACCTGCGGGAGCGCATGGGGGACGTCGGCGACCTGGTTGGCCGGCTGCGCGTCAACCTGCGTAAAGGCGGAGCCACACCGCGTGACCTGCTCCAGGACCTCGACGAATCCTCAGTGATCATCGCCGACGAGTTGACGCCCTCGATCGCGGCGCAGGTCGACTGGAGCAAGGTCCGAGGGTTCGCGACCGACGCGGGCAGTCGCACCTATCACACCGCCATTCTCGCGCGGTCGCTCGACGTTCCGGCCATCGTCGGTCTGCACAACGCCAGCGAGCGCGTCCAACCCGGACAGCTCGTCGTGATTGACGCGACGGCCGGCGAGCTACTGATCGATCCGACGCCTGAGGAACTTGCACGGGCGGCGCGGCACAGTGACGATCATCGTCCGGCCACGACCGATCATGATCAGCCGCGACGGCCCGCTGCCACTGCCGACGGCGTCCACATCAGGCTGGACGCCAATATCGAATTCCCCGACGACCTGGTCGCGGCCCGGTATGCGGGCGCCGAAGGCATCGGCCTGTACCGCTCGGAATTCCTCGTCACCTCCACCGCCGACGATATCGACGACGAGGAACGGCAATATGTGATTTACCGCCGGATGCTCGAGGGCATGGCGCCGGCGCCGGTCACCGTCAGGACATTCGACCTCGACGAAGAGCAGCTGGTCTCCCGTCTGTTGCACCAACCGATGGCAACCGGCTGGGCGCCGGACGAAGATCGCGCCAGCCGTCAGGGACTCCGTGGCCTGCGGCTCAGCCTCGCGCGTCCTGACGTCTTCCAGGTTCAGCTGCGCGCGCTCCTTCGCGCCGCCCGTCACGGCCAGCTGCGGATCATGTTTCCGTTCGTGTCGAGCGTGGAGCAGGTCAGGGAAGCGCGCGCGATTGTGAACAGCGCCGCCCAGGACCTCCGCAGCCAGGGTGAAGACGTACCGAACGTCCCGATCGGCGTGATGATCGAAATTCCGGCCGCCGCGTACGCGGCTGATCTTCTGGCGCGCGAGGTGGACTTCTTCACGATCGGCACCAACGATCTCATCCAGTACTGCCTCGCGCTCGACCGGGCGGACGAGCGCGTATCGCGGCTCTACGAGCCGCTGCACCCGGCGATTCTGCGACTGATTCTGATGGTGCGCCGGGCAGCCGCGCGCCGGCGTATTCCGGTCTCGTTGTGCGGCGAGATGGCATCCGATCCCGCACTTTTGACACTGCTGGTCGGCCTGGGCCTCACCGAGTTCAGCATGACGCCCGGCGCGATCCAGGTCGCCAGGCAGGTGTTGTCGGAATGCCGCACGGCCGACCTCAAGGCGCTGGCCCGGCGGGTGATGCGCCTTTCAACCGTCGAAGATATCGAACGCGAATTATCGGCCGCTGTCGGCCGTCTGACACCGATCAAGGGAGTACCGTCGTGAGCGACCAGATCGCAAGAGTCGAGAAGCCCTGGGGCTACGAGCTTCACTGGGCCAAGACCGATCGATATGTGGGCAAGCTGATCCACGTGAACGCCGGCCACGCGCTCAGCCTGCAATACCACAACATCAAGGACGAAACGATCTTCCTGCAGTCGGGGAAGATGCTGTTCGAGATCGAAGTGGGCGGTAAGTTGACTGAGCGGGAAATGCGGCCCGGCGAATGCGTCCACGTCACGGCGAAGACCGTTCACCGCATGACCGCGATCGAAGACTGCGACATCTTCGAGGTCTCGACGCCGGAGCTACACGATGTCGTCAGGCTCGAGGATCGATACGGGAGAGAGGATCCGAAGATCTGAGGATCTCTGGATTTGAGAATCTGAGGATTTATCTGAGGATCTCAGAGCGAGCCCGCAGATTCTCAAATAAATCCTAAAGTCCTCAATTCCTCAGATCCTCAAATCTTCAAGCGTTAGAAGGGTATATCGTCGTCAGTGAGCGGCTGATCCGGTCCGTCAGGACCGGGAGCGGAGTGGCCGCCCATGTCGTCGCCGGCGCCGCTGCGTGTCATTCCGCCGCCGCGGCTGCCGCCACCCGCACCGCCGCCTCCGAGCAGCACCACACGATCGCCTCGGATTTCGGTGGTATAGCGCTTATTACCGTCCTTGTCGTCCCACTGACGCGTCTGCAGGCGACCTTCGACGTAGATCTGTTTGCCCTTGGTGAGGTATTCGTTCAGCGACTCCGCAGTCTTGCCCCACAAGACGATGCGGTGCCACTCGGTCTTTTCCTGGCGCTGACCGCCCTTGTCGTTCCACACTTCCGTGGTCGCCATATTCAGCGTCGCAACCGCAGCGCCGCCTGGCGTGTAGCGCAACTCGGCGTCGCGTCCGAGATTGCCCACCAGAATGACCTTGTTCACGCTTCCCATAAGCCGTCGATTCTACTCGATCTGATCAGCGATTCTCGGATCAGGGTTTCTTCAGACCGTCGAGACGTTGTTTCGCCAGCAGGGCGTCACCGCTGTCCGGATAATTTTTGATCAGCGCTTCCCATGCAGCGCGGGCGCCGGCGACGTCCTTGAGATTGGCCAGCGCGAGACCCTTGCGGTAGTAGGCCTCGGGAATCGAGTTCGTGCCGGGATAGGTGCGAATCGCGAGGTCGCAGGCCTGTGCTGCCTTGTCGTTCTTGTTGTCGTTCAAGTACGACCCGCAGATCAGTACTTGCGCATCGTCGGCGCGGTCGGACTTGGGAAACGTCTTGATGTAGGTGGTGAAGCCCTCGACCGCGAGATCGTATTGACCGGCCGTGTAGTCAGCATAGGCCGCGTCCCACAACTGCGTGGGCGAGGCGTTGAGGGACGGCGTCGGCGTGGTGGCGGCGTTATCGGGCGAGGCGGCAGGTGGAACACCGGTGCCGGGCGCAACCGCGGTTCCCGGGTCGGACGCGATTGGCGCAGGCCGCGCGGCCATCTGCTGCAGTGACTGGCGCAGCGAGTCCACTTCCTGGGTCAGCGTACCGATGCGGACGTTGTTGTCGTCCATCTTCTCCCGAATGATGCGGACATCGCCGGTGAGGTTATCGACGACGAGTTTCTGGTCGGCGAACGCCTTGCGGTTGGTCTCGGCCTGCTGATCGAGCCGGGTATTGACCGCCTTCAAGGCATCAGTGAGCGTTCCCAGCAGGTTCTGCAGCACCTGCGATTGTTCCTGCAGCATCCGCAGGTCGGCCATCAGTTGTTGATGTTCCTTGTTGGCAGCGGACGCGGGGGCGGCGCAGACGCCGGCCAGCGCGACGGCGATCAGCAGGCTGCAAAGTCTCTGTCTCATAAATCAGCTCACTTGGCGGTGATCACGAAGTGCGCGCGCCGGTTCTTGGCCCAGGCGGCTTCGTCATGACCGGGATCGAACGGAAACTCTTTGCCGTAGCTCACGACATGCAGACGATCGGCGGCAATGCCGAGCGACACGAGGTAGGCGCGTGCGTTGACCGCCCGGCGCTCACCCAACGCAAGATTGTACTCGGCGGTGCCGCGCTCGTCACAGTGCCCCTCGATGGTGACCGCCCACGTCGTGTACCTCTTCAGCAGCACGGCATCCTCGTCGAGGATTTTCTGTCCCGCGGCGCTGACATCGCTCGCGTCGAGCTCGAAGAAAACCGTCTTCAGCGGCGAGCTGCGATTGAGATCGTCGATCGACGCGGATGCGATGGCATCGTCGCGGATCGGCTCGGGCGGAACGGCGACCGGTTCCTGCGCCGGCGCCGGCGGGGCAGGCGGTCTGACCGGGACCGTGTCTTGCGACGGCGGCGGCGGTGGTGGCGTCGGGCGAGCCACAGGCGGCGCGTGCTTGTGGCAGGCCACCGCGGCGATGAGTGCCGCGACGGCGGCCAACTGCAGGGCGATTCGTCGAGCGCGATTCATGGGCGGGTCTCCGGTAGTTTTGACCAATCCGGCATTTCATTGTTGCCGGTTCTTGTGATCTGCCGGACGTCCTTGCCGTCGCGGGAGACCGTGAAAATCTGCGACTTCCCGGATCGCGTCGACATGAACGCGATGTGCCGGCCGTTCGGCGAGAACGCCGGACTCTCGTTGGTGCCTTCCCCGAACGTCAACGCCGTCATGTGGCGCGTCGCCATGTCAAGGATGTGAATGTCGAATCCTGGGCCGTTGCGCGACGCATAAGCCAGCTCGTTGTATGGCGCCGGCGACCAGGTGGCGCGGTCGCAATACGACTCGGTCGTAATCCGCTGCGCGGTGCCGCCGCCGTCGGCGGCGGTCACGTAGATCTGCTGCGAGCCGGAGCGGTCTGAGGTAAACGCGATCTGAGTGCCCGACGGCGACCAGGTCGGCGTGATGTCGATCGCCGGGTTGTTGGTGATGCGTCGGACGTTCGATCCGTCGCGGTTGGCGACATAGATTTCGGGGTTGCCGTCCCGCGTCGAGGTGAACGCGACCTTCGTGCCGTCGGGCGACCATGCGGGAAGCCAGTTCTCGCCGATCCGTTCGCCTTTGGTCACTTCCTCGATCGTGCCCTGGAAGATGTTCGAGATGAAAATCTGTCCGCCGCCACGGCGAT
>DASXIR010000375.1:0-5141 GCA_036497895.1 Vicinamibacterales bacterium | reverse complement strand
CTACGCCTACGACAAGCGTCTCTACGATCGCCTGCGCGACGGCCACGCCAGGCCGGTACGAGAGCATCTCTCCGCTGGCCTCGACTATCAATACAAGCTCGCGCGCTTCATGGAGAATCACGACGAGCCGCGGGCGGCTGCGACGTTCGAACCGCAGGCGCACGAAGCCGCGGCCATCGTCACCTACCTGTCGCCCGGCTTGCGGTTCTTTCATCAGGGTCAGTTCGAGGGCGCCAGAAAGCGCATTTCACCCCATTTGGTGCGGGCCCCGAATGAACCAACCGATGAAGCCCTGCTGGGGTTCTACGAGCGGCTGCTGGCGGCGCTGCGCGACGCGACTGTTCGTGATGGTTTCTGGCGGCCGCTCGAATGCGTGCCAGCGTGGGACGGTAACTGGACGTGGGACTGTTTCCTCGCGTGGATGTGGACGGGAAAGACGGGGGACCGGCGACTCGTCCTGATCAACAGCGCGGCGAACCAGAGCCAATGCTACGTCCGCCTGCCAGTTCCATCCAACGGCGTCCAGCGCTTCAGAGATGTGATGGGTGCGCTTGCCTTCGATCGGGACGGCCATGACCTCGACGCGCGTGGCCTCTACCTGGACATGCCGCCGTGGGGTTATCACGTCTTCGAAGTAACCGCCGGGTGAAGGGCGGGTCCTCGCGAGGGATACTACGCGAGGAGGGATGATCGTGACGATCAGGCGATCCAACGTCACGGAATGGGCGACCGTAACGGTCCACGGCAGCGCATCAGGTTTTGCACAGGACATCTCCGTTGGGCGACATCGTCTCGCCGGGGACGAGCCGCTCGCGGTGGGAGGGACCGATACCGGACCGAACCCATACGACCTCCTGCTCGCAGCACTCGGATCCTGCACGTCGATGACGGTGGCGATGTACGCGCGTCGCAAGCAGTGGCCGCTCGAGGCCGTGACCGTTCGGCTCCGGCACTCGAAGATCCACGCGGCTGACTGTGAGGATTGCGAGACGAGAGTGGGTCGGCTCGACCAAATCGACTGCGAGGTGGAATTCAGCGGTGTGCTCAGTGAGGAGCAACATCGCCAACTGCTGGAAATTGCGCACAAGTGCCCCGTTCATCGGACGCTCACCTCGGAGATCCGCATTCAGATCGGACCCACACGACATCAGGACGGCCCGCTCGGTCAGTCGACGAAAGACTGAGGCTCGCGATCCGGACCCACTGGATCACACCTGCGCGAATTCAACCACCACCTTGATGTCCTCCGGCTGCCGCTGGAGGGCACGTTCGAAATTCTCCAGTGGCACGCGCCGTGTGATAAGGCGCGCGAGCCACGCCCGGTCCGCGCGCGCCAGTGCTTGTCCCGCCTTGTACCAGTGCCGTTTGTTGGCGTTGACACTGCCGACCACCACGTTGTTACGCAGCACGAGGTTGGACGCGACGTCGGCCGTCGGCAGGCCGACGGTACGCCCGCCGCTCCCGACGCCCGTGAGGCACACGACGCCCCCTGGCGCGATGGCTCGGATCGAGTCCGCGATCACCTGCCCGGCACCGGTGCATTCGACGATCACGTCCGGTTCGAAGCCCGCGCCGGCGACGGTGCCGGTGTGATAGGTTGCCCCAAGCGCGCGAACGAGTTCAGGTTTGGTCCCCGATTCGGCGCGGTCGAGGACGTGGACATCGAGCCCGTGCTGCGTTGCGACCAGAGCGGCAAGCAGACCAATCGGTCCAGCCCCGGTCACGAGCGCGGTCCGCGGCTCCCAGAAGGCACGCTGGCCGACCATGAACACCTGCTCCCACGCCTTGGCGACGACTGTCGTCGGCTCGAGCAGCACGCCAAGCAGACCGAGCGAGTGATCGATCTTCATCGCGTATTCGGGCTCGATCCGCCAGCGCTCGGACATGAAACCGTCGATCTCCTTGATGCCGCGCTCGGCGTACTGGCCGTTGCGGCACATGTCCCACTCGCCGACCGCGCAGTTGGGGCAGGGCACCGGATCGGGGCGCCGGACGATGCCGACCACGAGATCACCTTTCTGAAGCGTGCAGCCCGGGCCCGGATCGATGACCCGGCCGAGCGATTCGTGCCCGAGCACGAGGCGCGTCTTGCCCGGAGGGGACCAGCCGTACTTGCCCTCCACGATCTCGACGTCGGTCCCGCACACGCCCACCGCGATGGCTTCCACGAGAATCGACCCGGCACGCGTGTCCGGCTCGGGGATGTCCTCGAGTCGTGCAGTGTGCGGCTTGTGCGGTTCTACAGTGATCGCCTTCATGTCGACTCTCTTCCCGCGTTCACTTTGCCGCGTTCGCACCCGCCACGCGCATCCTGATGCAGTACAGCCCGGTGCTTGCCGTAATGAACAGCGTGCGCCGGTCCTTGCCGCCGAAGCTGACGTTCGACGTCCACTTCTCGTCGGGAACCTGGATGTGTTCGATCTGAAGGCCTGCGTTGTCGAACACCTTGACGCCGTCGCCCGTGAGGTAGAGATGGCCCTCGTTGTCGAGTGTCATGCCGTCCGAGCCGTGCGCCGCGGCGAGCGTCTTGCCGGCGAGGCCGTCGCCCGGCGCGATGTCGTACCGGTACGTCATCCCAGCGGCGATGTCTGCCACGTACAGGTTCTTCCCGTCGGGCGTACCAATGATGCCGTTGGGTTTTTCGAGATCATCGGCCACCCGTACGAACCGTCGGCGGTCCGCCGACAGGAAGTAGACGTGCTGGCCGTCCTGCGGCATGGTGTCGTGAGTCCACCAGGACCGTTTGTAGAACGGGTCGGTGAAGTAGATCGCGCCGTCTGCCCGTACCCAGACATCGTTCGGGCCGTTCAGGAGCTTCCCGCCGTACTCGGCGACAATCACGCTGACCGCGCCGTCAGGCGCAATGGACCACAGGGCGTTCCTCTCATCGGCGCAGGCGATCAGGTGACCCGTGGGATCGAAATACATGCCGTTGGCGCGGCCGGCCGGGTGAAGAAACGTGGAGAGCTCTCCCTCCGCGCTCCATTTCAGGATGCGATCGCGGGGCTGGTCGGTGAAAAAGACGTGGCCCTCCGAGTCACACGTCGGCCCTTCGGTGAACTCGAAGCCGCCAGCCAGTTTCTCCAGTCTGGCGCCGGCGGCGACCACACCTGGCCTGGTTCCATTCGTGCTCGTTTGCATCGTTACTCTCCGTGCGTCGACTCAGCGCGCTCCGAGGAAGGCGGCCGCGCGTTCGCACCCGGCTCACGGAATTTGCGCCGCCATTACCGTGACGGCGTGTTCCTGTTCAGCGGTCCGGCCGCGGAGCAGGACAGCATGCTGGCCGCTCCGCAACAACCCGTTCGCCCTCGCCAGGTCCACGCCAAAGGCCAGGACGCCCTCGGCAGAGGACGCCTCGGGCAGCCGCACCGGCGCGACGCCACAGCAGAGCGTCAACAAGCGAGCGACTTCTTCGGTGCTCGTGAGCGCCAGGACCGCCGCGGCTGGCCGTCGATTGCTGAGCGCGAGCGCCGAACGGCCCGAATCGTCGGCGACGATGATCAGCGCCGCATCGAGTTGCCGCGCCGCCAGCGTGGCAGCGTCGACGCCGGCCTCGGTCATCGAATCGATGAGCGTGGCCAGAGACGGAGAGCCGGCAGGCGAGGGGCGATCGGTTTTCAGGTAGCTCTCGGCCTCAGCGCAGATGCCGCGCATCGTCTGGACGGCTTCCACAGGGTACTCGCCCACCGCACTTTCGCCTGATAGCATCACCGCGTCGGTGCCGTCGATCACTGCGTTGAACACGTCGCTGGCTTCTGCTCTCGTTGGCCGGCTGGAATGCTCCATGCTGTTGAGCATCTGCGTGGCGGTGATGACCGGGCGGTGGGCCGCGTTGCACAGCGCGATGATTCGCTTCTGAATGGCCGGCACCCGCTGCACGTCCATTTCGACCCCCAGGTCGCCGCGGGCGACCATCACGGCGTCGGTGACGGCGATGATCGCGTCGAGCTGCTGAACGGCTTGCGGCTTCTCGATTTTCACGACGATCCGCGCGCGGCACTTTCGTGCCTGCAGTTCGCGGCGCAGGCGGCCGACGTCCTGCGGCGTGCGCACGAACGACAGGCCGACGAAATCGATATCCTCGCTGTGGCGCGCGGTCCAGTCCAGATCCTGCAGGTCCTTGTCGGTCAGGGAGTCGACGGCGAGGTCGGAGCCTGGCAGGTTCAAGCCCTGACGCGAACGCAGCCGGCCCGCCAGCGTCACTTTCAGGCGGGCTCGGCCGGGCGCGCACTCGGTGACGACCATGGCGACGGCGCCGTCGGCGAACAGCACCGTTTCGCCCACTTTGAGGTCGTCCGGCAATCGCGAGTACGAGCACGTGAGCTCGCGGGCGGCGTGGGTGGGTTGCGAAACGAGCGTGTACTCCTCACGCAGGGCGCAGTCGACGACATCGCCGGGCAGCGACCCGAGCCGCATTTTCGGCCCGCACAGGTCCTGCAGGATCCCGATCTCACGTCCCATTTCCCTGCTGGCGGCCCGGATATGCGACACGACGGCACTGTGCGCCTCGTGTGTGCCGTGAGAGAAATTGAGACGAAAGACGCTGGCGCCTGCTTCAATCAGACGGCGCAGCACGTCCGGCGCGGACGACGCCGGGCCGATGGTCGCGACAATCTTGGTCCGGCCTGCGGTGAGACCGCGGAGGTCCGGCGCCGCCGCGCTACCGCCCACGAGAGGTATCAAAGTCGTGCCTTCAAATCTCCTGCACGATGGCCGGACCATCGGCAACGCAGACCGGGGCCGCCGCCGGCGACGATCTCGCAATCGAGCCGCGTGAGCTCGGCCGCCAGGTCACGGACGGCCGGCTAGGTATTCGACTACTTCTTCGGCGCCTCGACCGTGACCATCAGGGCTTCGGTGAACGTCACCATGACCTTGTCGCCGACTTTCAGCCCTTCGATGTTCTTCTTGTCCTGGACGGTCGCGGACATGGAGTGACCGTCGGCGGTCTTCACCTTGATCGACGGAACCGCGGGATCGATGGCTTCGATGGTGACAGTGGCCTGGTGTTGCTGCGTGATTGCCCCGCTCGGTTTAGTTCCCTGCCCACGGACCATCGACGCGCCCCCTGGAACCGGAGCCGTTGTTCCTGCCTTGACTACTTCATAGACGACGGCGGCGTGATACGAAAACGTCACGGA
>DASXIR010000374.1:0-15382 GCA_036497895.1 Vicinamibacterales bacterium | reverse complement strand
CGCATCGACGCCCCCGGGCGTCGGCGTACACGGCATGTGCGGGTACTACGCGGCGAAGCGCGCGCTCGAGGAGGTATTCGGCCTGGAATTTGCGAGATGAAATGCGATGAGCGCGCGTTGGGTGATCGCCTCGGCCGTTGCGGTGCTGAGCAGTACAGGTTGGAGCACGGTCGGGCTCGACCGATCCGTTCGCGATCCTCACGCCTGAGATGGCGACAGATGGCCACGACCGCGAGGCGCTCGACGAGGTCCCTCGTCAAGATTCTCCCCACGCCGGCTCATGAGCTTGCGGTGCTGGCGGCAGCCGGATCGCTCGAGGCCGACGTGCCGAGCTCTCCGCGAAGATCGAAAATTCGCGCCGTCGCGCTGGCCGCGGCGTTCTCGGTCTGTCCCTCTCTGGTCGGCGCGCAGCAGACGCCGGATGCTCGCGCAGCCACCATCGCCCGCGGGCGATATCTTGTCCACAGCGTCGCCGTCTGCTGGACGTGCCACACGCCGCGCGATCAGCGAGGCTTGCCGGACGAGCGTCGCTCGCTGATGGGAGGGCCCGTACCATTTCAACGCGGCACACCAGCCGGCGAATGGGCCGAGATCGCCCCGCGCTTGGCGGGACTGCCGCCGGGAACGGATGCACAGTTCATTACGTTGATGATGACCGGCATCTCGCGCACTGGCCGGCCGCCGCGTTCACCGATGCCGCAGTTCCGCATGACGCGCGCTGATGCCGAAGCCGTCCTTACGTATTTGAAATCTCTCTCGCCAGCCGAATAGCAGACCTATCAGCGTTGAAGCTGCCCCCGCGCCGCTTTTGAGCGCCGCTCTGCGCAACGCCTGGAGCTGCGTCGCGACCCTGATGGCAGCTCCAGGTACTTCAGATCCGCCTCATGCCGAAACGAGTGTCTGCATGGGCGACGGGGCGGAGATCGCGATGAACGTATCGAGCACATCCTCGACCGGCAAAGCCGAGCCCTTCCCCGAGCGCGCCTGCACCGCGATGTCGTGAATCGAGATGATGCCGGCCAGACGTCCGTCCTGGCCAACGACGGGCAGCCGCCGCACCTGCTGAGATCTCATCGTTTCGAGCGCCGCGCGCACATCGTCATTCGGTGCGCAGCAATAGAGCGGTTTCGAGATGACATCCTGCACGGGGATCTCGCCCTCTGCGCGTGATCGCGTCGCTCCCGCAATGCAAATGTCACGATCGGTAATCACGCCGATCACTCTGTTCTGCCCGTCGGTCACCGGAACAGCTCCGCAATCGGCGTCCCACATGATCTTCGCAGCGGCGGCGAGATTCGTCTCCAGGCTGCAGCATTTCACGTCATCGGTCATGACATCTTTCACTCTCATCGGTATGCTCCTCTGATGTAGCGCGGCACGCGCGCCAGTCACGGCGGTGAAACAGCTAGGGTCGGTCGTGCGTGCAGAAGGGTCGCGACGCGCAAATCGTCGCAAGTTCCGTGCCCCTCATCGCAGCAGCCGAGAATCAGCTGAACCTCACGATCTCTTTTGGCATTCACCTTGCGCTGAAAACTGTCTCACAGCATTTCGTCGGAGAAGGAGTACGAGATGAATGCGCGATGAACGCGAGCCTCGCGCGTTGGAGCAATTGAGACATGATGACGCGATTGTTTCGCGATCGACGTCATGCTGGCGAGCAATTGGCTCGAGCGCTCGCCTCTTACGCCAATCGTGACGACGTCCTTGTGCTCGCCCTCCCCCGCGGCGGCGTTCCCGTTGCCTTCGAAGTCGCGAACGCGCTTCGCGCACCACTGGACGTCTTTCTGGTGCGAAAGCTTGGAGCTCCGGGATATCCCGAATTCGCCATCGGCGCGATTGCCGCGGGCGGCATACGCATTCTCAACGAGGATGCGATTTCTGATTTCGGCATCTCCCCCGTGATGGTGGACCAGCTCGCCGCGCGGGAGTCCGCCGAGCTCGAACGACAGGACCAGGCGTACCACGGCAATCGGCCGACGCTTCCTCCTCTCGATAACACGGTGATCATCGTCGACGATGGCCTGGCGACCGGTTCGACGATGGAGGCGGCCGTCAGTGCGCTGCGCAAAGCGGGTGCCGCCACAATTGTCGTGGCTGCGCCGGTCGGTTCTTCGGACGCGTGTCATCGCCTGAGAACGCTGGCTGAAAAGGTGGTGTGTCTGGCAACGCCTGAGCCTTTTCAGGCCGTGGGATTGTGGTACGAGACGTTGGATCAAACGGCTGACGCGGAAGTGATCGAGTTGCTGCGGCGTGCCCGCTACGATAGAGACACCCCGACGCGCAGTAAGACTCGGTGAGCGAGCGCTGGCTGCCGGCTGTGCAGGAACCAGTCGTCTACGACAATGTGCTCTGATGCCCTCCCCGCTCTGCACTATCCGGGTAGCTTCATACGCACGAGGTCATAGGTTCGAGTCCTATAGCGCCCACCGTTCCATCGCGTTGATTCCAAAGCAGGAGCTGTTATCGCCGCGATCTTCAGATCACGATGCCGTAGCCCTCGTGGAAGGCGTCCGCCGTGTACTCGTAGGTGGCGTAGGCGAATCCTTTGTGGCCCCAGCCCGTGCCCCAACTGTTCCGGATGATGAAATGCGTGGGGGTGTAACCAACGATCGAGACGGCGTGACCGCCGCGGGCGCTCTTCTTGTCGTACCTCTGGAGCAGTCCGTCTCGTTTGATGTTGCTCCAGCTGGAATCACATTTAAGTCGGGTGAGGATCGGCCCGTGGAACGCCAGCCATTCCTTGAAGCGATCGAGCCTGCCCGCCTCCTTCTGACAGAGATTGAAGTAGGCCTTTACTTTGAACCGTTCGGCCACTTTGAGGAAATTGGTTTCCCGCAGCCTGACCAACTGCCCGTCGAAGGGAAACGTGGTTCGCTTCAACGCGCCGTATTTGGTGGCTACCCTCAACGCCGCTTTCGCACTGGTGCCGGCGTCGTCGATGAATGTGGTGGGGTAGGTGCGGACCTGGTCGGTTTCCTTTGCGGCCATCCAGATGTACCGAACAGACATGTGTTCGGTTTTCTTGAGTTTTCCGGATTTGACGAAGTGGTACCGCAACAGCGAATCGGCAAACGCCCAGCCGACGCAGGAGCCGGTACCCTCCTGATCGCCGATGTTCCACCAGCGCTCGCGAAGGTCTGCTGCCGGCGGGATCTTCTTCCTTCTGGCCGTCAGCCCGAGGGCTTTGGCCTTCTCCAGCGACCAATCCCTGTGCTGCTCGTGGGATTCGACGGAGTTGAAGACGCGTTTCCGGGACCGCGCTGTCACTTTTTCTTGGCAGCCTTCGCTTTTTTCTTCTTCTTCTTCGGCCCGGGATCTCGATCGACATTGGGATTGGTCATCTCTCGTCTCCAGTCAGGTGTGCGCGTCAGCGGACGCGCCGACCGATTGATAGCGCGGGTCGGCGCGAAGATTCGTCAGCAGCGGATTTCGCGCGATCGCTTCGGAAGGATATCCACCAGCTCTGGCTTTTGCAAGCCACCGCAACGCCTCCGGACGGTGATGCAGTTGCTCGTATGCGACTGCGACTTCGTAGAGCACCTCCGGGATGTCCGGCGCCAGCGCCGCCGCCTGCTCGAGACGCGGCACGCTTTCCTTCTCGTCGCCCACGGCCGCGTAGTATCCGCCCACGTCGGCCAGCAGGTATTCGTCTTTTGGTGTTTTCTTCAGCAGGTCGGACGCGAGCGCGATGGCCTTGAGGTACGTGGCCCGGACGGTTTCCGCGTCGGCGTGCTGATTCTGTTGCGCGAAGGCGAGCAGCCCCCACGCGCGGTACGAATTCGGACGCAGAGCAATCGATCGTTGCAGCGCCGCCGTGGCCTCCGCGTACTTACCGTTCTCGGACAGCACCATGCCGAGGTTCCTGAAATGAATGAAGGTCGGCTCGAGATCGATGGCCTTTCGGAACGCCGCGATGGAGGCATCGAACCTGCCCAGCCCGCGATACACCAGTCCAAGATTGTTGTGCGCGCGAGGATTGTCGGGCACAAGATCGACGGCGTGCTGAAAACGATCGCCCGCCTGTGCCCACTTCCCTTTGTCCAGGTAGTAGGTCCCCAGCTGCATGTTCAGCATCCAGTCGTCGGGCGCCAGGCTGACGGCTTTCTGCAACGTCGCTTCCACGTCACCCGGGCGCCCCTGGCGCGCCTGCAATTCCGCTCGTGCGCCGTACGCCGCGGCGTTGAACGTATCGAGCTTTAGCGCGGCCTCGATCTCCCGGCTCGCGAGATCGTTCTGATCGGTATAGGCATAGAGATACCCGAGCGTGACGTGCGCTGATGCCAGATCGGGCGCGAGCGCGAGCGCGCGTAGCGACGCGTTGCGCGCCGGCTCGATGTAGTGCGTGTCGCGCAGCTGGGCGAACTGCAGGAAGTTCGCGCGTCCCAGGTCGGCGAACCCGGGAGCAAACGTGGGGTCGACGGTCACGCTCGTTTCCAGCAGCGGAATCGCCGTCTCGAGCGCCTGCGGGCGATAGTAGTGCTCGATCAACTCGTGCGCGCGGCGGTAGTCCTGCTCCTGCGCGGCGACCGGGGCGGCAGCGGCCGCGCGCGAAGGACCGGAGCGTCCTCTCATCGCGAACATCACAATCAGCGCGGCCACGCAGGCGACGGCGACCACGGAGGCGAAGACCCGGGCTCGGCGGCCGCGCGGCGTCCGGACCGGTTCTATCGGCGCCTGCGGATGGAGGCCAATCGCCTCGGACAGCGCGGCGATCATCTGGCCGGTGCTCGAGAACCGCTGCTCTGGCGCCGGGCTGATCGCCGTCTCGACGACGCGCGCGATCGGCTCGGGCAGATCGGGCCTGACGTCGAGCAATGTCCGGCGTCTGCCCGAGGAGTGCGCCGCTCGAAGGTGCGCGACGTCCGATCCTTCGATCGGGTACTCGATCGTCAGCAGATGGAAGAGCATCACGCCGATGGCGTAGGTGTCGCTCGTGACCGATGCGGGCTGTCCGCGCAGCAGCTCGGGCGCCATGTACGCCGGTGTGCCGCTGGAGTCTTCGTCGGTCCCGCGCGCGTGCGTCAGCCCGAAATCCATCAACAGAATCCGGCCGCCCTCTTCCCGCATGACGTTGCCGGTTTTGATGTCGCGGTGCAGGAATCCGGCGGCGTGGACCGCGCCCGCGGCGCGGCAGACGTCAATGGCGATGAGCGCCGCTTCGCGTGGACCCATCGATCCGTGCGTGGCGAGAAGTTGGCTGAGCGTTTTGCCCTGGACGAAGTCGCTCCAGAATCCGAGCCGCCCCTCGTGGCGGTCGATGCCGTAGACCGGCACGACGTTCGGGTGACGCACCCGCGCGATCGCTCTGGCCTCGCGGAGGAGCGAATTGAGCTCCTGCTCCTCATTGAGTCCGCCGGGGAGCAGCAGCTTCAGCGCGACATGGCGCTGGAGGGTCGGATCGAACGCGCGATACACCTCGCCAAACGAGCCACGTCCGACGCAGGTGAGGAGCTGGAAAGGTCCCCAGCGGCTCAACCCGGCAGGCGCCGGCGACGCGGACTCGCCAGACGTCCTCGTGGGCAGGTCGGGATCGCTCGATGGGCCGTCTGTCACGCGCCGATTATCGGATGAAATCGCCGCGGAAACACGAAAGGCCGCCGAACGATCGGCGGCCTTCGATCAATTTGGGTTGCGCAAGTGACCGCCGTCAGGCTGACCCAACCTGTTCTCTCGCTGTGTACTCATGGATCGGGGGCCACCATGCTGAAGTACTGGGGAGTGGGCGGAGTCATGGCGCTTTGGCGCTATTTCTTCGATATTTGACTGGGACTTCCGGATAAAACGAAGAAAACGCTTAGCGTTGGCTGGAGGCTGAAGGCCCGCCCGTAGTCTAATCGAAACGCCCCACAGACGCATCGCTCGACAGATCTGTTATCGCTGATCGCCAGTTCCTGCAGTCGCCGCGGCTTCACGGCTCACGCCGGCAGCGTGCAGGTCCAGAGTAAACGTGGCGCCCTTTCCGGTGCCGTCGCTGAACGCCCTGATCGTGCCGCCGTGAAGGTCCGCCAGCTGCTTCGCGATCGACAAGCCCAGGCCGAGCCCTGGGGATTCCCTTGTCGACGAGGAATCCTCCTGACGAAATCGTTCGAAGACGTGGGGCAGGAAGTCACGCGAGATGCCGGATCCGTTGTCTCGCACCTCGATATTGACGCGCCCGTTGTATTGTTCGACTCTCACACCGACCCGCCCGCCTTTCGGCGTGAACTTGATCGCGTTATGCAACAGGTTCCAGAGGATTTGTTGCAGCCGTCTCTCATCTGCAAGGACGCTGACCGAGGCCGCATCACTGGCGGCATTCACCTGTATATTTTTTGCATCCGCCACCGGCTGCAGACCTTGAATGGTTGTCCTGAGGGTCGCGCTGACCTCGACTGGCACCAATGTGACCTGAAGATTGCCGGCCATCAAGCGATTCATGTCGAGCAGGTCTTCGATCAGTTTCGCCTGAATCTGTGCATTGCGTTGGATCACGGCCACTGTCGATCTGGTGTCCCGCACCGGCGTTCCCTTGGCGAGCGTGTCCAGCCAACCGAGGATGATGTTCATCGGTGTGCGCAGCTCGTGGCTGAGCGTCGCGAGAAATTCATCCTTGAGCCGGCTCTGTCTCTCGGCGTCATCACGCGCGACTCGTTCGCTCTTCAGAAGGCGCTCACGCTCAAGGGCCGACTCGCGGTCCGCCGTGACATCGCGGCTGATGCCGACCATGCGATCGCCGTCGGGATCGGAAAACACTCGACCACGTTCCTTGATCCAGACCACGCTGCCGTCCGGATGCACAGCGCGGTATTCCGTTTCGTACACGCCACTCTGTAGCGCCGCGGCCGTTGCGACCTCGACGCGCTCCTGGTCCTCCGGATGCACGGTTCGCGTGATGCGGAGTTCCTGCCCAAACGATCCCTTGGGAAATCCAAACAAGATTTCCGGATCGGTCGACCAACGCATTTGTCCGGATGCGAGATGCCACTCCCAGGCAGCGATCTGCGCGACTTCCAGCGCCATTCGCAGGCGTTCTTCGTTCTCGCGGACGCCTTGGTGCGCGCGATTCAGGGCCGCCGTGCGCTCCAGGACTCGCCGCTCGAGCTCCTGATTGGCGACCAGCAAGGCCGCTTGCGCCCTTTCTCGTTCGGCGATTTCATGCTGCAGCGCTGCGTTCAGGTCGGCGAGCGCGCGCGTCTTACGAAAGAGGTCGACGAACGCGCCGATCTTCGACCGAAGGATTTCCGCGTTGACCGGTTTGCTTAAGTAGTCGACGGCACCAACACCATACCCACGGAGCACATCGTCCTCACTGAACGAGTGCGCCGTCAAAAACAGAATGGGCACGTGTTGCGAACGTTTGCGCTGTTTGATCAGCTTGGCCAGGTCGAGGCCGCCCATGCCCGGCATCTTGATGTCGAGGACCAGCGCCGCGAACTCGTGTCGAACGACGGCGAGAAGCGCTTCGTCGGCTGAGGTGGCTCGAATCAGCGCATAGTCGACGTCGCCCAGCATCGCCTCGAGCACGTCGAGGTTTCGAGGCTGGTCGTCGACGATCAGGACCTTGGGTCGCTCCGGATGATTCATCGGTGATCTACGGTTAGCGATACAGCCACACCCGCAACAACGAGAGCAATTGATCCGTGTTCACTGGCTTGGCGATGTAATCAGACGCGCCAGCCTGAAGACATTTCTCACGGTCACCCTTCATGGCTTTGGCGGTGAGTGCCAGAATCGGCAACGTGCGGAATCGCGCCTGCTTTCGAATTTCCCGCATTGTCTCGTAACCATCCATCTCGGGCATCATGATATCCATCAGCACGACGCTCATATCAGGGGTGCTGTGGATCAGATCGATCGCGTGACGGCCATTGGTGGCGCTGACGACTTCCATCTCTTGATTTTCGAGTACGGTCGTCAGTGCGAAGATGTTGCGCGCGTCGTCGTCCACGACGAGCACTTTCCGGTTCTTCAGGACATCGTTCGAACCGTGCAGTCGCTCCAGCATTTGCCGCTTCTGATCCGGCAGTTCCGAAACGATGCGATGAAGGAAGAGCGCCGTCTCGTCGAACAGCCGTTCCGGCGACTGCACATCCTTGAGTACGATGCTTTTCGCCACGCCTTTCAGGCGGGCTTCCTCTTCGTTCGACAACTCCTTGCCGGTGAATACCACCACTGGAAGATCGCGGAGCGTCGCGTCCGCCTGCATCCGTTCCAACAGCTCGAACCCGCTCATGTCCGGCAGGCGGAGATCAACAACGCAACAGTCCAAAGAACCGTCGGAGAGGACCTTGAGCGCCTCGGTTCCAGTGGCGGCGGTGACGATGTCGATGTCATCGTGCGCCAACAGTTCCACGATGCTCTGACGCTCGATGTCGTTGTCTTCGATGACCAGCAGCCGCTTCTTGTGCGGTGTCACATACGTCTTGATGCGATCGAACGCGTGCTCGAGATCTTCCGTCGTCGCCGGTTTCACGAGGTATGAAAACGCGCCGTGCGAGAGACCGTGCTGCCGTTCCTCTTCGACCGAGAGCATTTGGACCGGGATATGACGCGTTGACGGATCGAGCTTCAGATTGTTGAGGACGGTCCACCCGAGCATGTCGGGCAGGAAGACGTCGAGCGTGATCGCCGTCGGCCGGTACTGCTTGGCAAGGGTCAGGGCCGCCTGGCCGCGGTTGGCGACGATCGCTTTGAAGCCTTTGTCGCGGGCGAGCCCGAGGAGCACGCGCGCATAGTGCGCATCGTCGTCGATGATCAGCAGCACGTTGTCGCCCTCGTGAACGTCGTCGCGATCGTCCGCGACGACTTCTTCGGCCTTCGCCACGGCGAGCACCGGAAGCGTCGGCGCGCTCGACCGTGGTTCGATGACTCCGGCGCTCGTCGCCGGCGCAGTCAGGGCTCGCGCCGGACCCGTGTAGGCGATCGGCAGATACAACGTGAAGGTGCTGCCTTGACCAGGGGTGCTCACGAGCCTGATCTCGCCGCCGAGCAGCGTCGCCAATTCTCGGCTGATGGCAAGCCCGAGGCCGGTCCCGCCGTACTTCCGGCTGGTTCCCGCGTCGGCCTGCTGGAACGCTTCGAAGATGAGACGTTGTTTTTCCGCCGCGATGCCGATGCCCGTGTCACTGACTTCGATCGCGACCGCGTTCTGAACGAACCGGAGGATCGGATGCTCGGGCGACCAGCCAGACGTCGCCGACTGGACGCGCATCGAGACGTTCCCCTGCGACGTGAACTTGAACGCATTCGAGAGAAGGTTCTTGAGAATCTGCTGTAGTCGCTTTGGATCGCTCGTGAAGGCGCGCGGCAGCGTATTGTCGATGTCTACATGGAAGGTGAGATTCTTCGCCTCGGCGAGGTGATGGAAGTTTCGCTCGACCGTGTCTCGAAGCGCGCTGAACGTGATCTCCTCGGCTTCGACCGTGACTGTGCCCGACTCGATCTTCGACAGATCGAGGATGTCGTTGATGAGCGTCAGAAGATCCGTGCCGGCGGAGTGAATGTTCTTGGCGAAGTCGATCTGCTTGGTCGTCAGATTTCCACCGCTGTTCTCGGAGAGCTGCTGGCCCAGGATAAGAATCGAATTGAGCGGCGTGCGCAGTTCGTGCGACATGTTGGCCAGGAATTCCGATTTGTACTTCGAGGTGAGCGCCAGTTCCGCCGCCTTCTCTTCCAGCGCGCGACGAGCCTGCTCGACTTCCTTGTTCTTGCGCTCGACCTCGACATTCTGTTCCGCAAGCTGTTTCGCTTTGGTCGCGAGTTCCTCGTTGGTCTGCTGTAATTCCGTCTGGCGCGTCTGCAGCTCCATGGTCAGCTTCTGCGACTGTTGCAGCAGGTTCTCGGTCCGCATCGTCGCCTCGATCGTGTTGAGCACGACGCCGATCGACTGCGTGAGCTGCTCCAGGAAGGCGAGATGTGTCTCGGTAAACGGCTGGAGCGAAGAGAGTTCGATCACGGCCCTGGTCTCGCCTTCGAACAAGACCGGCAGCACCACGATATTCTTCGGCATCGCCGATCCCAGGCTGGAATGGACGCGGGTATAATTCCGCGGCACCTTCGTCAGCAGGATCCGCTGTTTCTCGAGCGCGCACTGGCCGACGAGTCCCTTGCCAACCTCGATCCGAGCCGTCTGCCGATCGCCGACGGCATAGCCGGCGAGCAGGGACAGCGCCGGAGCCGTGTCGGCGATGTCGGCCATCATCTGATAGATGGCGCCCTGTTGCGCGTGGACGAGCGGCGCGAGTTCGGACAGCAGGCGGTTGCCGACGGTCACGAGATCGCGCTGGCCCTGGAGCATGTTCGTGAACTTGGCGACGTTCGTCTTCAACCAGTCCTGCTCCTGGTTGCGATCCGTCGTCGTACGCAGGTTGTTGATCATCGTGTTGATGTTGTCTTTCAGTTCGGCGACCTCGCCGCGCGCTTCGACCTGAATCGACCGAGTGAGGTCACCTTTCGTGACCGCGGTCGCCACTTCCGCGATGGCGCGAACCTGGTTGGTGAGGTTCGCCGCGAGCAGGTTCACGTTGCCGGTCAGGTCCTTCCACGTGCCGGCCGCGCCGGGCACGTGGGCCTGGCCACCGAGGCGTCCTTCGACGCCCACTTCGCGCGCCACGTTGGTTACCTGCTCGGCGAATGTGGCCAGCGTGTCGGTCATGTTGTTGATGGTTTCGGCGAGCGCCGCGACTTCGCCCTTTGCCTCGACCGTCAGCTTCTGGCGCAAGTTGCCGTCGGCCACTGCGGTGACGACCTTCACGATGCCGCGGACCTGGTCAGTGAGATTGGCCGCCATGACGTTGACCGAATCGGTCAGGTCTTTCCACGTGCCGCCGACGCCGCGGACTTCTGCCTGTCCGCCAAGCTTGCCTTCGGTGCCGACCTCGCGCGCGACGCGCGTGACTTCCGCCGCGAACGAACGCAGCTGATCCACCATCGTGTTAATGGTGTTTTTCAACTCGAGAATCTCTCCCTTGACGTCGACCGAAATCTTGCGGGAGAGGTCGCCACGTGCCACCGCGGTGGTCACCTCGGCGATGTTCCGGACCTGCGCGGTCAGATTGGCGCCCATGACGTTGACCGAATCGGTCAAGTCCTTCCACGTACCGGCCACGCCAGGCACGACCGCCTGGACGCCGAGCCGCCCTTCGGTCCCGACCTCGCGCGCCACGCGTGTCACCTCCGACGCGAACGATCGCAGCTGTTCCACCATCGCGTTGATGGCTTCCTT
Source organism: Vicinamibacterales bacterium (assembly GCA_036497895.1). Taxonomy (GTDB): domain Bacteria; phylum Acidobacteriota; class Vicinamibacteria; order Vicinamibacterales; family CAVVIG01; genus CAVQFC01. The sequence continues at coordinate 4,179 of DASXIR010000374.1, read as the reverse complement.
CAGCTGCAGAATCTCGCCACGAACGTCGACCGTGATCTTCTTCGAGAGGTCGCCGTTCGCGACGGCGATCGTGACTTCAGCGATGTTCCTCACCTGTCCCGTCAGATTTGACGCCATCGAGTTGACGTTGTCCGTCAGATCTTTCCACGTGCCGGCGACGCCCGGCACGAGCGCCTGCCCTCCGAGCTTGCCTTCCGTGCCGACCTCGCGGGCGACGCGCGACACTTCGGAGGCGAACGCGTTCAGCTGGTCCACCATCGTGTTGATCGTGTTCTTCAATTCGAGGATTTCGCCTTTGACGTCGACCGTGATCTTGCGCGACAGGTCACCACGCGCGATGGACGTCGCGACGTCGGCGATGTTGCGGACCTGGCCGGTCAGGTTCGAGGCCATTGAGTTGACGTTGTCGGTCAGGTCCTTCCACGTGCCGCCGACGCCAGGCACTTCGGCCTGGCCACCGAGCTTGCCTTCGGTGCCGACCTCGCGCGCGACGCGCGTGACCTCTGCGGCGAAGGATCGCAGCTGCTCGACCATCGTGTTCATGGTGTCTTTCAGCTGCAGGATCTCGCCTTTCACATCGACGGTGATCTTCTTCGAAAGGTCGCCGGTCGCGACGGCCACCGTGACCTCCGCGATGTTGCGCACCTGCGCCGTCAGGTTGCCCGCCATCTGGTTGACGTTGTCGGTGAGGTCCTTCCAGGTGCCCGCCACACCGGTCACGACCGCCTGGCCACCCAGTTTGCCGTCGGTGCCCACCTCGCGGGCGACGCGCGACACTTCGGAGGCGAACGCGTTCAGCTGGTCCACCATCGTGTTGATAGTGTTCTTCAATTCGAGGATCTCGCCTTTGACGTCGACCGTGATTTTCCGCGAGAGGTCACCGCGGGCCACGGCCGTTGCGACCTCCGCGATGTTGCGCACTTGCCCGGTCAGGTTGGACGCCATGAAGTTGACGTTGTCTGTGAGGTCCTTCCACGTGCCCGCCACGCCGGTCACCGCCGCCTGCCCGCCGAGTTTGCCCTCGGTGCCGACCTCGCGCGCGACCCGCGTGACTTCGGACGCGAACGCGTTCAGCTGATCGACCATCGTATTGATGGTGTTCTTCAGCTCGAGAATCTCGCCTTCGACGTCGACGGTGATCTTTCGCGACAGGTCACCGTTCGCGATGGCGGTCGCGACGTCAGCGATGTTGCGTACTTGACCGGTGAGGTTCGACGCCATCGAGTTGACGTTGTCGGTGAGGTCCTTCCACGTCCCCGCGACGTCCGGCACTTCCGCCTGGCCGCCGAGCTTGCCTTCGGTCCCGACCTCGCGCGCCACACGCGAGACTTCGGACGCGAACGCGTTCAGCTGATCGACCATCGTATTGATGGTGTTCTTCAACTGCAGGATCTCGCCTTTGACATCGACCGTAATCTTGCGCGAGAGATCGCCCTTCGCGATGGCCGTGGCGACGTCGGCGATATTGCGCACTTGACCGGTCAGGTTTGACGCCATCGAGTTGACGTTGTCGGTGAGGTCCTTCCACGTGCCGCCGACGCCCGGCACCGCCGCCTGACCACCGAGTTTTCCCTCCGTGCCGACCTCGCGGGCAACGCGGCTGACCTCTGACGCGAACGCGTTCAACTGATCCACCATCGTATTCATCGTGTTTTTCAACTCGAGAATCTCGCCCTTGACGTCGACGGTGATCTTGCTCGACAGGTCGCCTCGGGCAATCGAGCTGGCCACGTACGCGATATTGCGTACTTGACCGGTCAGGTTCGAGGCCATCGAATTGACCGAGTCCGTCAGGTTCTTCCACGTGCCAGCGACGCCGGGCACCACCGCCTGGCCGCCAAGCTTGCCTTCCGTGCCGACCTCGCGTGCCACACGCGTGACTTCCGAGGCGAAGCCATTCAACTGATCCACCATGGTATTGATGGTGTCTTTCAGCTCGAGAATCTCGCCTTTGACATCGACGGTGATCTTGCGCGACAGGTCGCCGCGCGCGACGGCGGTCGTGACTTCGGCGATGTTCCGGACTTGCGCCGTCAGGTTCGCGCCCATTGCGTTCACCGAGTCGGTGAGGTCCTTCCACGTACCGGCAACGTCCGGCACTTCGGCGCGACCGCCAAGTTTTCCTTCGGTACCGACCTCGCGGGCCACGCGGCTGACCTCCGACGCGAACGCGTTCAACTGATCCACCATGGTATTGATGGTGTCCTTCAGCTCGAGAATCTCGCCTTTGACGTCCACGGTGATCTTCCTCGAGAGGTCGCCGCGCGCGATGGCGGTCGTGACGCCCGCGATGTTACGCACCTGCGCCGTCAGGTTCGACGCCATCGCGTTCACCGAATCGGTGAGGTCCTTCCACGTGCCCGCGACGCCGGGGACGACGGCCTGCCCGCCGAGTTTTCCATCGGTGCCGACTTCCCGCGCGACCCGCGTCACTTCCGCCGCGAAGCCGCGCAGCTGATCGACCATCGTGTTAATCGCTTCTTTGAGCTGCAGGATCTCGCCGCGGACGTCGACCGTGATTTTCTTGGACAAATCGCCGTTGGCGACCGCGATGGTGACGTCGGCAATGTTGCGGACTTGCGCGGTCAGATTGCCGGCCATCTGGTTGACCGACTCGGTGAGTTCCTTCCAGACACCCGACACGCCCTTGACTTGCGCCTGCCCGCCAAGTTTTCCTTCGGTGCCGACCTCACGCGCCACCCGCGTGACTTCCGACGTGAAGACGGACAGCTGGTCGATCATGTTGTTGACCAGCTTGGCCGAGCGCAGGAACTCGCCTTCGAGCGGACGGCCATCGACCTCGAGCGCCATCGACTGACCGAGATCGCCCTTCGCCACCGCGCCGACGGCACGGGTGACTTCCGTCGTCGGCCACACCAGGTCGTCGATCAGCATGTTGATCGCGGCTACCTCGTCGGCCCACCCCCCCACGACGCCTGGGACAGCCATGCGTTGTTTCAGCTTGCCTTCTTTTCCGACCGATCGCGACACGCGCGCAGTCTCGCGGGCGCGTCGTTCGCTCACGGCCACGATCCCATTGAACGCGTCGGCAATCTTGCCGTGAAGTCCGATCAAATCGGACGGCAGGCGCACGCCGAAATCGCCCTCCTGGAAGGACAGCATGGCGGAGAGCAGTTGACGAGAGAACTGATCGGGCTCCGCGACCGTGGTGGCGAGCGCACTGTCCGACATCGGCTGGAGACTGTCGGGCGTTCGCGGTCTGGTTGTGATGCCGTCCATGACTGTGCTCCTCGATCGTGATCAACTCGGTAACTTACGAAATAAAATGCCCACGTATTCCGCAATGACAGTCGAATCCGAGACCGTAGCGGTTTCTTACGACCGTGAGCGAAAAAGCTCTTGTATCTTACAATCCCAGCAAGAAACGAGCCGGCTCTGCCGTTAGGGAAGAATGTCCGACTTCGTCGTGTGCGCTGCGTCGTGGAGTTCCCAGAATTCGTGCACACTTGGTCAGCGCGGCGCCAGTGCCGCTTCAAACGCTCGCTCGAGCTCCAGGGCTGCAAGCGTGCCCATGGCGAGGTGGCGATCATTCGGCACTGACTGCCCTGGGCAGCGGCGCTTCAGCGGCGCCGTATCAACCATGCACCACACAATCGGCGGTATAAGTTCGGCTGCATCTTTATGTTCGTGGTACTGAGTGGCGCGAGCAGACGGGAAGGCACCCTGCGTGTCGAGGGGATGAATCCGGAATCGAAAGGGAGCAGTGCGGCGGGCGTTCCACGCACTACTACAGCAGCTTATCTAAAGTGATGGGCAAGCTGCAGACGCGCACGCCTGTCGCGTGATACACCGCGTTGGCGATCGCGGCGGCGCCGGTAGTACCAATTTCACACCGATGCCGTGCGCGCCAAGTGGCGTGTGCGGATCGGGAATGTCCGTGTAGACGATGTCGATGTGTGGTACGGCGGCCTGAACGGGAATGTGATATTCAGCCAGCGTGGCATTCACGATTCGTCCGTTGCGATCGTCGAACACCGTCTCTTCGGTCAACGCCATTCCGATACCCATGATGATGCCGCCGCGAAACTGCGACACCGCGGTCTTCGGATTGATGATTCGCCCGGATCGAAGGCGCCCACCCAGCGGCGGATCCGGATTTCGCCGGTGTGGACGTGAACGGCGGCTTCGCAGAATTGCGCGGCATATGAGTGCATCGAG
>DASXIR010000373.1:0-8219 GCA_036497895.1 Vicinamibacterales bacterium | reverse complement strand
ACGATTCGCGACGCACACCTCGCCGACGGCTGGCTGGACGCGATCGCGGATTGGGTCGTGTCACGCAAGAGCTGAATCGGTGGCCAAAACCAGAATCCGGCTCGACGTCCTGCTGGTCGATCGCGGACTGGTACCGTCGCGGGAACGGGCGCGGGCGCTGATTCTCGCCGGCCAGGTGACAGTCGAAGGCGAGGTGGTCTCGAAGGCTGGCACGCCGATCCTCGCGGAGGCACGAGTCGAACTGGCGGTACCCGACCATCCGTATGTGGGGCGAGGCGGGGTGAAACTGGCGAACGCGCTCGATACCTTCGCCATCGATCCCAGGGATCGCCGCGCCCTCGACGTCGGCGCCTCGACCGGCGGCTTCACCGACGTGTTGCTCAAGCGCGGCGCCGCCAGTGTCATCGCGCTCGACGTCGGCCATGGTCAACTCGACTGGGGACTGCGCACCGATCCGCGAGTGATCGTCCGTGAAGGCGTCAATGCGCGTCTGCTTACGCCTGACGATGTGCCGCACAAGGTGAGCCTCGTAACGATTGACGTGGCCTTCATTTCACTGCGGCACATCCTCCCGGCGCTGCCGCCGTTTCTGGATCCGTCGGCCGACGTCGTCGCGCTGGTCAAGCCCCAGTTCGAAGCCGGACGCGATCAGGTCGGCAAACACGGCATCGTGTCCGATCCTGCGGTGCATGAGAGCGTGATCGCCAGCGTCACTGAGGCCGCCGTTGCCTGCGGCTTGTCGCGCATCGCGATGGCGGCGTCGGCGATTACCGGCGCGACCGGCAATCAGGAGTTTTTTCTCCATCTGCGGGCTTTGAGTTCGCCGCCTCTTGTGATGGGATGACATCCCGATGACCACGCCACCACCCATCCTCCGTGTCGGCATCATCGCCAAGTCGCACTTGCGCGACGCCGTGCCGCACCTGGTCGAGATCGAGGCGTGGCTGACGACACGCGGCCACCGGCCGATGTTCGAAACCGCGACCGCCGCGCTGATGCCGTCCACCGACGGACGGACCATCGCCGACAAATCGACGCTGATCGGCAACGTCGATCTGCTGGTCGTGCTCGGTGGAGACGGCACGCTGCTCTCCGTTGCCGACGCCGCTGGCGCCGCCAACATCGATGTCCCGATTCTCGGTGTCAACTTCGGCAGCCTCGGATTTCTTACCGAGGCGACGCTCGGTGAGCTCTATTCGTCGCTCGAAGCCGCGTTGACCGGCGCCGCCCCGGTCGAGACACGGATGATGTTGCGGTCCACCACCGTCCGCGCCGGGACCACGCTGCCCGATCACCATGCCCTGAACGATGTCGTGATCACCAAAGCCGCGCGGGCGCGGATGACCGACCTGTCCGTGTTCGTGGGCGACGAGTTCGTGACGCGGGTCAAGGCCGACGGTCTGATCGTCGCGACGCCAACCGGTTCGACTGCCTACAATCTCGCCGCGGGTGGGCCGATCGTGCAGCCAATTGTCGAGGCAATCGTGCTGACGCCGATCGCGCCGCACATGCTGACCAACCGGCCGATCGTGATTCCAGCGTCATCGGTGGTCAGGGTGCAGCCGCTGATGGCGGAACGCGACGAACTGTACGTGACCTTCGACGGTCAGGCAGGCTACCAGCTCGAGGCAGGCGACGAGATCCGCATTCAACGCGCCGAGCGGCGGGTGCGGTTGTTGCGGCCCTCGTCTCGGAGTTATTTCGAGGTCTTGCGTCAGAAGTTGAAGTGGAACGAGCGCTAACGCTCACTTGAGCGTGAGGAGCGCCGCCATCGAGTCGATGCCCTCCCACAAATTCTTGATGCGCAGGTTTTCGTTCGGCCCGTGCTGGTTGTTGTCGAAATTGACCATCGACAGCCCGAACGTCGGCACTCCCAGGACATCCGCAAACAGATAGAACGGCGTGCTGCCGCCGATCGTTGGCAGCCGAACCAGGCTGCCGCCGGCCGCGTCGGACAGCGCCTGCGCGACTGCGGCGGCGAGCGGAGTGTCCATCGACGTCCGCCCGGCTGGATACCCGCCGGTTCGCGTGACGCGGGCCAGCCAGGGATGAGCCGCACGGGTTGCGGCGTCCGGCTCCGTATCAACCACGAAGTAGCCCTGTTTGCGGACGTGCGCGACCAGACGGTCGAACTGCTTCGCGGGGTCGATGCCGTTGACGAGGCGGACATCGATTTTCGCGCTGGCGGTGGCCGGGATGATCGTACGACCCTGGCCGCCGACCCCACCTCCGGCCTCGATCGCGTTGACGTTGATGGTCGGCTGGTTGTGGCGCAGTTCCAGCCGCTCGTCAGGATTCTCCCGCCGGGTGACGCCGTAGGTCTGCATCAGCATCGCCTCGACGTTGGGGATCTCGTCGATAGCGCGACGCTCCGTGGCGGTCAGCGGCACCACATCGTCATAGAAGCCGTCGATCGTGACGCGGCCATTGGCATCCTTCATCGACGCCAGCAGCCGCGCCAGATCGAGCGCCGGGTTGGGCGCCCAATTGCCGTAGTTGCCGCTGTGCAGATCCCGCGCGGCGCCATATACCGTCATGGTGGCGCCCATCAGGCCACGCGATCCGAAGTTCATGGTCGGGCGATCGCTTGCGTGGCGGGGACCATCGACAAGAATCAGTGCGTCGCCACGGAAGCGATCGGCGTGGGCACGCACGGTCGCTTCGAGATTCGGAGAGCCGGCCTCTTCCTCGCCTTCCATCAGCACGCGGATGTTGGAGGTCAGCGGAATATTCGCGGCGTCGAGGCCGTCAATCGCTGCGAGGAACGCGACGATCGGCGACTTGTCGTCGGAGGTCGAGCGGCCGAACACTCGCCACTCTGGATTGATGGCGCCCGGCACTTCGTCGAGCTTCAGTGTGCGACCGGCTGGCGTCAGATCGGTGACGATGACCGGCGAGAACGGAGGTGCGTGGGTCCACTCGCGCGGGTCGACCGGTTGCCCGTCGTAGTGGAAATAGAACGTGATGGTCCGTGTGGCGTTGGGCACGCGGCGATCGGCAACCACCAGCGGCGCGCCGCCGGTGGCGATCGTCTCCGGGAGAAAGCGCCGTTTCTCGAACATCCGCGTCAGCGCTTCGGCGTTGCGGGCCACGTCAGCGGCATTCGAGGCGACGTTGGGAATCGCCACCAGGTCGAACAGTTCGCGAAGAACCTGCGGCTCGTGCTGGAGGCGCCAGGCCCGTACCCGCGCCACCGAATCATCGGGGGCCGCGGCGGTCAGAAGAATTGCCACCGCCAGCAGCACAGTTCGTTTCATGGCTGTTGTTGTCGCTTTCGGTCGCGAAAGTACTGAAGCTGAAACTCCTGGACGTTACGGTTGTGCTCGTCGAGCGTGCGAGCGAACGCGTGGGTGCCGTCGTTCCGGCTCACGAAATAGAGGAAATCAGCGTCCGCCGGATGGGCCGCCGCCTCGAGCGACGCGCGGCCGGGCGAGGCAATCGGCCCCGGCGGGAGGCCCGGGTAGCGATAGGTGTTGTACGGCGAGTCGAACGACAGATCGGCTTTGTGAATATTGCCGTCGTAGCGCCCGGCTTTGGTCAGCGCGTAGATGACGGTCGGATCGCACTGCAGCGGCATGCCGATGCGCAGCCGCGTCGCATAGACCGCCGCCACCAGCGGGCGCTCTTCGGCGCGGGCGGTCTCCTTTTCGACAATCGACGCGAGCGTCACCAACTGTCGTATCGACAGATGGCGCGCGGCAGCAGCTGCGCGGAGCTCTGAGGTCAGCACGTGTTCGAAGCGGCCGACCATCAGCTTCAGCAATTTTGCGGCGTCGGTGTGACGCGGAACGGCGTACGTTTCCGGAAACAGATAGCCTTCGAGATCGGTCGCGGCCGGGTCGAGATCGTGCACCGGCGACGCGTCCTTGGCGGCGGCGACGAAGGACGCCGCGGTGCCGAGACCATGCGCCGCGAAGATCTTCGACATCTCCGCGACCGTCAACCCCTCGGGAAAGGTCAGGCTGACGACGTAGACATCGCCGCGCGCGAGCTTGTCGATGACCTCGATCGGCGTCATCGCGCGATCGAACCGGTACTCACCCGCCTTCAACTTGCGGCCCTCACCGGTCAGGTACAACGCGGTCCGGTAGGTCCAGACGTCGCGGACCGCGCCGCCAGCGATCAGACGATCGCCGATCGTGCGGCTGCCGGCACCAGGCGGGATCTCGATGAACTGCTCTGCGCCCTCGAACCCGCGATAGGCCTGATGGATGCGGACGTACAGCGCCGCGGCCGCTGCGCCCGCGGCGAGCAGTACGAGGACGACCAACGCCAGCAGCTTTTTCAACGATGCGGCCGATCGAGATAGTCCTGCAGGATGACCGCGGCGGCGGCGGCGTCGAGCAACTCCTTGCGCTTGCGCCAGTCGCGCTCGCGGAGTGCCAGCCGGCTCTCCGCCTCACGGCTCGACAGACGCTCGTCTTCGGTGGCAATCGCCAGCGGCGTACGGGTTCTCAACGAGGTGATGAAGGCGGTGACCCGCGCGGTTTCAGTGGTCGGGCTGCCATCGAGCCGGGCCGGCAGTCCGACCACGATCGCGGTGAGCCCGTCGTCATCGCGGGCGAGTTCGTCGACGCGCTGCGCGACACGATCGACCGCGTCAGCATCGCTCGTGACCACGAGGGTCTCGAGCGGCCGCGCCAGCATGCCCGACGGGTCGCTGATGGCGAGACCAACCCGCCGCGCGCCCACGTCCACTGCGAGAATCCGTCCACGCATGACCAGATGCTATAATTTCATACTCCCAAACAGCCTGTGAAACCCATCCGGATCGCTTCAGTCGTCGTTTGTCTTGGCGCCCTGGCTGCATGCGGTCCACGGCGTCCGCCGGAAAAATTTCATCAGAAGCTGGTCATCCTCGGTTTCGACGGCATGGATCCGCGCCTGGTCCAGCGCTGGATGGACGAAGGCAAGCTCCCGAACATGAAGAAGCTTGCGGCTGCGGGCGGCGGCGTGCATGCGCTCGAGACCACACATTCGCCGGAGTCGCCGACGGCGTGGGCCTCGTTCGCAACCGGCGTCAATGCCGGCAAGCACAACATCTACGATTTTCTGATTCGCGATACCAGCAACTACCTGCCCGACCTGGGAATGGTGCACCGCGAACCGCCGCGATTCGTTCTCAACTACTTCCCGGTGTCGCGGCCCAAGCTCACATCGATTCGAGGTGGCACCTCGTTCTGGGTGACTGCCGGCAACGCCGGGGTTCGCTCGAGCGTGCTGACGGTGCCGGTGACCTTCCCGCCCGAAGAGGTTCCCAACGGCGAGATGCTGGCCGGACTGCCGCTGCCTGACATTCGCGGCACGATGGGCACGTTCAACTACTTCGGCACCGACCTCAGCCGCTACGAAGAGGGCAACACCGAAATGGGCGGCATCCTCAAGCGCCTGGTGTTCGACGGCGAGACCGCGCAGACCGAGCTGGTCGGGCCGCCCAATCCAATCGTCAAGCAGCAACTACGCGAGCTTCGCGCGAAATCGCCTCTCTCGGAATTCGACAAGTCGAAGATTGCGGAGCTCGAGTCGCGCGAGGACGTCCGGCTGCCGATGTCCATTCACTGGAACCGGCAGGGGAAATCCGCCACGGTCGAAGTCGGGGACAACTCGATCCACCTGAGCGAACACGAGTGGAGCAAGTGGATCAAGCTCGACTTCGAGATCAACTTGTTCCTGCGCGTCCACGGAATGGCGCAGATTTATCTGATCGGCGCGGGACCGGAGCTGCAGCTCTACATCTCTCCGGTCAACTGGGAACCTGACAATCCGCCGGCGCCGATGTCGTCGCCGGCGTCGTTTTCGGCGGATCTCTACGAACGTCTCGGTCCCTATCGCACCCTCGGATGGGCGGAGGCGACCTGGCCGCTCAACGAAGACCGTATCGACGAGAAGACCTTCATGGAGGACCTGTATCGCGCGTTCGACGATCGCGCACAGGTCATCCTGCAGCGGCTCGACACCAGGCAGTGGGACCTGCTGGTCGGGGTGATCGAATCCACTGATCGCGTCGAGCACATGATGTGGCGGCTGATCGATCCGACCCATCCGATGTACGACAAGGCGCTGGCCGCGAAATTCGGCGACTCGATCGAGCGCGTCTACCGGAAATGCGACGACTTCGTCGGCGAGGTGATGACGCGGGTCGGCCCCGACACACCGATCCTGATCGTGTCCGACCACGGCTTCCACTCGTTCCGGCAGTCGGTGAACCTCAATACCTGGCTGGTGCAGGAAGGCTTCATGACGCTCCAGGGTCAGGCGCCGGGCGAAAAGAAGCTGACCGACCTCTTCGGCGGCGGCGGCACGTTCTGGGAGAACGTCGACTGGTCGCGGACCCGCGCCTACGCCATGGGCCTTGGACAGATCTACATCAACCTCAAAGGACGTGAGGGGCACGGCATCGTTTCACCGGGAACCGAATCCACGACGATTCAGAACGATCTCGCGGCGCGGCTGTTGACCCTGACCGATCCCGCCACCCACGCACGCATGGTGGACGCGGTTTACAAGAGCGACGAGATCTACAGCGGCGCGTTCGTCGGCAACGCCGCGGAACTGCAGGTCGGACTGGCCGAAGGCTATCGCGTCTCGTGGCAATCCACTCTCGGCGGTTCGCCGCCCGGCATCGTGTATCCAAACATGAAGAAGTGGTCCGGCGACCATGGGTCCTACGACTACAAGAGTACGCCCGGGACGCTGCTCTCGAACCGGCCGCTGCCGGCCGGCGCTCACCTGGGCATCATCGATCTCGCCCCGACGGTATTGAAGTATTTCGGCCTGCCGATACCCAGTGAGATCGATGGCAGAGCCATTTTCTAGACCTGGGATGCAGCGCCCGCGGAACGCCCGGCGATCATTCATGGCCGTGCTGTCAGCGGTCTCTGCGTTGATCGCGGTGTCGGTGGCCGTGCTCTCGGCCCAGCCGACCGATCGGGAGCGCGCCGAGGCGCTGGCGCGCCGGGCCGCGGACCGCATGCTGGCCCTGCAACGTGAGGCCGACAGTCTCGCCAGCCATGAGCACACGCTGCTCGGCGACCTGCGTAAACTCGAGATCGAGCGCGAGATCAAAGCCAGTGAGCTGAAGCAGGCGGATGCCGAAGTTGCCCGCGCGCAACACGAACTCGATGCCACCGCGGCGCGGATGACGACGCTCGAGTCGCAGGCCGCTGCGGAACGTCCCGAACTGCGGGCGCGCCTGGTGGAACTCTACAAGCTGGGTCAGGCGCGCTACCTCCGCTTGCTGTTCTCGACCACCGACTTGCGGCGCATCGGCCAGGCGACGCGGACAGTGGCGGCGCTCGGCAAGATCAATCGCGATCGCGTCGCGGCGCATCAGCGGACGCTCACCGACTTGAAGGCGACGCGCACGACCCTCGAACAGATCGTCAGGGACGCGGCGGCGTCGCGCGCCGCCGCCGCGAAGGCCGAAGCCGGGGTCCAGCGCGCCGCGCAAGCGCGCAGCGATTTGATTCGAGACATCGATCGCCGGCGCGACCTGAACGCGCAACTCGCCGGCGAGTTGCTTTCGGCGCAACAGAAGCTTCAGGGCTCGCTCCGCGATCTCGCCGCCGGCAGCACCCCGGCGGCGGCCGCCTCGCTTCCGCTGCGGCCCTTCCGCGGCGACCTGGACTGGCCGTCCGCCGGTGCGGTCCGGCGAGGCTTCGGCCGCCCGCCGGCGGCGAACGGCATCGAGATCGCGGCAGCCGAAGGGGCGAACGTGCAAGCCATCCACGAGGGCGTGGTCGCGTTCGCCGGGACCTTTTCCGGGTTCGGCAACCTCGTCATCGTCGAGCACAGCCCGCAAACCTTCAGTCTTTACGGCGATTTATTGGAAGTGGGCGTCTCCAAAGGTTCCCGGCTGGAGCGTGGCCAGACGCTTGGCACGGTCGGCGCCACGCCGGCCGGACCAGCGGGGCTGTATTTCGAACTCCGCGTCGACGGTCAGCCGGTCGATCCTTTACAATGGCTGCGGAAGCGCTAATTGACTGAGGTGCTATGAGCTCTCGCACACGCGTAATCGTGATGTCCATCTCAGCCCCGGTGATCGCCTTTGCGATCCTCGGCGGATTCCTGGGCCGGGTGATGGCGCGTGAAGGCAGCACCTTCAAGCCGCTCACGATCTTCGAGGACGTGGTCAGCCTGATTTCGAGCAACTACGTCGAAGAAGCGAACATGGACCGGGTGATGCGCGGCGCCATGCACGGCCTGGCCGATGGCCTCGA
>DASXIR010000372.1:0-3146 GCA_036497895.1 Vicinamibacterales bacterium | reverse complement strand
GGCTTGGTTCTCGCGGGCGGCGCCTTGGCGGCGTGCAACGAGATCGTCGCCCAACCCGTGGCACCTCAGCGGCCCGTTCTGGTTACGACCGTCCACTACCAGCGGCAGTCGGCCGATCGCAGTTTCGTCGGCACAGTCAGGCCGCGCATCGAGTCCGATCTGGGATTCCGCGTCACCGGCAAGGTGCAGAAACGGCTCGTGGAGGTCGGTGCGCTGGTGGTAGCCGGCGAGCCTCTGGCAACGCTCGACGAGGTCGACCTCAAACTGCAAGCCGAGCAGGCCGAGGCCGAACAGCGCGCCGCGACCGGGGTGCTGGCGCAGGCGGCCGCCGCCGAAAGCCGCGCGGCCAATCTCAAACAGAACGGCTGGGCGACCCAAGCCCAGGTCGAGCAAGCCAAGGCAACCGCCGATGAAGCGCGGGCGCGACTCAATCGTGCCGAACAGTCAGTGGAGCTCACCCGGAACAGCCTGTCGTATGCCACCTTGACGGCCGATGCGCCGGGCGTCGTCACCGCCACCTTGATCGAGCCGGGCCAAGTCGTTGCGGCGGGCCAGACCGCCGTCCGGGTCGCGCGGCTCGCCGAAAGGGAAGTGGTGGTCGCAATCCCGGAAACCATGCTGGCGCGTGCGCGATCGGGCGAAGCGCGGGTCACGGTCTGGTCGAATCCGCGCAAGCACTACGTCGCCAAGCTTCGCGAGCTCGCCCCGTCGGCCGATGCTGCGACGCGAACCTACCTCGCGAAGTTCTCGATCTCCGACGCGGACGACGACGTGCAGCTCGGCATGACGGCGACGCTGGCCCTGTCCGATACCGCGAGCGCGCCCGTCGCACGGCTGCCGCTGTCGGCAATGTTCGACCAGGGCGACGGACCTTCGCTCTATGTCGCGGACGTCACGTCGGGTGCGATCACGCGCAAGCGCATCACCGTGAAGGCCTACGAGAGCGACGACGTCGTGGTCGCGGGCGGCGTCGACGAGGGCGCGGACGTCGTCGTGGCCGGCGTGCAGAAGCTCGATCCGGGCCAGACCGTCAGGGTGGTCTCGTCGCTGACGTTCTAGTTTTCCTTATTTGGTCGCATTTCCTTACGGAAAACCGGGCCCACTTTTCCGGGAAATGCTCCAAGCGCACGCGGCAGGTGGAATCGCAGGAGGCAGCAATGCGGCGTTTCAATCTTTCCGCCTGGGCGGTCGCCCATCCGGCCCTGATGCTGTTCCTGATCGCGATGTTCGGCCTGGCGGGCACGCTGTCGTATCGCAGCCTGGGGCGCGCCGAGGACCCTTCGTTCACCATCAAGGTCGTCATCGTCAGCGCCATGTGGCCGGGCGCCACCGCCAGCGACATGCAGGCGCAGGTGGCGGATCCGATCGAGAAGAAGCTGCAGGAGCTGCCCTATTTCGACAAGGTGACGACCTATACCAAGCCGGGCTTCACCGCGATGCAGGTGGCGTTCAAGGACAACACGCCTGCGCGCGACGTGCCCGAGTTGTTCTACCAGCTGCGCAAGAAGATCGGCGACATCAAGGACGATCTGCCGGCCGGCATCGTCGGACCGTCGATCAACGACGAATACGGCGACGTCGACTCGATTCTCTACATGCTGACGTCCGCGGGCGGCGACTACGCGCAGATGAAGAAGGTCGCCGAGGGGTTGCGCCAGCGTCTGCTCAAGGTGAGGAACGTCACCAAGGTCAATCTGTACGGAACCCAGGACGAGAAGATCTTCGTCGAATTCTCCAACGCCAAGCTCGCCAACCTCGGCGTCACCCGGGACCAGATCTTCCGGTCGCTCGCGCGGCAGAACGCCGTCGTGCCCGCCGGCACGGTGGAGACGGCGGCGCAGCGCGTTCCCTTGCGGGTGACCGGCGCGCTCGACGGGGCCGCGACGGTGGCCGAGACGCCGGTCGAAGCCAACGGGCGGGTCTTCCGTCTCGGCGACATCGCTACTGTCACGCACGGTTATGTCGATCCGCCGAGCTTCGAGGTGCGCCAGAAGAACAAGCCGGCCATCGGCATCGGTGTGGTCATGGCCAAGGGCGCCAACATCCTCGACCTCGGCCCCGCCGTCGCCGGCGCCACGGCGAATTTCATGGCGGCGGTGCCACAGGGCTTCGATCTCGAGCAGATCGCCGATCAGCCGGCCGTGGTCGAGCATGCGGTCGGCGAGTTCGTCGATTCCTTCATCGAGGCATTGGCAATCGTGCTGTTCGTCAGCTTCCTCGCGCTCGGCTGGCGCACCGGCATCGTGGTCGCCCTGTCGGTGCCGCTGGTGCTTGCCATCGTCTTCGTCGTGATGAACGCGATCGGGCTCGATCTCCACCGGATCACGCTCGGCGCGCTGATCATCGCGCTCGGGCTCCTGGTGGACGACGCGATCATCGCGGTCGAGATGATGGTGGTGAAGATGGAGCAGGGCTTCGACCGCCTGCGTGCGGCCTCGTTCGCCTGGGAGTCCACCGCCTTCCCGATGCTGACCGGCACGCTCGTCACGGCCGCCGGCTTCCTGCCGATCGGCTTCGCCAATTCGTCGGTTGGCGAGTACGCCGGCGGCATCTTCTGGGTGGTCGCGATTTCGCTCGTGGCGTCGTGGATCGTGGCGGTGGTTTTCACCCCCTACATCGGGGTGAAGCTGTTGGCGGGTTTCAAACGGCGCGGCGGCGCCCATGATCCGCATGCGATCTACGAGACCCGCACCTATCGTGCGCTCCGGCGGGTGATCGAATGGTGCGTCAGGCGGCGGATCACGGTGGTGGTGGCCACGATCGCGATCTTCGCGCTGTCGATTGTCGCCTTCGGTCGGGTGCAACAGCAGTTTTTCCCGCTGTCGGAACGTCCGGAATTGTTTTTCCAGCTCCGTCTGCCGGCCGGTAGCGCGTTCGGAACGACGCTTCGATCGGTCGAGAAAGCGGAAACGCTGCTGAAGGACGATCACGACATCGCGACCTACACCGCCTATGTGGGGCAGGGCTCACCCCGCTTCTGGCTGGGGCTCAATCCGCAACTGCCTGACGAATCGTTCGCCGAGATCGTGATCGTCTCGAAGGACGTCGAGGCGCGCGAGCGGATCAAGGCGCGGATCGAGAAGGCTGTCGCCGACGGTGCGCTGTCCGAGGCCCGCGTGCGGGTCGATCGGTTCAACTTCGGCCCT
>DASXIR010000371.1:0-3977 GCA_036497895.1 Vicinamibacterales bacterium | reverse complement strand
GCGATCGGGACGCATACGGAGGGCGTTGATCACCAGCTGACGCTGGCGGACGGCGCCCTTGCCTTCGACGTTTGGTGGACGCGTTTCGAGCCGCACCACGTGTTCCTGGTGCAGCTGCAATTCGGCGGCGTCCTCGATCGTGACCACCCGTTCGGTCTCGCCGATGAAGCTCGACATCACGTTCAGCAGGGTGGTCTTACCGGCGCCGGTGCCGCCGCTGATCAGGGCGTTGAGCCGAGCGCGGACGCAGTGGCCGAGAAAATCGAGCATCGGCTTGGTCAGCGCTCGGAGGGTGACGAGATCGTCGGCCTTCAGACGCTCGGCCGGAAAACGACGAATCGACAGGATCGGGCCGTCCACGGCCAGCGGTCCGATGATCGCGTTGACGCGCGAACCGTCGGGCAGCCGGGCATCGACCATCGGCGAGCTGTCGTCGACACGGCGGCCGACGGCGCTGACGATCCGATCGATGACCCGCATCAGATGACGGTCGTCCTGAAACGCCGTTGCCACCCGAACCAGATGACCGCCGCGCTCCACGAACACGTTCTTGTAGGTGTTGACCAGAATGTCGCTGATTGACGGATCGCGCAGCAGCGGCTCCAGCGGGCCGAGGCCGAACACTTCGTCGAGCAGTTCGCCGAGCAGCGTCTCGCGCTCGCCGAGACTGATCGGCGTACCTTCTTCCGAAAGAAGCTCGGCGACCAGCGTGCGGATTTCGCTTTCGGCGCGCGAGCGATCGGACTGCGACAGCGCCTCGAGGTTGAGCCGATTGAGCATCTTGCGATGCACGTTGGCTTTCAACTCGACATATTGAGCGCGCGGTGCCTGCGTCGGCAACGGGCGGCCCTGGCCGCCAAGCGGCGAAGACGAGGGAGCAAGCGGACCCGCCTGAGCGAGAGTGGTCATCATCGGTTACCAGATAGAGGCGAGCTTCTGGAGACCGAGCAGGTTGCGCTTGGTCGCGGGGGCGGCAACGGCCTCGGCCCCGGGGTCCAGAATCTGACGGGTGAAATGATCGAATTGCGTGGCGATGTCCGAATTCCCGGTCAGCGCCAGCGGCGTGCCGGAATTCAACGCCGTTGACACGGTCTTGTAGTCGCTCGGGAACGTGTGATGAATCGGATGTCCGAGCGCACCCTCGATCTGCTTGGGCGGAATCGGGAACGGCTCGGCGGCGCGGTTCAGCAGCACGCGGACGCGTTCGCCGCAGGCGCCCAGCTGGCGCACCCGGTCGAGCAGACGCTGCGAGTTGCGAATCGAGGGAACGTCGGGGTTGGCGACGAGATACATGGTGTCCGCGGCGTAAAGCGCCGCCACGGTGCACGAGTTGATCTGGCTACCGGCGTCCACCACGATGTATTCGTACTGGCGCGCGAGCAGCCGGAGCAGTTCTTCGATGCCGCCACCGTCAGCGGCGCCCGGCCGATCGAACTGGTCGGAGCCGGCCAGAATCTCGAGGCCGGACTTGTGCTTGACCACCAGTTCGCGCAGGAACTCACGGTCGAGACGATGCAGGTTGTCGACCGCGTCGAGCACCGAGTATCGCGGCCGCACACCGAGAAACAGCGCGACTTCGCCGAGGCCGGCTTTCAGGTCCACGATGACCGTGGCCTTCTTGCTCAACCGCGCCAACTCGACGCCGCAATTGACAGCAACCGTCGTCGTGCCGGCGCCGCCCTTGGCGCCGAAGAACACCAGGCTCGTCGCCGTGGGTTTGGCGCCCTGAGCGGTCTCGCGCCGCGCAGCGGTCCGACGGATCGCACCGTGAAACGTTTCCTCGGCGGGAGGCCAGGTGAAGAATTCGTTCGCGCCGGCTCGCATCGCCGACAGGATGACGTCCGGGTCGGCGGTCTGTGCCACGGCAAAGATGCCGGCGCCCGGTGAAGCGGCGCGGAGGCGCTCGATGCCGGCCATCGCCGACAGGGCGTCGTTTCGGATGTCGGCAATGACGACGTCAGGCGGCAGTGTTTCGCGCTGCGTCTTGTCGTCGAGCACACTCACTGGAATCGACCCGGCCCGCAGGAGCCGTCCGATTTGTTTCTTGAACGCGTCGTCGTCGCTGACGATGAGACCGACCAATTGAGCCATGGCTACTGCTGCTTCTTGGCTTTGCTGAGTTCGTTCTGATAAGCCGCGTCGGCGGCCCTGGCTCTGGCCTCGGCCTCGGCGATGACCTTCTGCTGCTTCTTGTCCTGCTCGGCCTGCTGCCTGTCGTACTCGGCCTGGCGCTTGGCGAGCTCGGCGCCCTGCTTGGCGGCTTCGGCGTCGCGCTTGGCCTGTTCCTTGTCGGCCTTTTCCTGTTCCTTCTTCTGCTTTTTGTCGGCTTCGCGCTGATCATCGGCAGCTTTGGCGCTCGCCTTCGCGGCGGCCTCCTGCTCCTTCTGCTGGGCCTTCGCGAGCGCGGCCTTTTGCTTATCCGTCAGCGGCTGCGACGGCGCCGGCGCCTGAGCGTCGGCGTTCTGCGGCGCTGAGACCGGCGCGGCGGCCGGCGGCTGGCTGGCGAGGGGGTCGGCAACCGCACGAGGAGCGGTCGTCGGCAGCAGCGCGTTGACGGTGGCGGCGGCCCCGGCCGGCGTCGGCATCGGCGGCTGCGCCATCGCCGCAGGCTGAGGAGCCGGCTTCGGCGTCGGCGCGCTCGGCGGCACCACCTCGGCGCTGGTGACCGCGGTGAACGCCGGCGGCGGCATCGCCACCGACTTCTTTTCCGTCAGCGGCGCCAGCATCGGCTCGGACATCCGCGGCAGCGTCGGCGTCACGCCATGTGACGCCTTCGGCAGAATCTCGGGCGTGATCATGACCACCAGCTCACTCTGATTTTTCTGCGCCGATTTGCTCTGGAACAACAGGCCGAGAATCGGGATGTCGCCGATGCCGGGAATCTTCTGCAGCTGCGAGTTGACGGTGTTGTTCAGCAGGCCGGCGATCGCGAAGGTCTGGCCATTGTCCAACTCGACCTCGGTCTCGGTGCGGCGGGTGGTGAGCGCCGGGATGCGGAAGCCGTTGAGGACGACCGCGTTGGTGAAGTCGAGCGCGCTGACTTCGGGCTTGACCTTGATGTGGATGCGATCGCCGTTGACCACCGGCGTGAAACTCAGACGGATGCCGAACTCCTTATATTGAACGCTGATCGCCATCGCGCTGCCTGAGCCCTGCGCGATCGGCACCGGAATCTCGCCACCGGCCAGGAAGCTGGCTTCCTTTCCGCTTTCGGCAATCAGATTCGGCTCGGCCAGACTCTGGAACAGGCCCTTGGTCTGCAGCGCTTTGATCACCGCGCCGAGCTGGTTCTTGGTGTCGAAGAAGAACAGGTTGAGGAAGTCGCTGAACACCAACTTGTTCTGGCCCGGGGTCGAGGTATCAAAGGTCGGTGCGGGAACCTGGTCCGTAGCGGTGCGGCCGATGACGTTCTTGTAGCCGTTCGCCCCGGTAAAGAGGTTGATGCCAAGGTCGGTCATCGCGCTGCGGCTGACTTCGGCAAAGCGCACCCGGAGCAGCACCTGGTTGCTGCCGCCGTTGTCGCGAACCTGGAGCAGCGTCACCACTTCGTCGCGCTTCTCGACGTAGCCGGCGGCGACGTTGATCGCCTTCTCGATGACGTCCTTGTTGGAAACCGATCCCGACAGCACCACGTCGCGGCCGTTGCTCTGGACGTCAATCTGGTCGCCGGGGAACAGCTGCCGGACCTGCTCGGCGAGCCGGGCCAGGTCGCGCTGCACCACCACCTCGTAGCGGCGGATGGTGCCGGACCGATCCCACACGAACATCGAGATGGTGCCGGGAATCTTGCCGTTGACGAGCAACTGATTCGGCGACGTCACGAGGGCATCGGCGATGTCGGAGCTGGTCAGCGACACGCGGGAAATCGGCGACGTGACATCGACCAGGGTCGATCGGCCCACCAGCAGGTGGACGGACCGGGTGTCGGTGTCGGCGACCGCATCACTGCGTGATGCCGCGACCGCGGTCACCGGCAG
>DASXIR010000370.1:0-7332 GCA_036497895.1 Vicinamibacterales bacterium | reverse complement strand
TCGTTCCCACATCTCGGTGAAGAAGAGGGTGGACAGTCCGCGAGGATGACCGAAGAATGCACGGTCGTACGAAGCGGGCCCCGCGACGGCAACAGGCATGGTGCCGGAAGAATACAATGATTGTGTCGTGACGCGCAGCGCCGTCCTTGTCAGCACCTACGAGATGGGACGCCAACCTTTTGGCCTGGCGTCCGCGTCAGCGTGGCTGCGTGCCGAGGGGTGGAGCGTCGCGTGTCTGGATCTCGCGAAGCAGCGGCTGCGCGATGCGGACGTGGCAGCTGCGGATCTGGTCGCGTTTCACCTGCCGATGCACACCGCCACGCGGCTCGCCGGACCCGTGATTGCGAGAGTGCATCACCTCAACCCCGCCGCCCGGCTCTGTGCCTTTGGACTGTACGGACCGCTCAACCAGCAGTGGCTGCAATCGCTCGGCGTCACCGACGTGCTCGGCGGCGAATTCGAAGAGGACCTCGCGTCGGTCGCCAGAGACGTCGCTGCGGCGCGTCCGGCGGTTCCCGGTAGCAGGCCTGGCTCGCTGCCCAAGATCCACTTCCTGGTACCGGACCGTAGCGGACTGCCAGCGCTGTCGGCCTACGTGACCTTGCAGCGGCCCGAGGGCGGACGCCGCATCGTCGGCTACACCGAAGCCAGCCGCGGGTGTCGTCACTTGTGCCGGCACTGTCCGGTCGTTCCGGTTTACAACGGCCAGTTTCGCGTCGTGCAGCCGGAGATCGTCCTCGCCGACATCGCGGCTCAAGTTGCCGCCGGGGCCGGGCACATCACCTTCGGCGATCCGGATTTCTTCAATGGTCCGACCCACGCCATGCGGATTGTCGAGGCGTTGCACGAAGCCCATGCGTCGGTCAGCTACGACGTCACGATCAAGGTCGAACATCTGCTGCGTCACCGCGATCTCATCCCACGACTGTCGGCAACCGGTTGCGCGTTCGTCACCAGCGCGGTCGAATCGGTGGACGATGGTGTGCTTGGCCTATTCGACAAGGGCCACACCCGCGCGGATTTCATCACGGCGGTCGGCGTCTGCCGCGATGCCGGAGTCACGCTGGCGCCGACGTTCGTGGCGTTCCACCCATGGCTCACCCTCGAGTCGTACTGCAATCTGCTCGAAACCATCGAGCAACTCGATCTCGTCGAACACGTCGCGCCGATTCAGCTGGCGATCCGGCTGCTGGTGCCGGACGGCTCGCGACTGCTGACGCTCCCCGAGATGCGACAGCATCTCGGCGCCTTCGACGCGAACACACTGACGCACCGCTGGTCGCATCCCGATCCGCGCGTCGATCAGCTCCAGGCCGACGTGATGGCGCTGGTCGGAGTGCGGCTGGCGACCGATCGCCGGTTGCTCTTTGAACAGGTGAGGGCGCTCGCTCGCGACCGGGCGGGGTTGCCGCCGGCGCCAGCCGATACACATCCGGCGCGCGCCCGGGCCACCGTGCCGTATCTCAACGAACCTTGGTACTGTTGAGCGGAGCCCAGCGCAGAGCAGGTGGCTCTGTTATGACCCTCCATGGCCGATCGCGATGAGGCGAATCCTGCTGCTCGCCACGACGACCGGCTATCAGACCCGTGCGTTCGGCGAAGCGGCGGAGCGGATTGGGGCGGAGCTCGTCTTCGCGACCGATCGGTGTCATCTCCTCGACGACCCCTGGCAGGACAGTGCCATTCCGATCCGTTTCTACGAGGAGGATGCGGCAGTCGCGGCGATTGTCGAAGCCGCCAGCACTCGCCCGATCGACGGTGTGCTGGTGGTCGGCGATCGCCCGACGGTGATCGGCGCGCGGGTTGCGGAAGCGCTCGGATTGCCCGGGCACCCGCCCGGCGCTGCAGCCGTGGCACGGCACAAGTTGAAGACGCGCAAGTGTCTCAGAAACGCGGGCCTGCCGGTGCCCTGGTTCGTCCCGCTGGCGATCGAAGACGATTCGGCCCCGGTCCAACCGTTGAGCTTTCCGTGCATCGTCAAACCGGTGACGCTTTCGGGCAGCCGCGGTGTGATCCGGGCCAACGATCCCGGCGAGCTCGCATCGGCGCTCGATCGTCTCCGTGCGTTACTGCGATCGCCGGAGATTCGCGCCGAGCGGGACGCGTCACTCGAGGCGGCACTCATCGAAGAGTTCATCCCGGGCGTCGAGTACGCGGTCGAAGGACTGATGCACCGCGGCCAGTTTCAGCTGCTGGCACTGTTCGACAAGCCCGATCCACTGGACGGACCCTTCTTTGAGGAGACGATTTATCTCACGCCGTCTTCCGCATCGAGCCCGATCCAGAGCGCGATCGCAATCGCGGTCGCGGACGCCGCGACCGCGATCGGCCTCTGTCAGGGACCGGTTCATGCGGAATGCCGGGTCAACGTCTCGCCGGAAAGCGGCGCGCCACACGTATTCGTCCTCGAAGTCGCGGCGCGCCCGATCGGTGGCTTGTGTGCCAGGGCTCTCCGATTTCAATCCGCGTTGCCGGAGCTGCGGTCCGAGATTTCACTCGAGGAACTGCTCCTGCGCCACGCCCTCGGTGAAGATCCCTCCCGGTATCGCAGGGAGCCGTCGGCCTCAGGCGTGATGATGATTCCGATTCCGCGCCGTGGAATCTATCGCGGCGTCGACGGCGTCGATGTCGCGCGCCGTCAGCGCTACATCGACGATGTCCGGATTACGGCGAAGGCCGATCAGTTGCTGGTGCCGCTTCCGGAAGGCGCGAGCTATCTCGGTTTCATCTTCGCGCGCGCCGGCAACGTCGCAGACGTGGAACGGGCGCTGCGCGCGGCACACGCCTCGCTGACGTTCGCGGTTGCCCCGGAATTCCCGCTGATCGCACCCGGGCAAATGCACTACAATCGCGGGCATGGCTGATTCCTGCGGGCCTTCGACGCCGCCACCGCCCTCGACGAACAAGAGCGGACGCATGGTGATGTGCGTCAAGTTTCAGAAGGAGCTGCACGGACTCGACACGCCGCCGTGGCCTGGCGACCTTGGTCAGCGTGTGTTCGACAACGTGTCGAAGGATGCGTGGAAACTCTGGGAGGAGCGCATGAAGATGATCCTCAACGAGTACCGGCTGATGCCGTGGCAGAAGGAAGCGCAGGATCTGGTCGCCAAGCACATGGAAGATTTCTTCTTCGGCGACGGCGCGGCGTTGCCACCAGGCTACGTACCCCAACAAGCGAAGTGACCCCGTCCGATCCAGAGTCCCGGCACCGCGCCTGCTGGTACGGCCGGCGCACCTGCGACATTCCCCCCGACGTCGGCTCGCACACGATCGCTGATGGCGAGCTCCTGTTCTGCGCACACCCAATGTGGTTTCCGGTCGTCGGCTACCAGTTCGACGTGAGGAACTGCGCCGACTGTGACTATTTCAGGCCGATTCGGGCTGCGATTCCGCTCACCCGCTAGCGCAGTCATTCGCTACTTCCGCCCAGCCCTTCTGTAGCGATCTGCTGCAACGCCGGTTACCCAATTTCGGTGGGGTGGCGGCCAACCTCCAGAAAAATCAGTAATTTAGCGGGCTGTAACTTCTGCACAAAGAGGCACGGAGTTTGATATTGGTCGAGCGTGACCATTCTGCTGGACGGCCCCGGCGACGACGAGTCGGACGGGGACGAGGCGCCGGAGACGCCGCTCGACGAGCCACGTCCCCCGCGCGTGCAGGATCCCCCGCCGCAGCCGGACCCCAAGGGTCCGTATGTGGTTGGTACTCAAAGTAACCAGACGGAGGCTAAGCGGTGATTATGGCTGAACGAAAAGAACGTCGTGGATTCGCATCGATGTCCCCGGAGAAGCAGCGGGAAATTGCGAGCAAGGGCGGGCGTGCCGCGCACGAGAAGGGCACGGCTCACGAGTGGACGGCCGACGAGGCCCGCAATGCCGGCCGCAAGGGTGGTCAGGTCAGCCGCGGTGGTCGCGGTCGGCTCCCGGAGCCCACAGGCGAGAATGCCAATAATATGAGCCAAACTGGTAATAATGACGTGATCAGCGAGCGCGTTCCGGCCGACAATGGAGAATGAGAAGTACGCGCGAGCAGACGCGATGGAGGCGACTAACAATGGTAAGACGCGTAGTGTTGGGTTGGGCATTGGCGTGCGCGGTCGCGGTGAACGCGAGCGCGCAGTCCGGTCCTTCCGGGACATCCACGGATCAGAGTCAGTCGGGATCCCAAACCGCATCCTCGTCGGCGAACACTCCGATGGAGACGCGTCCAGCCACGAACACGTTCTTCGGCGACACTGGGTTGTGGTTTGTGCCGACAGCCGAAGTGCTCCCCGACGGAAAGTGGTCAGGTAGCGTTTACCGACGGGGCACCAACTGGCAACAGGGCTACACGAACGTCGCCGATTTCGCCGGCACCTTCGCGTACGGCCTGAAGGGTCGCGCTGAAATCTTCGGCTCGTTCCTGGTGGATACGCGCATCGATCGCGACACACGGCCATTGTTCAATACCGATCCAACCGTTGGCGGCGTCATCGCTAGTTATCCGAAAGTTCACCAGTTCTGGACCGGCGACAACGTCGGCGACCTCTATCTCGGCGTCAAGTACAACTTCTGGTCCCAGTACGAGCAGAAACCGCTGGCGATTGCGGTCCGCGGCATCGTCAAGCTGCCGACCGGCAGCGTTGACGCCGGCGTCAGCACCGGCAAGCCGGACTTCAGTGTCGACGCGATCTTCAGCAAGGAAACGGCGAACCAGGCGGTCGAGCTCTCGGGCTATGCCGGCTACGAGTTCCTCGGCAATCCCGACGGGTTCAATACGCCTGGCGCGGCATTCCGTTGGGGCGGCGGCGCCGGTTTCCCGTCGCGCGGCATGATTCGCGGCGTCGCTGAACTGAACGGCCAGATTCCGAGCAGCAGCACGGCGACGCTGCTGACCGGCACGTCGGTCATCGGTACGGATCTGAGTTTCGCGCCCATCACCTCCAACACTGAGAACCTGACGCGATTCACGCTCGGCGTGACGTTCCAGGGCAAGAGCGGCTTTTTCGCAGGTGCCGGTCTGAGCTGGAATTTCCCGGCGCTCAGCCGCGTCGGTTCGTTTACCGACGAACCGAGCGTCACCGGCGACTACGTCGACTATCAGTTCCGCATCGGCTACCACCCGGGCGTCCGCAAGTACGTCGCGCCGGTTCCGCCGCCGCCACCACCGCCGCCAGCCGCGCCTGCTCCCGCGCCGGTGCACAACCTGTCGGTGAAGGCCGAATGCAACCCGTGCACGGTGGAAGTGGGCCAGAGCTCGACGGTTACGGCCACGGTCACGGATTCGATCAGCTGCAGCGTGACGTATCGCTGGGCGGCGCCAAACGGCGTCGTTGCGCAGCCGTCCGAACGCTCGACGCGGTGGACCGCGCCGAACCAGGAGGGCACCGTGCCGGTGACGGTCACAGTGACGTGCCCGACCGACAACAAGACGGCGTCCGACACGGTCAACATTCAAGTGACCAGAGCCCCGGTGAAGAACTACACGTTCGAAGACGTGTATTTCGACTTCGACCGCTACTCGCTGCGGCCCGAAGCCACCCGCGTGCTCGACGAGGCGATTACCGCGCTTCGTGACAACCCGACGCTGCGCGTGGAAATCGAAGGCCACACCTGCAGCATCGGCACCGCCGAGTACAACCTCGCGCTCGGCGACCGCCGCGCGAACGCCGTCAAGGACTACCTGGTCAGCCGCGGTGTTTCGGTCGACCGGCTGCACACGGTCAGCTACGGCGAAGAGCGTCCGAAGTACGACAACAGCCGCGAAGAAACCCGCCGCCTCAATCGTCGAGCGGCGCTGGTCGTCAACCTGAGATAGCGCAATTCCCTGAGGCTGGAGACCGGGCGAACAGGCCCGGTCTCCGGTTTCAGCCGTCAGCCGCCCGTCATTCGCCGGTCCAGTCCTTGGCCCGGTAACTCGAGACCGCCCCTAACGCTCCAGGGGCCACCGGAAGGGGTCTTCAATGAAATTCATCAACCTGTATCTGTTCGGTTTCTTCGTGCTCGTTCTCGGCGCGGTGCTCGCTCTCTGGCACGGAGGCGTGCTCGCACACGTCAGCGGCGCCTGGATCGCGATCGCGCTCGTGATCGTCGTCGGACTCGGCGTGATGTTCGCGGTCACGGCCGGCAAACCCACGATCACGGAAGAAAAGTGACCGCGCCGATCCCATCTGGCACGGGGTATGGTTCTTTATGCTCGCGATGCGTGTCAGATGGTCGGCGTGTGCAATTATTGCGTGCACGCTCTCGATGTTCGGCTGTCAGGACGAAGGCACGGTTGTCGTCAAGAGCCTGAAGTTCAACGGTGTCCAGTCGGTAGACGAAGGACGGCTGAAGAGCGCGCTCGCGACCAAGACGAGCTCCCGGATCCCGTGGGGCAAAAAATCCTTCTTCGATCGGACCCGCTTCGACGCCGACCTGAAGCGTATCCAGGCGTTCTACGCGGATCGCGGCTTTCCTGACGCCCGAGTCACCGCGTTCGACGTCAAACTGAATGACAAGCAGGATGGTGTCGACCTGACGGTCACCATCAGCGAAGGCAAACCGGTGGTCGTGACCGCCGTCACCTTCAGCGGTTTCGACGGAATCCCGCCCGAGCATCTCGCCGCACTGCAAAGCAAGGCTCCGCTGAAAGTCGGTCAGCCGCGGGACCGCCAGGTCGTCGTCGCCGCCCACGACATGGCTGTGAACGAGTTGAAGGACCACGGCTTTCCCTACGCCAAGGTGTCAACCGGAGAAGACGATGGCGCCGATGGCCGTCAGGCGTCGATGACCTTCACGGCCGAGCCGGGCAAGCTGGCTCACTTCGGCCCCGTCGAGGTGGCCGGCAATACCAGCGTCGGCGACAACATCATCGAGCGCGAGCTGACGTTCAAGCCGGGAGAGCTGTTCGACCGCAGCAAGGTGCAGAACTCGCAGCGGCGGCTCTACGGTCTCGAGCTGTTTCAGTTCGCCAACGTGGAAACGGAGAACACCGACCAGCAGCCCGAAGACGTCCCGATCCGGGTGACGGTCGCTGAAGGCAATCACCAGCGGGTCAATTTCGGCGTCGGCTATGGCACCGAAGAAAAAGCGCGGGTGGACGCGGAGTATCACCACGTGAACTTTCTCGGCGGCGCCCGATCGGCGGGCGTCCACGTGCGCTGGTCCTCGCTCGATCGCGGCGTCCGGCTCGATTTCGTGCAGCCATATTTCATCGCGCCGCATTTCTCGCTCGGCCTCGACGGTCAGCAGTGGTACACCTTCACGCCGGCCTACAACTCGATCACGACCGGTGGCAAAGTCAACTTCACGCACCGCGAGAATCCGAACACGTCGTGGACGGTCTCGTTGACCAACGAGCACGACAGCAGCA
>DASXIR010000369.1:0-23176 GCA_036497895.1 Vicinamibacterales bacterium | reverse complement strand
ATGCGACCTCGCCGCGCGGCACGGGTACGCCGTGGCGGGCCAGGATGGCTTTAGCTTGATAT
The DNA here is from genome assembly GCA_036497895.1 of Vicinamibacterales bacterium. Taxonomy (GTDB): domain Bacteria; phylum Acidobacteriota; class Vicinamibacteria; order Vicinamibacterales; family CAVVIG01; genus CAVQFC01. The sequence continues at coordinate 23,114 of DASXIR010000369.1, read as the reverse complement.
TCGTGGATTTTCATGACGGTAGGAAACTCCTGATGCTAATCGGCAACGCGCAAACCCGTCAAGGCGACCGTCGCGCTCCCGAAGGAAACGTCGGGACTACGGTTGCGCCCATGCTCGGCGCAAAAGTAAACTCATCGCTGATGGCAACACGTACACGAATATTTTCGTCGTCGGTAGGGACCAAGCTCCTCATCGGCGTCACCGGCGTTTTCCTGTTCATCTACCTCCTGATTCATATCGCCGGCAATCTGGTCGTTTTCCTCGGCCCCGCCGCCTACAACAAATACGCGTTCACGCTCGAAGCCAGTCCGCTGCTGCCGATCATCGAGCTCCTGCTGCTGTCAGTCTTCGTGGTTCACATCTACAAGACGGTGCGGATGTTTGTGGGCAACCAGAGCGCCCGGCCTGTCGCCTACGCCAGGAAGAAGAGCGCCGGCACTCCAAGCCGCAAGAGCTTCGCTTCGTCCACGATGATCGTGTCGGGATTGTGGCTGCTGGTGTTTCTACTGATTCACGTCAAGGCCTTCCATGACGGATGGGGTCAGCAATACGAGTGGCCCGCCGGCGGACGCGATCTGTATCGCCAGGAAATGGAAACCTTCAGCAATCCACTGATGGTTGTCTTCTACGTCATCAGCATGGTCGTGGTCGGATCGCATTTGTGGCACGGCATCTCGAGCGCGTTCCAATCGCTCGGCGCCGACAAACCAGCCTGGACCCGGTTCATCCTGCCCGCGGGGAAGGTGATCGCCGTTCTCATCGCCGGCGCTTTCATCGTCATCGCCCTGTGGGCGCACTTCGTTGCGGGAGTCCGGTCATGAAACTCGACGCACGAGTACCGGCCGGCCCGATCGCCGAGAAATGGGACCGGCATAAGTTTCAGATGAAGCTGGTGAACCCAGCCAACAAGCGTAAGTACAACGTCATCGTCGTCGGCACCGGCCTGGCCGGCGCGTCGGCGGCGGCGTCGCTTGGCGAGCTCGGTTACAACGTTCAAAACTTCTGCATTCAGGACAGCCCCCGGCGGGCTCACAGCATCGCGGCGCAGGGTGGCATCAATGCCGCGAAGAACTACCAGAACGACGGCGACAGCATCTACCGCCTGTTCTACGACACGGTCAAGGGCGGTGACTACCGCTCGCGCGAAGCAAACGTCTACCGCCTGGCGCAATTGAGCGTGAACATCATCGACCAGTGTGTCGCGCAGGGTGTGCCGTTCGCGCGCGAGTATGGCGGTCTGCTCGACAACCGGTCGTTCGGCGGCGCGCAGGTGTCGCGGACGTTCTACGCTCGCGGCCAGACGGGTCAGCAGTTGCTGATCGGCGCCTACCAGTCGTTGATGCGTCAGGTGCAGGAGAAGAAGGTCAAGCTGTTCGCGCGCCGCGAGATGCTCGATCTCGTCCTCGTGGACGGCAAGGCGCGCGGCATCATTGTCCGCAACCTGACCACCGGCGCGATCGAGCGCTACGTCGCCGACGCCGTGATTCTCGCGACCGGCGGTTACGGGACGGCTTACTACCTCTCCACCAACGCCGTCAATTCGAACGTCACCGCAGCGTGGCGCGCCCACAAGCGTGGAGCGCTGTTCGCCAACCCGTGCTATACGCAGATTCACCCGACCTGCATCCCGGTGAGCGGCGATCATCAGTCCAAGCTCACGCTGATGAGCGAGAGCCTGCGCAACGACGGCCGTGTATGGGTGCCGAAGAAGAAAGGCGACACCCGTCCGCCGGAGCAGATTCCCGAGGACGAGCGCGACTACTACCTCGAGCGGAAGTACCCGTCATTCGGCAACCTCGTGCCGCGCGACGTCGCCTCGCGCAACGCCAAGCAGATGGCCGACGATGGCCGCGGCGTCGGCGAAACGGGGCTGGCCGTTTACCTCGACTTCAAGGACGCGATCCAGCGGATCGGGCCCGAGGCGATCAAGGAGAAGTACGGCAACCTGTTCCAGATGTACCAGAAGATCACCGACGAGGATCCGTACAAGGTGCCGATGCGGATCTACCCTGCCATCCACTACACGATGGGCGGTCTCTGGGTGGACTACAACCTGATGAGCAACGTCCCTGGCCTGCACGTGCTCGGCGAAGCCAACTTCTCCGATCACGGCGCAAATCGCCTGGGCGCCAGCGCGTTGATGCAGGGTCTCGCGGACGGCTACTTCGTCATCCCCTATACGCTCGGCGATTACCTGGCGAGCAATGCGCTGCCGAAGGTGACGACCGATCACGACGCGTTCAAGGAAGCCGCCGACAACGCGCAGAAACAGATCAACACGCTGCTGGCAGTAAAGGGCAAGAAAACCATCCGCCACATTCACCGTGAACTTGGTCGGATCCTCTGGGACAACGTCGGCATGGCCCGCACTGAAGCCAGCCTGAACGATGCGCTGAAGAAAATCCCAACGCTGCGGGAGGAGTTCTGGCAGAACGTGTCCGTGCCTGGCACTCAGGACAACCTCAACCAGAGCCTCGAGTACGCCGGCCGCGTCGCCGACTACCTCGAGTTCGCCGAATTGCTGGCGCGTGACGCGCTCGAACGCCGCGAATCGTGCGGCGGTCACTTCCGCGAGGAGAGCCAGACGCCTGAGGGCGAAGCGCTGCGCGACGACGAGCATTTTTCGTACGTGGCGGCGTGGGAATTCAAGGGCGTTGGCAAGGCGCCTGAACTCCACAAGGAACCGCTGGAGTTCGACGAAGTGCATCCGAGCCAACGGTCATACAAGTAGAGGCCGCGACGAATCATGCGACTGAATCTTAAAATCTGGCGACAAACGGGTCCAACGGCAGCCGGCCGCCTGGTCGACTACCCGACCGACGGCATCTCGACCGACATGTCGTTCCTCGAAATGCTCGACGTCGTGAACGAAGGCCTGATCAGCAAAGGCGAGGACGCGATCGCGTTCGATTCCGACTGCCGCGAAGGCATCTGCGGGATGTGCAGCCTGGTGATCGACGGCGTGCCTCATGGGCCCGACCGCGGGACCACCGTCTGCCAGCTCCATATGCGCCGGTTCAAGGACGGCGAAACTGTCACCATCGAGCCGTGGCGCGCCAAGGCCTTTCCAGTCGTCAAGGACCTGATCGTCGACCGCAGCGCGTTCGATCGGATCATCGCAGTCGGCGGGTACACCTCCATCAACGTTGGCGGCGCACAGGACGGCAACGCGATCCTGATTCCCAAGGACGTCTCGGAAGCCGCGATGGACTCGGCGGCCTGCATCGGCTGCGGCGCCTGCGTAGCGGCCTGCAAGAATGCGTCGGCCCACCTCTTCATGAGCGCCAAGATCTCACAGCTGGCGCTGCTGCCGCAGGGTCAGCAGGAGCGATACCGGCGCGTGACGGCGATGATCGATCAGGCGGACAGCGAAGGCTTCGGCAGCTGCTCGAACGAGGGTGAGTGCGAAGCAGTGTGCCCGAAGGAGATTCCGATCTCCAACATCGCACGCATGACGCGCGAGTACGTCAAGGCGCAGCTCGGCGCCGGAAAATAAGCGACTACGCCAGCGGTTTTGCCTTAATCGTCAGGATCTCGTACGCAGCCTCTGCGTCTTCTTCGCGGACCAGCAGATCAACGCCGGTCGTCAGCGCCAGATGCGGACGCAGACCGCCGACATCGTCGGGCCGCATCAGCGCGTCGATGCCGGCCGCTTCGAGGGCGGATTTGGCGAGCCCCGCCTCCATCCGATCGCTGAAGGTCCGGACGACGACGAGAGGAATCTCGGCCATGCGTCATTCTAGATCCCTATTCGCTTCTGAGCCGCCACAACGCGGCGGATCATGCGTCGAAGTCAAGAGATCCCCAGCTTGGACTCGAGGCCGTCCCACAGGCCGATGAGGATGCGGCGCGAGTGCCACAACGCACCGCGCCCCACCGATGTGACCGTGAAATAGCGCCGGGCTCGCCCTCCACGTTCGGCCAGCGGCTTGCCCATGGTCGACCAGACCAGCCCTTTCAACTCGAGGCGTTCGAGCGCTGTGTGAAGCGCACCGCGTCCAACCCGCCGGTTGGCTGCGGTCGCCAGCATTTCCCGATCGGAAAAAGAGTTCTAACCGACGCGATTTTCAGATAAGGTGTCTCGCCATGAACACGGTGAGCCGTCGTGAGTGCCTGTTCGCTCTCGGCGCGACGGTCGTGGCCGCGCGAGCGCCCCACCTTTCCGCCGCTGGCGTCTCCGCGAAGGCGATGCGCGGCGCCTTCATCATTCTCAACACGCCGTTCGCGGCCGACGGCGCCGTGGACTGGGGCGACTTGTCGCGTGAGCTGACCTTCGTCGATCGCGGCGGCTGCGCGGGAATCGTCTGGCCACAGGGGTCGAGCGGCGTCTCGACGTTGACCAAGGATGAGCGCGTGCGCGGCATGGAAGTGCTGGCGACGGCCGCGAAGGGAAAGCGCGTCGCGCTCGTGCTCGGCGTCCAGGGACGCGACACTCCCGAGATGCTCGTCTACGCGAAGCATGCCGAGGGGCTCGGCGCCGACGCGATGATCGCGATGCCGCCCTCGACCGGCACATCGATGGACGACTACCGCGCGTATTTTCGCGCGCTGGCAGGCGTCACGAAACGCCCGGTCATCATTCAGACCAGCGGCGGCGCGCCCAAGCTCTCCCCCAGCACCGATCTCATCATCGAGCTCGCGCGCGAGTTTCCGCATCTCGCATATGTGAAGGAAGAAAGCGCGCCGCTGGTCGAGCGGATGCAGGCCGAGATCAAGGCCCGGCCGGCGATGAAAGGCGTCTTCGGCGCGAGCCTCGGCACCGGCTGGCTGTACGAAATGCGGCTCGGGCTCGACGGCGTCATCACCGGGATGGGGATGTACGCGGACCTGATGGCGCGGATCTGGGACGCGCACGAGCGCGGCCGTCACGACGAGGTGCGCGACGCCTACAGCAAGTTCCTGCTGATGCGGAACCTGAACGAGGCGATTCCCGGCACGGATCTCTACGTGATGAAAATGCGCGGCGTGTTCAAGACGACCGTGCGCCGGACCAGCGCACCGACGGTGAGTGCGCCGGCGAAACTCACCGAGTTCACGCCGACGCCCGTGGAACTCGAAGAGATCGAGTACCGTTTCGCTGCTTTGAAACCCTACCTGACGCTGTGATGGCTGCGGGCGTGGAAGCCCGGTTGCTAGACCCCGATGACGCCGACCAGTTCCTTGACCGCCGCCGCCGACTTCTTGAACGCGGCGTCTTCGTCCGGCGTCAGCTTGATCTCGATGATCTTCTCGAGGCCGCGCGACCCCAGCCGGCAAGGAACGCCGACGAACAGATCGCGGACACCATACTCGCCCTGCAGGAACACCGAGCACGGCAGGATCTTGTGCTTGTCGAGCAGAATGGCTTCCACCATTTCGACCGTAGAAGCGCCGGGCGCGTACCAGGCACTGGTGCCGACCATCTCCGTGATCTCGAGGCCGCCGCGGGCCGTCCGCGCGCAGATGCGGTCGATCGTCGCCTTGTCCATCAGATCGGTAATCGGGATACCAGCCACCGTCGAATAGCGCGGCAGCGGGACCATCGTGTCGCCGTGACCGCCGAGGACGAACGCGTGAACGTTCTCCACCGAGACGCTGAGCTCCTGCGCGATGAACGTGCGCATCCGAGCCGAGTCGAGGACGCCGGCCATGCCGATGACGCGCTCGCGCGGGAACTTTGACAGCTTGAAAATCGCCTGCGCCATCGCATCGAGCGGATTGGCCACCGGAATGATGATGCAGTCGGGCGAATACTTGACGACCTGCTCGGTCACCGCCTGCATGATCTTGTAGTTCACGTTCAACAAATCGTCGCGGCTCATGCCCGGCTTCCGCGGCATGCCGGAGGTGATGACCACGATGTCCGAGTTGGCGCTCTCGGCGTAGTCACCGGTGCCGAGCACACGCGCGTCCGAGCCGTAAATCGGGCAGGCTTCGAGCATGTCGAGCGCGACGCCGGCTGCCTTCTGATCCGCGATGTCGATGACGACGACGTCGGCGAGCGACTTGTCGGCGACCCCACGGGCCACCGTCGCACCAACGTTCCCTGCTCCACCCACTACTGTCACTTTGCGATTCATTACTGCTCCTTGATCACGACGATCGCGACGATCGACTACATATTCTTGATGATGGCGTCCGCAAAGGCGGACGTTTTCAGCTCGGTGGCGCCGGTCATCTGGCGCGCCAGGTCGTAAGTGACAGTTTTCTGCGCGATGGCGCGCTCGAGCCCCTTCTCGATCAGCGCCGCCGCCTCGTTCCAGCCTATGTAGTTCAGCATCATCACGCCGGACAGAATCACCGAGCTTGGATTGATGACGTCTTTCCCTGCGTACTTCGGCGCAGTGCCGTGAGTGGCCTCGAAGAACGCGATCTCGTCGCCGATGTTGCCGCCGGGCGCCATGCCAAGACCACCGACCTGGGCCGCACAGGCGTCGGAGAGGTAGTCGCCGTTCAGGTTCGGCGTCGCGAACACGTCGTAGTCGGCGGTGCGCGTCAGGATCTGCTGGAAGACGCTGTCGGCGATGCGGTCGTTGATGAGCAGCCTGCCATCGCGCGAAGCGCCCTGCCCGACCTCGTCTTCAGTCACGATGTGGTCGCGGAACTCCGCCTTCGCGAGCTCGTAGCCCCAATCGCGGAAGGCGCCTTCCGTGAACTTCATGATGTTGCCCTTGTGGACCAGGGTCACCACCTTACGTTTGTTCGCAAGGGCGTACTGAATCGCCATCCGAACCAGCCGCTTGGAGGCCGTCTCCGACATCGGCTTGATGCCGATACCGGAATCCGGCGCGATGCGCTTGCCCATCTCCTTCGCCAGGAATTCGATCAGGCGCTCGGCCTGAGGCGTGCCCTTGGCGAACTCGATGCCGGCGTAGACGTCTTCCGTGTTCTCACGGAAAATGACGACGTCCATGAGTTCGGGGTGCGTGACGGGCGCCGGGGTTCCGTCGAAGTAGCGGACCGGACGGATGCAGGCGAACAGATCGAGCACCTGCCGCAGCGTGACGTTCAGGCTGCGGATACCGCCACCGACCGGTGTCGTCAGCGGTCCCTTGATAGCGATCTTGTACGCCTTCACCGCTTCGAGGGTGTCGCCGGGCAGCCATTCGCCGGTGACGTTCTTGGCCTTCTCGCCGGCGAGGATCTCGAACCATGCGATGCGACGCTTGCCACCAAAGGCCTTGTCGACGGCGGCGTCGAACACACGCACGCTGGCCCGCCAGATGTCCGGACCGGTGCCATCGCCTTCGATGAACGGGATGATGGGGTCGTCGGGCACCACCAGTTGACCGTTCTTGCGCGTGATCGGAGAACCGTTTGCGGGAGGTTTGAGCGCGGAAAAATTCGGCATGGGTTTTAGGTCAGGTCACCTGCGTCCGCGGAAGATATCCGCGAACTCTGTGGAAAACTCTGTGGAAAAGGCATCGTGTTTACGTCGTTGTGATGCAGACTTCGGAGCGTTTTAGCGTTTTGCACCAGAGCAGGGCAAGCGCGACTGTCACGCTCGCGGCAGCAACTAAAACCCTCGGATTATACTAACTGCGCGTTGGCGAGTCGAACATGCTGCTCCGGTTGCTTCGAACACTGCTGATGATCTCGTTCGTCGCGAGCGTGTTAAGCCGGGCGGCCGCGGCCGGCGCACAGCAGCCCAACGACAAGGTCAAGGCGCCAGCCTCTTCGCGCGCGGCGCGCACCAGAAATCCGGTGCCCGCCACGGCGGCGTCGATCCAGTCCGGACACGTGGTGTACGACAAGCTGTGCGCGTCCTGCCACGGCGAAACCGGCAAGGGTGACGGTGCCATGGGCGAAGAGCTGAATCCCAGGCCAGCCGATCTTACCGATGCGGAATGGAAACACGGATCGACGGACGGCGAGATCTATGCGCTCATCCGCGCCGGCGTCAAAGGCACCGGGATGAAGGCCTACGGACGTAAGCTGACGACCCACCAGGTGTGGGAGGTCGTGAACTACATTCGAAGTATCGGCCCCGCCAAGAGCCCCTGACTGATGAAAATTGTTGTTGCCGATGATTTGCCGGCCTCCGCGCTGGCGCTGCTGCGCGCCGAGCCAGGCTGGATCGTGGACGCGCAGCCCGGGCGTCCTGCTGCCGTGCTCGCCGCCGACCTCGCGGACGCCGATGCCTTACTGGTACGGAGCGCCACCAAAGTCGATGCGGCCCTGATTGCGGCCGCGCCACTGCTGCGAATCGTCGCCCGCGCGGGCACCGGCGTCGACAACGTCGATGTCGCTGCCGCCAGCTCGCGTGGAATCCTCGTCGTCAACGCGCCCGGCGCCAACAGCATCAGCGTCGCCGAGCATGCGTGCGCTCTGATGCTGGCGCTTGCCCGTTCAGTCCCGGCCGCCGACCACGCGATGAAGGACGGCAAGTGGGAAAAGAAGAAGTTCCTCGGCACCGAGTTACGAGGCAAGACGCTGGGCGTCGCCGGCCTCGGCCGAATCGGTCAGGAGGTGGCGCAGCGCGCGCGCGCCTTCGGCATGCGGCTGGTCGCCCACGACCCGTTCATCTCGAAGGAGATCGCTGCCGGTCTGGGCGTCGAGCTGATGACGCTCGACGAGATCTGCGCCACTTCCGACTACCTGACCCTGCACCTGCCGTCAACGCCGGACACCAGACATCTCTTCAACGACGAACGCTTCGCGCGTTGCAAGCCGGGCATCCGCCTGATTAATACGGCGCGGGGTGAACTGATCGATCAGGCTGCGCTGGCGCGGGCGATTGACAACGGCGTAGTGGCCGCCGCCGGCCTTGACGTCTTCGAAATCGAACCGCCGTCCGACTGGTCGCTCGCCCGCCGGCCGCAGGTGATTGCGACGCCACACATCGCCGCGTCGACCAGGGAAGCCCAGGAACTGGTCGGTACCGAGACGGCCGCCACCGTTCGCGACTTTCTCCGCGACGGCACGGTCCGCAACGCCGTGAACTTTCCGTCGATTCAACCCGACGAAATGCGGCGTCTGCAGCCGTGGATCCGGCTGGCCGACCAACTGGGCGCGATCGCGTCTCAGATGGGGACGGCGCGCATCGAGGGACTCGGCGTCCGCTACTACGGCGCGCTGGTCGAAAGTCGCGGCGTCGAGGTACTGGCGGCGAGTGCGGCGGCGGGGGTCCTGCGGCCGATTCTGTCGAGCGGCATCTCGATCGTGAACGCGCGCGCGGCCGCCCGCGAACGCGGCGTTGACATCGTGGAGTCGCGGAGTTCGCGCTCGCGCCATTTCTCGAGTCTGGTCTCGATCAAGCTCCAGACCGACGCCGGCGACCGCTGGGTGGAAGGGACGGTTTTCGAGCCGAACCGTCCGCGGCTCGTCTCCGTGCGCGGGGTCGAAGTAGAGGCGCCGCTCGGCGGCACGATGCTGATCATCGCCAACCAGGATCAGCCGGGTGTGATCGGCGAGGTCGGGACGATTCTGGGTCGGCACGGCGTGAACATCGCGAGCTTTGCGCTGGGACGCGGCGAAAGCGGAGCCATCGGCGTCGTCAACGTCGACGAGGATGCGGCGGCGCCGCAAGTGCTCGACGCTGCCGTCGAAGATCTCCGCAAAGTGGCGGCGATTCGCGAAGCCTGGGTCATCCGGCTGTAGCAACACCGGGCCAAGAAAACGCTTCGAGCTTTCTACTTCACGGCAACTCTCAACGCCCCCGGATGAATCCGAACCCGCAACTCCGTACCTCCAGGTACAGGCTCACCATCGACGTGCAGCAACATCGGCTGGTCGCACGCAATCGTGACATGCCGGACTTTCCGGATCGTGCAGCCGGGCATTCGAGCGGCGCTGCCGTTGAATAGCCTCGGCACCTGCGCCACCGTCGTCAAGCGCGATCGTTCCGACACGATCACCATGTCGAGCCAGCCATCGTCGACCAGGGCGCCAGGCGCGATCCGGGCACCGTTGCCAAACTGCGCCGAGTTGGCAATCGTCAAGAGGATGGCCTGAACCTCGATCACCTCGTCACCGGTCGTGATCCGATACGTCTGCGGCTTGTAGGTCAATAGCGCGCGGGCACTGATCCGCGCGTATCCGACGAATCCGCGTCGTGTCGCCGTCGCGAACCGGGACGCAATATGCGCATCGAATCCCATGCCCGCGATGTTCGCGAACAGGCGGCCGTTCACTTCACCCAGGTCCATGGGCCGCGGCTCCGCCGCCAGGGCGTTCGCGATGGCCCGCTCGGGCCGGGCGTCCACGCCGAGTTCCCGCGCCAGCCCGTTGCCCGAGCCAGCCGGGATGATGCCGAGCGGCACTTCGTCGAACGCGAGTGCTGACGCGACTTCGTTGATCGTGCCGTCGCCGCCCCACGCCATCACCAGGCGTGCGCCGCGCTTGACGGCCGCTTTCGCCAGCTCTCGTGCGTGCCCAATGCGTTCGGTGATGAAGACTTCAGCGGGATCGCCGTGGGCATCGACGACCGCAAGCGCCATCTGCGCCCGCTCGCGCGCTACGTTCGGCCCTGCCCCGCCTGAGATCGGGTTGATGATGATGGCGGTGGACACGTACGGGAAGGATGGGACCTCTGACTTGCTCGGGGGTCACCGAAGCGCGAGGCGCCGGATGGTGTGATCCGATTCGTCGCTCAACTCGACGACGTCGGACGAAATCTTCACGACGCGGTAGCGCGGCGTGATGCTGTCGCCTTCCTTGACCATGAAGAACAGGCCGCCGCCCGCGATGAACGCGGTGCGGGCCGGGCCATCGGCTCCGGCATCTTCCGCGATCCCCTCGAGCGTCAACGGCGGAGGCGCGGGCACCAGCGGCGCGGCTTCCGACAACGCAGCGACGGGTGCGGCCACTGGCGCAGCCGCGGGTCGAACCGGCGCGGCGCGGAACGCGAAGAGGTTGCGACCCGGTCCTACCGGCTTCGCTTCCGGCTTCAGACGGTCATGCAGCCTGGCGATTTCGTTCGCAAGTTCGGCGCCCTGCACTTCGATCGGCTGCGCCGCGACAATCGGCGGCGGCGCGATCGGATGATTCGACGTCGCAGCGCCGGCGAGCCACGCGATCAGCGCGCCACCGACTACCGCGATCGTCGCCGTTCGCTTCAGATTCATCGCTCGCCGTTCCGATCGTAGCACGCTGATTTTCGGGGTGTGCTATTATTCGTCGTGCACCCTGTTTCGACTGGCTCGAGAGTCGATTCGGTTCCCCCGCTCACCATCGTCGCCATCATCCCCGCACGATACGCGTCGACTCGACTGCCTGGCAAAGCGCTCGCCGACCTCGACGGCCGGCCGATGATCGAGCACGTATATCGACGCGCCGAGGCGGCGAAGTCGGTGTCGCAGGTGATCGTCGCGACCGACGATTTGCGCATCGCGACGCGCGTCCACGACTTCGGCGGCAAGGTCAAACTGACCAGGCTCACCCACCAGTCCGGTACCGACCGCCTCGCGGAAGTGGTCCAATCGCTCGACTGCGACATCGTCGTCAATGTCCAGGGCGACGAGCCGCTCATCGATCCGCGCGCGATCGACGAAGTGGTCGCACCGCTCGTCGCCGATCCGGCCGTGCCGATGACCACGCTATATCGGCGCATCATGAACGTCTCCGAGCTCAACAACCCGAACATCACCAAACTCGTGGTCGATCGCGGCGGCCACGCGCTGTACTTTTCCCGGGCAGCGATTCCGCACGTGCGCGATCCGCGCGGTGGCTGGCCGCCCCTCTACCGACATATCGGCCTCTACGCGTACCGCCGCAGTACCCTGCTGGTGCTGGCCTCGCTCGAACCGACCCCGCTCGAGCGGGCCGAATCGCTCGAGCAGCTGCGGGCGCTGGAGCACGGCATCAGGATCAGGGCGGTGGAAACCGCCTACGACTCGTTCGGTGTCGACACACCGGAAGACCTGGAACAGGTGCGCCGGCTGCTGGCGGCGCCGGCCTCGAACTAAGCGTAGCGAAGGACAACGATGACCAAGGACGGACGAACTCCGAAATACATCTTCATCACCGGCGGCGTGGTTTCCTCGCTCGGCAAAGGGCTGGCGGCGGCCAGCATCGGCTGCCTGCTCGAGGGTCACGGCTACAAGGTGACGATGCAGAAGTTCGATCCGTATATCAACGTCGACCCGGGCACGATGAGCCCGTACCAGCACGGCGAGGTCTTCGTGACCGACGACGGCGGCGAAACCGACCTCGATCTCGGCCACTACGAGCGCTTCACCAACATCATCACGACCAAGAGCTCGAACTGGACGACAGGGAAGATCTATCAGAGCGTCATCCAGAAAGAGCGTCGCGGCGACTACCTGGGCCGCACCGTCCAGGTGATTCCGCACATCACCAACGAAATCAAGGACGCCATTCGCGCAGTCTCACACGACGTCGACGTGGTGCTGGTGGAAATCGGCGGCACCGTCGGCGACATCGAGAGCCTGCCTTTTCTCGAGGCGATCCGCCAGTTCCGGCAGGACGTCGGCCGCGACAACTCGCTCTACGTCCACCTCACGCTGGTGCCGTTCATCGGCGCTGCCGGAGAGCTGAAGACCAAGCCGACGCAGCACAGCGTCCGCGACCTGCGATCGATCGGCATCCAACCCGACATCCTGCTGTGCCGGACCGATCGGTTCCTCGACGACGACATCAAGGGCAAAATCGCGTTGTTCTGCGACGTCGATCAGGAAGCGGTGATCACCGCGAAGGACGTGGCGACCATTTACGAGGTGCCGGTGGCGTTTGCTGCCGAAGGCCTCGACCGGATCGTGCTCAAGTATCTGCACCTGCCGCAGACCGAGCGGAAAATGCAGCCGTGGGAAGATCTCGTCAGGCGGATCAAGAATCCGATCGACGACATCACCATCCACGTCGTCGGCAAGTACGTCGGCTACGAGGATTCGTACAAGAGCCTCAACGAGGCGTTGTATCACGGCGGCTTCCCGCACGGGCTCAAGGTCAACATCAAGTGGATCGAGGCCGAGGCGCTGGAGGCGCCCAACGGCGCGGCGCTGCTCGATGGCGCTGACGGCATCCTCGTGCCGGGCGGTTTCGGCAACCGCGGCACGCGCGGGATGATGATGGCCGCGCAGGTTGCGCGCGAGCGACGTATTCCCTACTTCGGCATCTGCTACGGATTTCAGTGGGCGACGGTCGAGTACGCGCGCAACGTCGCGGGACTCGCCGACGCCGACTCGACTGAGTGCAATCCCGACGCGTCGGCGAAGGTCATCTACAAGCTGCGCGACCTGCTGGGTGTGGACGACCTCGGCGGCACCATGCGTCTCGGCAGCTACGCGTGCGAGCTCGCGCCAGGCTCCCTGGCGCAGCGCGTGTACGGCACGGCGATCATCCACGAGCGTCATCGTCATCGCTACGAGTTCAACTGCCTGTACGAACGGACGCTCACCGAAAATGGCTTGAGGATTTCGGGACGCTCGCCCGACGGCAAGTTCGTCGAGATCGCCGAGCTTCCCGGCCATCCCTGGTACCTCGCGGTCCAATTCCATCCGGAGTTCAAATCGAAACCGACGCGGCCGCACCCGTTGTTTGCCGCGTTCGTGAACGCCTCGTGGGAGCACAAGACCGCACAAGGGCTGGTCGGGCAGGCGGGTCAGGTTGGCGCGGTCGGATAGCCCGGCCGGTATAATCGCCACGTGACCTCAGTCCAGCTCGGCGACATCACGTTCGGAGGCGGCAGCCCGTTCGTGCTGATCGCCGGTCCGTGCGTGATCGAAAACGAGGCGCACGCGACCAATCTCGCGGGACGTCTCGTCGAACTGGCGCACCGCGCCGATATTCCCTTCATCTTCAAAGCGTCATACGACAAGGCGAACCGGACGTCTGGCCGATCGTTCCGTGGTCCCGGGCTCGACGAGGGACTCCGTGTCCTTGCCTCGATCAAGGCTCGATTCAATGTTCCGATCCTGACCGACATCCACGACGCAAGCCAGGCAGGTCCGGCCGGCGAGGTCGCCGACGTCCTGCAGATTCCCGCCTTTCTCTCGAGACAGACCGATCTGCTGATCGCCGCCGCCCACACCGGGCGGATCGTCAACATCAAGAAAGGCCAGTTTCTGGCGCCCGACGATGTGAAGCACGCGGTCGCGAAGGTGACCACTGCGGGCAACTCGCGCGTGATCGTGACCGAGCGCGGCACCAGCTTCGGCTATCACAATCTGGTCGTGGACATGCGCGCGTTTCCCATGATGCGTGCGCAAGGCGTTCCCGTGGTGTTCGACGTCACCCACAGCCTGCAGCTGCCGGGCGGTGGCGACGGTGTCACCGCCGGACAGGCCGAATACATCGAAACGCTGGCGTCAGCCGGTGTGGCGGCAGGTGTGGACGGCGTCTTCCTCGAAGTCCACGAGGATCCATCACGGGCCAGGAGCGACGCGCAGAATGCGCTTCGTCTGGACCTGCTCGAGCCGCTGCTGGTCCGCTTGCGCGCCATCGACGGGATCACCAAGCAGGCCGAGGCGCACGCTCGTGGTTGATCGGTCACTCGCCCGCATGGTTCTCGAGACCGAAGCGGCCGCAATTCTGGCGCTCATCGATCGCCTCGACGACCGTTTCGACCGCGCGGTGCAGTTGCTTCGCCAGTGCAAAGGCCGCGTGATCCTGACCGGCATGGGCAAGTCAGGGATTATCTGCCACAAGATCGCGGCAACGCTGACCAGCACCGGCACGCCGGCGCTCTTTCTCCACCCGGCCGAAGCGATTCATGGTGACCTCGGCGTGATCCAGAGCGAGGACGTCGTGGTCGCGCTCTCCAACAGCGGTGAGACCGACGAACTGCTGCAATTGCTCGAGACGATCCGCCGGCTCGGGGCAAAACTAATCGCGATCACCGGCAGCCGCGGATCGACACTGGGCCAGGCGGCAGACGTCGCGCTCGACTGCAGCGTCGCGGAGGAAGCGTGCCCGATGAACCTGGTGCCGACGGCGAGCACGACGGCGGCGCTGGCGATCGGCGACGCGCTGGCGATGACGCTGATGGTGGAAAAGGGATTTCGCGAGGAGGATTTCGCGAATCTTCATCCCGGCGGAAAACTCGGCAAGCGCCTGATGCGGGTCGACGCGCTGATGCACGCGGGCGAGGATTGCCCGGTCGTGCATCACGACACGCCGATGCCGCGTGTGTTCTACGAGATGTCGCGCAAAGGCCTCGGCATGACCTGCGTGGTCGACGCCGACGAGCGCCTGCTCGGCATCATCACCGACGGCGACCTCCGCCGGCGTATGGAGCTTGGCGCCGAGATTCAGGGTTTGCTGGCGGCGGACGTCATGACCAGCCATCCGGTCACGATCGGACGGGCCACGCTCGCGGCAGAAGCGCTGAACGTGATGGAGCAGCGGAAGATCACGGCGATCGTGGTGATAGAAGACGGCGCCGCCAACACGGTCGCCGGCGTGTTGCACATCCACGATCTCTGGCGCATGGAGATGTTTTGAGCGACGAGCGGGCCGCGAAGATCCGGCTGTTGCTGTTCGACGTGGACGGCGTCCTGACCGACGGGACGATCCTGCTCCACGCCGACGGCAGCGAAAGCAAAGTCTTCGACATCAAGGACGGCACGGCGATCGTGTGGGCGTTGCGGCTCGGTCTGACCGTCGGCTTGCTGTCGGCTCGCAGTTCGGTGGCCACGGCGAGGCGCGCCGCCCAGCTCGGAGTGACCCTGGTGCATCAGGGCGTAACCAACAAGCTCGAGAGCTACGAGCAGATCGCCGATGGTCTGATGCTCGACGATCAACAGATCGCGTACATGGGCGACGACATTCTCGACCTTCCGGTCCTGATGCGGGTCGGGCTGTCCGCGGCACCGGCCGATGCCGCAGACGACGTGCTGTCCCGCGTCCACTGGGTGAGCCGGAAGGGCGGCGGCGCCGGTGCCGCGCGCGAGCTGATCGAGATGGTGCTCCGCGCGCAGGATCGCTGGGGGACCGTCCTCGAGTCCAGCCTGCCGGCGCCAGCAGAGCGGCAGCCATGATTTCGTACGCACCGCTTCTCGCCGCGCTCATCGCTCTTCTTGCTGGCCTGGCCATCGGCAAGGCATGGGAGCGATACAAGCTGCGCGACGGAAAGTGGATCGACCGGCGCCGCGCGCGCGAGTCCCCTCACTACATCCTCGGTTTGAACTTTCTGGTCGCGAATCAGATCGACCTCGCGATCGAGGAGTTGAGCCGCGCCGCCAGCCTGGACGCCGACGCCCTCGAGGTCCACATGATCCTGGGGAACCTGTATCGCGAAAAGGGCCAGGTCGGCAAGGCCATCACCGTGCACCAGAATCTGCTGCAGCGGCCGACGCTGAGCAAGCTGGAGCACGCCTACGTGCTGCTCTGCCTGGGACTCGACTACAAGCGCGGCGGGTTCGTCGATCGAGCACTCGAAGCCTTCAACGAAGTGCTGCGGCTCGATCCGAAGAACGAGTACGCGCTGCTCAACCTGCAGAAGCTGCACGAAGAGCAGCATCAGTGGATTGAGGCATACGACACACGCCGTCGTCTGTCCACGCTGGCCGACACCGAGGCGCAGCCGCAGAATCAGGCGATTCTGGCCTTCCTCGAAAACGAGATCGGGCTCGAGGCGATGCGCCGCAAGGAGTACGTCGAGGCCATTCGCCGCTTCGAGGGGGCGATCGACCTCGATGCACGGGCGGTTCCCGCTTACCTCAATCTCGGGGACGTCCGCGTCGCACAAGGCAGCGAGCGCGACGCCGCCGCAATCTGGGAGAAAGTGATCGAGGTCGCACCCGACCGCGCCTACCTCGCATTCGACCGCCTCGAAGCGCTCGCGATCCGGACAGGAAACCCGGAGCGCTTCACGCGGATGTGCCGCCGGCTGATCGACGAGAACTCCCAGGACTGGCGGGCCAGACTGGCGCTCTCACGCCACCTTGCCGGCAGCGGCCATCCCAGAGAGGCGCTCGACCTGCTGTTCTCCGCCCTGGTGCAGAACCCTCACGCGCTCCGCATCCATCAGGCGATCTGGCGGGCGCTGGCGCAACTGCGTCACCCGTCGGCGCTGGTCGACCGCTACGGCGAGTTGACGCAGCACGCGGTGTTTTACCTCGACCCACACATCTGCATGCGCTGCCGCTATCGCAGCACCGAGCTGCTCTGGCAGTGCCCGCATTGCCACGACTGGAATACCTTCGTCGAGGAGCGGATTGCGCCGGCGCAGGAAGGCGTGGAAGTTTAGAGGAGCTTCAGGACGGCTTCGAGCTGGGCGTCGGTCTCCGCGAAAGTCCCGTCGGTGGTGATCACGAAATCCGCACGCTGAGCCTTCCGTTCGACCGGCCACTGCGCCGCCAGTCGCTGGCGGGCCGCTTCTTCCGTCATTCCGCGCCCAAGCAGCCGTTCCAGCTGCGTCTCCGGAGTACACGTGGTCACAATCACCTTGTCGAACGTCTTCTCGGCGCCGGTTTCGTAAAGCAGCGGCACGGCCACGACCGCAAACGGATCCTCACCGATCAGGGCAAACGCACGCAGACCTGCCTCGATCGCGCGGTAGACAGGCGGGTGTGTCATCGCTTCGAGCTCGCGCCGCGCCGGGGCATCCGCGAATACGATCGCGCCAAGCTTCTTCCGGTCGATCGAGCCGTCAGCGGCCAGGACACCCTGACCGAACCGATCCGCGATCATCGCGGTCGCTTCGGTGCCGGCGGCTGTGACACCGTGCGCCAGTTCGTCGGCGTCGAGGCACGCGACGCCGCGGAGTCTGAGCTGATCCAACACGTAGCTCTTGCCGGTCGCGATGCCGCCGGTCAGTCCGATTTTCAACATGAAATTCTGATCCGGTTGAGCGGTGCGGATAGTGGTCCGATAAAGTCGGATCCTGCAACTGTCGTCGGCTAGGCGCTCCAGCCGGCTCGCAGTTGCGCCGCGGTCAGCGTGTTGCGCAGCAGCAGCGCAATCGTCAGGGGCCCGACGCCGCCGGGGACGGGCGACAACGCGCCAGCAACCTCCGCCACGTCAGGATGCACGTCGCCGACGACGATCGATCCGCGGCGTTCGAACAGCTCCCGACGTTTCGACTCGGCGCCGTACAGCCGCTCGACCGTCGCCCGATCGACGACCTGGCTCGTGCCAACGTCAATCACCGCAGCGCCTGGCTTCACAAACGCCTGCGTCACGAACCCGGGACGGCCAATCGCCGCGACGAGGATATCGGCCTCGGCGCAGACGCGTGGAAGATCCACGGTCCGCGAGTGGCAAACGGTCACCGTGGCGTGACGGTGCAGCAGCAGCAACGCCATCGGTTTGCCGACGATGTCGCTGCGTCCGATGACGACCGCTCGCCTGCCGGCAATCGCAATCCCTGAACGTTCCAGAAGCTCGATGACGCCCGTCGGTGTGCACGCCACCAGCCGGGCGCGATTCTGCACGAGGTAGCCGACGTTGATTGGATGGAAACCATCAACGTCCTTGTCGGGCCGGATGACATCGAACACGCGGCGCTCCGCGTCAGGGCCCATGGCCGCAGGCAGAGGCGACTGGACCAGAATCCCATCGTGGACGTCGCTGGCGTTCAGGCGCTCGACGGCAGCCAGCAACTGGTCGAGCGTCGCTGACGCCGGCAGGCGTTCGAGATCGGCGCGCAGTCCGGCCTCCCCCGCCGACTTCAGCTTGCTGCGGACGTAAATCTCCGACGCCGGGTCCTCGCCCACGAGGACGATACCCAGCCCAGGAGGCCGGCCGGCTCGCGCCGCGAACGACGCGACCGCCGGTGCCGTTTCGGCGCGGATTGCTGCCGCGACTGACGCTCCGTCGAGTACACGCGCCGGCATCAGGCGGACACTCCGAAGTCGTACATCGTTCCCGGATCCAAGCGCTTCACGAGTCCGGTGTCAGCGACCGGCTTCCTCTTTATGCAACTCCAGCCGGCTGTGCTTGATGCCGTAGGAGAAGTAGAAAACCAGTCCGATGACCAGCCAGGCGCCGAGCCGGAGCCAGTTGGTCCAGCCCAGTCCGTAGATCATTGCGCCGCAGACGACGATGCCGAGCACGGCGACCAGCGGCAGCGCCGGCACCCTGAATCCGCGGACGATTTCCGGCCGCCGCACGCGCATGATCCACACCCCGGCGCAGACCAGGATGAACGCGAACAGCGTGCCGATGCTGGTCATTTCACCGACAATGCTCTCGGGCAGAAACGCCCCGAATAGCGCGGTGAATACGAAGAACAGCATGTTCGCCTTGTACGGCGTCTGATACTTCGGATGCACCTCGGAGAAGATGCCTGGCACGAGGCCGTCGTGACTCATCGAGTAGAACACGCGCGACTGCCCCATCAGCATCACCAGGATGACCGACGAGAAGCCGGCGAGGATCGCGATGGTGACGAACTTGCCGAGCCACGCGTAGCCGACCATGTACTTCGCGATGGCGAAGGTCACCGACGCTTCCTTGCCCGCCGTACGGAAATCCTCCACCGTCGCCACGCCGCTCAGCACATACGAGAACAGCACATAGAGGACGGTGCAGATGACGAGCGAGCCGAGGATGCCGATCGGCATATCGCGCTTGGGATTCTTCGCTTCCTGGGCCGCCGTTGAAACGGCGTCGAACCCGATGAAGGCGAAGAACACGACGCCGGCGGCGCCGAGAATGCCCATGATGCCGCCGTACGGGTGGCTGATGCCTTCCGATGTGACGTAGGTCGTGGCTTCGGGAATGAACGGCGTGTGGTTCGCCGGATTCATGAAGCCCCAACCGATGGCAATCACCATCAGCACAATCGCCACCTTGGTGATGACGATCAGGCTGTTCACGAATGCAGATTCCTGCATGCCGCGGATCAACAACAGCGACATCGCCAGCAGGATGACCACCGCCGGAACGTTCAGGATGCCGCTGACGCCGGCGGCGTTCGCCTCAAGCGGCGAATGACACCATTGATACGGCACGTTCAGACCGACGTATTCGAGCACCTTGTTGAAGTACTCGCTCCACGCGATCGACACAGTCGCGGCGCCGACCGCGTATTCGAGGCAGAGGTCCCAGCCGATGATCCACGCCACCAGTTCGCCCATCGTCGCGTACGAGTAGGTGTAAGCGCTGCCGGCGATGGGAATCATCGAGGCGAACTCGGCGTAGCACAGGCCCGCGAATGCGCAGCCAAAGCCGGCGACCAGGAACGCGAGCGTCACCGACGGACCAGCGCGCTCGGCGATGGCGGCGGCCGTGCGCACGAACAGACCGGCGCCGATGATGGCGCCGATGCCGAGAGCGATCAGCGACCCCGGACCGAGAGTCCGCTTCAGCGTCGCTTCGCCGCTTTCGGCGACGTCCGCCATCAGGCGATCGATTGATTTCGTTCGAAACAGTGCGCCAGCCAATATGTCCTCTCAGTCCGTGGATCGAGCGATGGGAGATTATACGCGGCCACGCCGCTGGTTGACGCCGGAGGCCTTGAATGCAACGGTTTGTAGCACTGGGTTGGCGGCCGGCGCTACCGATCGAGTCGAACGCAGTACTCGCGCACTCGGGATACCGGATCGCCGGTCACGATGAGATCACCAATGACGGCGACCGATGCCGCGCCAGCCTCCAGCACTGATTCGGCCGTGTCGAGTGAGATACCGCCAATCGCCACCAGCGGCACGCGGCCAGTTCTGGTCGCAGCCTCTCTCACCCGCGGCAGACCAACCGCATCGTAGCCGGTCGCCTTGGTCGCGGTTCCGAACACGGGACCGAGCGCGACGTAACTGACCGGCTCCTCGAGCGAGCGATCCAGTTGGTCGGGAGTGTGCGTCGATTGGCCGACGACGGCAGTATCACCGAGGATACGGCGCACTGCGACCACCGAAAGATCGTCCTGCCCAACGTGAACGCCATCGGCGCCAGCCAGCCGGGCCAGATCGGCGCGATCGTTGACCACGAACAGCGCGTCCCGTTCACGCGCGGCTGCTGCGATCGCGTGCGCCAGTGCCATGAACCGCTCGCCGGAGAGGTTTTTGGCACGAAGCTGGAGAAAACGGGCGCCGCCGGCGAGGTAGGCGCGGGCCAGGTGAATCGGCTGCCAACCTGCACGCTCGGCCACATCGACGTCAATAATTGCGTTCAGTCGTGGGAGTTTCAACTCGAGACCACCCCGAAGTCCCGCAGGAACCTCGTGGTCTTCATGCCGCCTGACGTGTGCGTCAGACGGCTTCGGCGAGACGGCCGCCCGAGGTGTTTGGCTTGGCGAGGAACCGCTCCATGAACGACGTGCTCAACTTGCCGGCCACGAATTCCGGGTCGGCGAGAATCCGCAGATGCAGCGGAATGGTCGTCTTGATCCCCTCGATGGTCGTCATCTCCAGGGTCCGTCGCATGCGCGCAATCGCCTCGGCGCGATCGCGGCCGTGGACGATGATCTTCGCAATCATCGAGTCGTAGTAGGGCGAAATCGTGCAGTCGGAATGGGCAAAGGTCTCGACGCGAACGCCGGGGCCGCCGGGCACGCTGAACACGTGAATCAAGCCTGGCGACGGCACGAACGTCTCCGGATCCTCGGCGTTGATGCGGCACTCGATCGAATGGCCGGTGAACGTCACCTCGCCCTGCCTGAAGGCGAGGCGCTCGCCGGCAGCGATCCGGATCTGTTCTTTGACAATGTCGATGCCGGTGACCATTTCCGTGACCGGATGTTCGACCTGGAGCCTGGTATTCGCTTCCATGAAATAGAAGCGACCGTCAGGATCCATCAGGAACTCGAAGGTGCCGGCATTGGTGTACTTGACCGCCTTTGCCGCGTCGATGACCAGGCTGCCCATCTTGCGACGCATCCTGTCGCTGAGCGCCACCGACGGCGACTCCTCGATCAACTTCTGATGACGCCGCTGGATCGAACACTCACGTTCGCCAAGGTGGACGACGTTGCCATAGTGATCGCCGAGCACCTGGAACTCGATGTGGCGCGGCGACTCGACGTACTTCTCGATGTAGACGTCGCCGACGCCAAAAGCCGCTTCCGCCTCGCGCTGCGCGGTCTTCACCGCGTGCGACAGTTCCGCCGGGGCGCGGACGACGCGCATGCCGCGGCCGCCGCCACCGGCAGTCGCTTTGACGATCACCGGATAGCCGATCTCCTTTGCCAGCTTGAGCGCCCGTTCCTCGTTATCGATCGGGCCGTCGCTGCCGGGAAGAATCGGCACCCCCGCCTTCTTCATGACGCGGCGGGCGCGGGCTTTGTCGCCCATCAGGCGAATCACCTGCGGATCCGGGCCGATGAACTTGATGTGGCAGGCCTCGCAGACTTCAGCGAGGTAGGCACTTTCGGAGAGAAATCCGTAGCCGGGGTGAATCGCATCCGCGCCGGTGATTTCGGCTGCGCTGATCACCGCCGGGACGTTCAGGTAGCTGTCGGCGCTGCGCGCCGGGCCGATGCACACGTCCTCGTCTGCGAACTTGACGTGGAGCTGATTCTCGTCCGCCTCGGAGTAGACGGCAACGGTCTTGATGCCGAGTTCCCGACAGGCGTAGATGACCCGTAATGCCACCTCGCCGCGATTCGCGATCAGGATCTTCTTGAACATGGCTTATGGCTGATGGCTTATGGCTGATCGTCGCATGGCTGATGGCCCCATCGTCGATAGCCATGAGCCATTAGCCGTTAGCCATGACGTCATCGTGTCCTCATAGCGAACAGCCGCTCGCCGTACTGCACGGGCTGCGCGTTCTGCACGTAGACGTTGACGATTTCCCCGTCGTATTCCGACTCGATCTCGTTCATCAGCTTCATCGCTTCGATGATGCAGAGGACGTCGCCCTTCTTGACGGTGGCGCCGATTTCAACGAAGGACGGCGCGTTCGGCTCGGCGGATCGATAGAACGTGCCAACGATGGGCGACTTCACCACTGCCAGATCGATGTCCTGGTCGTCAGCCGGAACGGCGATCGCGGCAGGTGCGGCAGGTGCCGCTGCCACCGCCATAGTCACCGCGCTCGCCGGCGGCGCTGCGTGAACGGCGGACGCCGGAATGGTCACCACATGCGCGCCGCTCGAGTCCTTGCGCACCTTCAGGCGAAGCCCGTCGTGCTCGATCTCGAACTCGGCGAGATCGTGCTCGCGTACGAGATTGAGGATGTCCTTAATCTGATTCAGGTCCATAGGAAGTCGGTCAAAACTCGAGCAGTTCCGTACTGCCGCTGGTCAGGATTTCCACGCCATCCCCCGTCACCAGCACGTCGTCCTCGATCCG
>DASXIR010000368.1:0-3270 GCA_036497895.1 Vicinamibacterales bacterium | reverse complement strand
AAGCCGATGCCGACCGCGAGCGACAGCACCGCCACCAGCGTGAAGCCGGGGCTTTTCCATAGCCAGCGCAGGGCGAACCGGATGTCGGCGACCAGTGATTCGAACAAGGGGGGAATTATAATCCGCGCATGAAGAAGCTGCTGCTCGCGATTGCGGCGACGACGGTGGTTGGGGCGCAGGCACCGTCGCCGTTCACGCTCGTTCAGGTGCTCGATTTCCCGTTCCCCGACCATCTGGTTGCGGCGCCGGCCGGCGCGGCCTTCGCCTGGACCCTGAGCGAGCGGGGTGAGCGCAACATTTACGTGGCCGAAGGCCCGGCATTTGCCGCTCGTCGGGTCACCCCGTATCGCGGAGACGAGGGACAGGAACTGACAAGCCTGTCGTTTACACCGGACGGCAGGACGATCGTCTACGTCCGCGGCGGTGACCACGGCTCCAACTGGCCAGCCGAGGGCAACCTGCAGCCCGATCCGAACGGCACGACGACGCAGCCGCGCGTGCAGATCTGGTCGATCGCGATCGCCGGCGGCGCCGCACCCAGACTGATTGGCGAAGGCGACGAGCCGACAATTTCACCCGCCGGCGACCGCGTGGCGTTCGTGAAGGATCACCGTATCTGGCTCGCGCCACTCGACGGCTCGAAACCGGCCGAGCAGGCGTTCTTCGCGCGCGGCGCGAGCGAATCACCGGTCTGGTCGCCCGACGGCAGGCGGATCGCATTCGTCTCGGATCGCGACGA
Source organism: Vicinamibacterales bacterium (assembly GCA_036497895.1). GTDB lineage: Bacteria > Acidobacteriota > Vicinamibacteria > Vicinamibacterales > CAVVIG01 > CAVQFC01. The sequence continues at coordinate 2,531 of DASXIR010000368.1, read as the reverse complement.
TCACAGCTTCATCGGCATCTTCACCAGCGCGAGCGAACCGCTGCGCTATCTGGCGCCATCGACGTCACGTGATTCGGAACCGCTCTGGTCGCTCGACGCTGGACGCGAACTGCTGTTCGTCCGTCAACCATGGCGCGGCGGCACGCCGCGTTCTGCGCTCGCACAGCCGCCGTCGCCATGGGAACTGATGACGGCCGGCGCGCAGAGCCAGGGCGCGACGACCGAGGGACCGACAACCGCACCAAATCTCGTGTGGAAGAGCGGCAGGGCGCTGGTCGATTCCATTCCGCGATTCGCCGGCGGCGTCAACCTGCATTGGGCCGCGGACGGCCGCATCGTTTTCCTCTCGTATCAGGATGGCTGGCCGCATCTGTACTCCGTCCGCGTTGTGTCCGGCGCCAGCCGGACCCCGGACTCCGCGCGGGTAGTGTCCGACTCCAGCCGGACCCCGGACCCCGCCCCGGTAGTGTCCGGCTTCAGCCGGACCCTCGACAGACCATCAGAGACCGGGGACGCCGGCGCGGCGAAACTGCTGACGCCCGGCGCGTTCATGGTCGAGCATGTCGCGCTGACGCCGGACGCCAGGTTCCTCGTCTACAGCGCGAACACCGGATCCGACAGTCACGACATCGATCGGCGTCACCTCTTCAAGGTTCCGGTTGACGGATCGTCCGCACCAGTGGCGCTGACGAGCGGCGCCGGTCTGGAATGGGGTCCGGTTGTCACTGGCGACGGCAAGACGGTGGCGTTCCTGCGCTCGACGGCGCAACGGCCGCCGGTCGCGGCGGTGATGCCGATCGCAGGCGGCGCCGCGCGTGACGTCGGCGCCGATCGCGTGCCGCCGGCGTTTCCATCGGCTCAACTGATTACGCCGGAGCCGGTGACGTTCAGAGCGAGCGACGGCGTGGAGGTTCACGGACAGTTGTTCAAGACGGCAAACGGCCCGGCGCGCCGGCCGGCGCTGGTCTACGTGCACGGCGGGCCGACCCGTCAGATGCTGCTCGGCTTCCACTACATGGACTACTACGCCAACGACTACGCCGCGAACCAGTACCTCGCCAGCCGCGGATTCATCGTGCTGTCGGTGAACTACCGGCTCGGCATCGGCTATGGTCATTCGTTTCATTTTCCGGAGAACGCCGGCCAGCGCGGCGCGTCCGAGTATCTCGACGTCGTAGCCGGTGCGAAACTGCTGCAGTCGCGCGCCGACGTGGATTCGAAGCGCCTCGGCATCTGGGGTGGGTCGTACGGCGGCTACCTCACCGCGCTTGCACTCGGGCGCAACTCCGACATCTTCGCGGCCGGTGTGGACATTCACGGCGTTCACAACTGGGAGCGTCAGGTCCGCAGCGCGCCGAACGTCGCCGCCGCGATGGCCGGCGACGGCATCACGCAGGCCGATCTCGACAAGTTCGCGCGCATCACGTTCGAGTCGTCACCGGTCTCATCGGTGAAGACCTGGACGTCTCCGGTGCTGCTGATTCATGCTGACGATGACCGCAACGTCGAGTTTCATCAAACCGTCGATTTGAAACAGCGGCTGCTCGAACGCGGCGTCAACGTCGAGGAGTTGGTGATCCCCGACGACATCCACGACTTCCTGCTGTTCCGCAGCTGGAAAACAGTCGCGACGGCGACCGGCGAATACTTCGAGCGCCGCTTCCTGAAACACTGACATTGCACGGCCAACCCAAGCCGAAGCCACCCGATAGTCGTCGCGGCAGCGAGAGAGTACCGAGCGGAGGATGACTTCCCGGCACGCGAAGTGGAGGCCGGCCACGGCACCGGCGACGCACCGGCCGTTGGCGGCGCGCCGCCTAGGGCTTCTCTCTGATCCAGACCGCCATCTCGCCCTGGCCGCGGTTGTTCCACGCGTAGTACGGGACGGCGACGAGCGGGCGGTTGGCGGTGCCGGTAATGACTTCGACGCCGTTCAACAGATCGGCGCGGAAGCGTGACCGGAGCGGCGCGTCACGAGGAAGGACGACGTCCAGCGCGTGGCCGTCGTTGTCAACGGCCTCGAGTGCGTAGACGATCGGCCCGCGCTGCAGCGCGACCTTTCCGCTGTCGTCCTTGACGTCATCGTGAGCGGCGACACGTCGCGGCGACATCGGCAGCGTCAGCTGAATGGTGTCGCCCTTCTTCCAGGCTCGCCTGATGCGGACGTAGCCATTCTTCACTTCGAGGGGCACGCGCTCTGCCGTCCCGGTCCGGCCGCGCACGGACACCGTCGGCTCGGCGTTCATGTGATCGACGAAGCGATACAAGTCGCTCGGCACCGGCTGATCCTGTGACCATCCGGGAATACGCAGCGCAACAGTGAACGTTCCAGTAGTTGCAGGTTCAAGATGCAACGAGACATCGCCGTCCCACGGATAGCGCGTGTCCTCGGTAATCTTGATCGCGCGGTCACCGAGTTTCACTTCGGCGTGGTTGCCCACATACAAGTTGGCGTAAATGGTGTCCGCGGTCTGCGCGTAGACGAGGCCCGGGATCTGCTCCAGCATCCGCGCCAGGTTCGCCGGACAGCA
>DASXIR010000367.1:0-2191 GCA_036497895.1 Vicinamibacterales bacterium | reverse complement strand
GGGACTGACGACCGCGTGGCCCTATGTCAACGGCGTCACGGTGACGGAATACCGCCACATCTTCGCTGAGCGCGCGTCGCGATTCGATTGCCTTTACTATCACGAGCACCCGACCGGCGCCGTCGGCGCCGAGTTCATCATGCGATACCCGTCGTGCTTTCGCGCCCGGGTGCCGACGTTCGACGAGCTGCTGGTGTCCGCCATCGAGATCTGTCTCCGAAAGCGATGACCCGCTCGACCACGGCGTGGCTGACCGGCTTCATCCTTCTGGCGGTCGTGATCGCGGGAACGCAACTGCTCGTCTACGCCGACTCGCAGCCGGGCGCCGATTCGATCGCTTATTTCGAGCTCGCGGATCAGATTCAGACCGTCGGATACGCGCAGGCTCTTCCGCTGCACTGGTCGCCGCTCTATCCGGCCTACGTGCTGGCCGCGCGGACGCTCGGCGGCCAGACGATTGCCACCGAGGCGCACGTGACGCTGGCTGCCGACGCCGCGTTATTGATCGCGCTCTGCGCGATCGTCGCCGCGACCTACTCGTCGCTCGCGAGCCGCTGCTTTCCGGATCGGCGGGACGCAGCTCGTGCGTGGCTGGCGTGTGCATTTGGCCTCGCGTTGTTCTTCGGATTTGGCGTGCTTCGAGTGGGGCTGCGCATGCCGGACGCGCTGGTGACGTGTCTGGCCACGCTCGTCCTGTGGACGTGGTGCCGCGCAATTGGAGACGATCTGGGTCCGCTCTGGGCCGGACTCGCCGGCGTGCTGAGCGGGATCGCATATCTGGCGCGCGCGAATCTCTTGCACTGGTCGCTCGTAGCGGCGGCCGCCGCCTGCGTGTGTGCACCGGGCGTGAGGGTGGCGAAACGCTGGATCGCGTTCGGTCTCTTTGCTCTCGGGCTGTTAGCGATTGTCGGGCCGCAGGTATACGCCTTGTCGGCGGCGCGCGGGTACTTCACGCTCGGCGAATCCGGGAAGCTGGTGTTCGCGGAGACCTACGGCGCCACCTGGCCGAATGGGCAGTCATGGCCGGTCCGCGCGAGCGGCGGTGACGTCCGCGTGTTCACTGATGCGCGCGACCTCAACTTTCCCGGCTTTTACGAACCAGGTCGTGAGTACGACGATGCGATCGTCCAGTTCGGGGTGGGGAAGGCGTTGCTGGCAGTCGTGCGTTCGGTCAGAGCGACGTTGTTCGGTTACTGGTCGCCATCTTTCGCGCTGTTCTGGCCGTTGCTGTGGGCGGCATGGCCGCCGCTCATGTTCGGTGTCGGCGTTTTCGGCGGCGATGACTCGTCGCCTGACGGCCGGTTGCGGCGTCGTCTCAGCGCCTTCCTCATCATCTCGGGCGCTGCAGGCGTGGCCATGCATCTCGTGAGCTTCTCGCTCGGCTACTATCTGCCGCCTTATCTGATTCCGCTGCTGATGGGGATCTATCTCGCGATGATTGGCGGTTCGATCGGCGGGTCCGCCAGTCTCCGGCGACGCGCCGCGTGGATCGTCGCATCTGGACTGGCGATCGCCACCGTGCTGACCACCGCGAGCGGCTTCAGGCGCTCGGATGAGCGCGGCCGATCCGAGGCGCTCGCCGACTCCAGGGCGCTCGCCACGGCTCTCGAGCGTCTCCCTGCCGATGGCGGACGGCGCCGCCTTGCGGTTGCAGGCCCATGGCTCGGCGTCTACGCGATTCGTTTGTCCAACAGCCAGGTGACGGCCGACATTCCTGATCCCGCCGTGCTGCACGATGCGGACCGCGCCAGACGCGCGGTCCACGCTCTTCGCGATCGGGGCGTCGTCGCCATTCTGCAGCCGCGCTCGCGGCTGGCGCCAGACGATCCGTTGACGTGGACCGCGGTCAACAACGAATGGGCGCTCGCCGATATCCGGGATGTGCCGGTTGAGGCCGACGTGCGGCGATGAGAATGCTGGTTTTGGAAAACGAGACGACCTCGAGACGCGGCGGCCAGGAACTGAGCCTTCTCGATGTCTGCGAGGGGCTCGCAGCCCGCGGCCACGCAATTGTTCTTGCCTATGTGGCCTCCGGCGATCTGATGTCCCGGTACGAGCGGATCTGCGAACGCCTCATTCGGGTGCCCACCTACTCGATCGATCGCAGCCGCACGATCGCGTCCACCGCCGAGTGGACGACCGCGCTGTGGGCGGTCGGTCGATCGAAACCTGACCTCGTCTATGCCAACCA
>DASXIR010000366.1:0-16521 GCA_036497895.1 Vicinamibacterales bacterium | reverse complement strand
CGGAGGCTGCAGCGTGGCCGGCCCCCAGATTTCCTGCGCCATCAAATCGCTGAACGCCGGCGGAACGCTCGACGTCACGGTCTCTGGGCAGGTCATTGATGCGGCGGGCTCGACAATCTTCAATACGGCGAGCGTGACCGGCAACATCTCGAACAAGGGTGTCACGGCGACCGATTCGGAGATCACCACCGTAAAGCCGGCGATCGACCTGACGATCACGAAGGCCGGCTCGCCGAACCCGGTGTGCGCGGCGTCATGGCCGGGCCCGGGTTACCCTGCCGGCGACGGCTATCCGGCGGGCAAGGTGTGCCAGGGTGGTCTCACGTACACCTTCATCGTCGGCAACAGCGGAACCCAGACCGCGTCCGGTGTCGTGGTCCGCGATCCGCTGCCGACCGGCCTGATCTACGTCCCAACCAAGACGGTGGCCCCGGCGTTCTCCGGAGGGTGTTCGCTCGACGGCAGTAACGCGGTGATGTGTACGGGTGGCACAGTCGGACCACAGTCGACGACACCGATCACGATCAACGTCGTGGCACCGCCAACGACAGGGACGATCACCAACACGGTCACGGTCGATCCGTACAACGCGATTTTCGAGTCCGACGAGACCAACAACACGTTCACGCAAGTGACGACGGTCGGCACGGGTATCGATCTGACCGTCAAGAAGCACAGCAACCACGAGGCGAACTTCGTCGCCACGCGCGGTACGCTGACCTACACGATCAAGGCGACGAATCTCGGCACGCAGGACGCGTCCAACATTCTGGTCCGCGACACCCTGCCGGCCGACACGGTCTTCCGGTCCGCCGTCTCCGATCCGACCCACGGCTTCACGTGCTCCCAGGCGAACGGCGTGGTCGATTGCGTCGGCGGCCGTCTGCAAGGCACCGAGAGCGTGAACTACCCGAATCTTGGAGGACAGCTCGTCGACCAGGCGACGATTACGATTCGGATACTAGCGACGGCATACGAGCAGCCGGCCATGCACAACGAGGTTCGCATCGATCCGCTCGGACAGATTCCCGAGACGGACAAGACCAACAACGTCTCGACGCAGGATACGGCGGTGCAGCGCGGCGGTGCGACGAACGACGCGTTCAACGACCTCACCATCTTCAAGAAACAAGTCTCGCCCGATCCGAACAACACGGCGAGGAATGCCGTCGTCACCTATCAGGTACAGATCGGCAACGATGGCACCGATCCGGTGACCGGCGTCAAGGTCCGCGATACGCTGCCGGCCGGCTCGCGGTACATCCAGGCTACCGGGACCAACAGCTTCTTGTGCACGCAACAGGTTGTCGGGATTGTCAACTGCGTCGGCGGCCAGATTGCCGACCACACGCCGGCCGATCCACCGAACGCCAATACCGCCATCATCACGGTCAAGATGTTCGCTCCGGATACGCCCGGGACGTACACGAATCAGGTGGAAGCCGATCCCGACCACACGATCGCCGAGGGCAACGAGTTCAACAACAATGCCTCGGCGCAAACGATCGTGAAGAATGCCGGCGCTGGTTCGTTCAACGATCTGATCGCGAGCTTCGAGCCGAGTCCGGCGAGCACTCTCGTAGCGACGCCGCTTGGCACGATCACGTACAAGGTCGATATCCACAACACCGGAACGGACCCGGCCTTGAACGTGCCCGCCCGGGTCATCCTGCCCACAGGCGTCACGTTCGTGTCGGCGGCCGATTCAGCTCCGGGAGCAGGGGCGTTCACGTGCAGCCAGGCCGGCGGCGTTGTCGACTGCGCCGGCGCCACGATTCCGGGTGTTACCGGCGTGCGGACGATCGTCATCAGCGTCACGGCGCCGAATCAGGTCACCTCGTTGACGGCGCAGGCCATCGCCGATCCGAACAACGTGATTCCGGAAGGCGACGAGACGAACAACACCGACTCGTTCACGACCAGCGTGCAGTCGTCGATCAATCTCAACATCACGAAGACCGGGCCCAAGGAATCGAGCCAGAGTTCACCAGGCGAATACGACATCACGATGACGAACCAGCCGGTCGGCGCCGGCCAGACGGCGTTCCACGTCAAGATGCAGGATCCCTTCCCGGTGGGATTGATTCCGCTGGCCGTTGACACCGGCGACGGCAACAACTGGCAATGCGCCGTTTCGGAGAACCCGATCAACATGCTGGACTGCGTCGGCGATCTCGAGCCCAGCAAGCCGGTGACGCTCAAGTTCTACGTGTTCATGACGGCCGAGTCGGGCAAGCCGCTCGCCAACGAGGCGTGCTTCGTTCCGAACCCGGACGTACCGCCAGGGTTCCCGCAGATGGTCGCGGAATACAACCCGCCGGGAACGTCGGACAACTGCTCGACGGCGTCAACGCAGATCACGTCGACCTCGCCGGATCTCTTCGTGACGAAGAGCGGCGATCCCGGACTCGCGGCGCCTGGCGACACGGTGACCTACACCATCCTCGTCCAGAACAACGGGTCGGCAAAGGCGATCAGCCCCTTGACGCTGACGGACACCCTGCCGACGTCGGCGGTGTCGTTCATCGACGCCAACGCGACCAATGGATGGACCTGCACCGGCACCGGTCCCGTCGTCTGCCACGACGATGGCAGCCTGGGCCTGGACGTGGGAGCCTCCACGACCATCACCATTCATGTGAAGGTCAAGGACACGACCACGCTCCCGTTCGTCAACATCGCCGAAGCCGATACGGCGATGCACGATCCGTCCGACGCGAGTGCGACGGACGAGACGAACACCGGAAACAACAAGGCCATGGCGAAGACGTCGGTGGCGGGGACGGGAACCGACCTGGCGATCACGTCGATCATCGACAAACCTGATCCGGTGATTCCCGGCCAGGGGCTGAAATACACGGTCATCGCCGTCAACGGCGGTACCGTCGATCTGACGGGTGTGGTTGTCCGGCTCATTCTCCCGAGCGCAGGAGCCGCGTTCGTCAGCGCCGACGGATCGAACGGGTTCAACTGCAATCCTGGAGTGGCGGCGAACACCGAGGATTGCGTCGGTGACATGCCGGCGGGCGGCGACACCGAGATCACCGCGAGCTTCACGGTCACCGGACCGGCCGGAAGCAATCTGGCGCTTACGGCGACGATCGATCCCGATAACCTCATTGTGGAAACCGACGAAGGCAACAACACCAAGACGGAGACTACGACGATTTCAGGGTCGACGTGCACCGGCTGCATCGACCTGGTGTCGGCGCAGCTGATACCGGTCCCGGATCCAGTGGCCGCAGGAGGCACACTTGTCGTCAAGTACAACGTCGTCAACATCGGCGACACGCCGACGGCGTTGGATCCGACCAAGTCCGACCAGAGGCTGCTGAACCTGGCGGCCGCCAGCGGATTCACATCGACGTCCGCAACTTCGTCGGATTCGAGCATCACCTGCACGACGGTCGATGTTCTCGGTCTGGGAATTTTCAGCGAGACCAATTGCTTCGGGAATCTTGGACCAGGGCAGGGCGTGACGATTACCCTGACGCTGACCGGTATCAGCGCAGACACATCGGTCACCGGTACAGCCGATCCAGACAACAAGGTCGCGGAGTCCATCGAAACGAACAATGTTCTGACCGAGACCATCAAGCAGAAGTGACACAGACCACGCTGGAGGCGGGAGAGCGACCAGATTGCTCTCCTCCTCCACTATGAATCGCACGGAAGGAGCGACGATGAACGCGTTCCACGGTGGCAAGGGTGATGAAGCTGGAAGGTCGATTCGCCGGCCGTCCTTGATCCGATGGTTCGGAGGCGCCGCCGCCGCGGCGGGCCTGCTGGCTGGGGCCTCGGCCAGCGGCCGCCTGACCGTGCCCGTCAGCGCACAGGTCGGATGCGGTCCTCATTACGTCGCGACCGGCGACGATATCCCCGCGGGACACGATGTTTCCAGCTCCCAGCGGTACCCGGACCACCTGCTAACCGATCACCTCAAGAAGTATGGCGGCTGGTGCGAGTTCGACGTCGCCAAGAACAGCACGACGTCAGCCACCGAGATTTCCGGCGGCCAGCTGGCGCAAACGTGGAACTATCAGCCCGACCTGATCACGCTGACACTCGGGGAGCAGAACTCCACCATCGTCAACCTCGTGACTCAGTGCTTCGACGACATCAAGAGCCACGATTTCGCGGGCGGCAATGGCTGTGCTGCGGCCATTCTTGGCAACGCCTCGTTGTTTTCCAGCCTGAACCTGAACCTGACAACGATTCTGCAGCAGTATCGGGTCATCATGTCCGGGCGACCGAAGCTGGTCGTGGCCGTGACCGGCTACCCGAATCCCTATCCGAAGTCGAGCGACGCTTCCGCCAACATCGCGGAGCTGTGTACACCGCTCATCGACACGATCGCAACGTGTACGGCGAGGTGGGCGCTGCTTCCGCCCGCGCTGGATTTGATCGACCAGGTCTTCCAGAAACTCAACGCGCAGATCGCCAATTCCGTTTCGCCGTTTACCATCGGGTCCGGCGGCCGGATCATCTTCGTCGACACGTACACCAAGATGCGCGATCACTGCATGAAGATGGAGGTGTCGTTCAAGACGCAGGTCGAGCACCCGGAGGAAGACGGTGTCGTGCACGAGCACGATTCGCCGAGCGCCGTGAATTTCGGGTGCTCGGCGCCCTGGTTCGTCGCGGGGAGCGACGGAACCGACGTACCCTTCTATCTCTTCCCCGCAGCGCCCGGGGTTCTGCTTCAGGAAAGCCAGACGACGTCCGGCATGGGCGTCTATCCCAACGACGACGGCCACAAATGCATCTCGGACCTGATTTGGGAGGCCGACACGCCCGAACCAGGTGTCACCCCGCTCAAGTGGAAACTCGGCGTGCCCGAGCAGCCCAACTCGAACATCTGCCAATAGATCACAATCGCAGCTATTTGAGGTTTCCGGAGTTTCCGAACACCAAAAAGGAAAGGGCTGGGCCGTGCCCACTCGTCGTCGCTACTTCGGCGGATACAGGGTCAGGTAAGAGTATGCGGCCGCCGCTTCATCTTCCGTCAGGTAGTTGAACACCGGCATCCGGCCTCGTGACGAGACACCGGCCGATCCCAACGGAATCGGCGCACCCTCGCGCACCTTCCGCACGAAATCCAAGAACGTCTTCTGGCGCGGCATGCTGGAGAGGGGTGGAATGATGTCGCTGAGGACAGTCGTCGGCGCGCTGTCCGGGCCGGTAGCGTCGTGACAGATGTGGCACGTGCCCTTGACGACCAGCTCGCCGACGCGAGCGGGCGGCTCCGAGATGTACCGCTGACGCTTCTCGGCGCCTGGCAGGCCCGCCATCTGATCCAGGTACGGTCTCAGTGCGCCGATCTCCTCATCCGTCAGGTGATCGAAGGACGGCATGTCGTGGCCGCCCGCTCTGAGACGCTTCCGGAGGTCGGCTTCGTTCGCCGAGGTGAGGCCGTGGATGAACGCGGCGTCGACCTGGCGACCCATCGCCTTCATGCGATCCGTCATGAACGAGACCGACGCGGCCTGGACCGGGCCGATGATCGAATTGATCTCGGGAGGCGACGCCGAGCCGTCGGGGCGGTGACAGGCGCGGCAGCTGATGCGATACAGATCGGCGCCGCCCAATGCGGGGTTGGATCGCGTAGGGTTGCGCGGGCGCGGGGGCGTGACCAGGTTCGCGGGCGGGCTCCATTGACCGCCCCATCCCATGCTCGAGTTTTCGATCGTGCGCCGCAGATGATGCAGCGTGCTGGGACCGGTGACCGGCGTCACCTCAACGGTCGCGCCGATCTTCTGTGCCGGTCCGGCCATCCCGCGTGCGGACAGCACGACGAAGACGGCCGGGGCCATCAACGCGAGTAGGCGACGCCTTGCGCGGAAGCTCATTGCGCCACGTCACTTCGTGAGTACGAAGTCCACGACCGCTGGCTTCGACACATCGGCTGTGACGGCCTTCGGCTGTCCCTTGACCTTCGAATGCCAGACAGCGAGCGAATAGTTGCCGGGCGGCACGTTCTCGATCTTGTAGTGACCGTCGGCGCTGGTGACCGCGAAGTACGGATTCTGCAGCACGACGACGTAGCCCTCCATCTCGGGATGCACGCGACACAGCTGGACATAAACGCAGGGCGCTTTCGCGCAAGTGGCAAACGGATGATCTTTCGTCTGCCCCTGTGGCCACGTCCCGAGGTTGTACTTCTCGTGATCGGGTGAGAAGACGTTGTGCGGCGTCGGGTCGCTGTTCAGGAACCGCACGGTTGTCCCGACGACGACCGGGAGGACGTGCGGGACGAATGACATGGACCGCTGATCCATGTTTGCCGGCTGCGTGGGTGCGGCGAACTGACCGGCCACCTGCTGCAGATAGACCACGGCGTCAGCGTTCGACGGCAGTCCGGTCGCTTTGACGGAACCTTCGATCACACCGCCTGTGGCGCCGGTGATGGCAACACCGGCGGCGGCGATACAGAGCCCGACAATGACGATCCTCATACACCCTCCCACTAGAAGCCGAACCGCAGCAACACGTTGAGCGAATGGTTGTCGCCGTTTCGCAGATCGCGCTGATATTCCAGCATGGCTTTCACGTTCGCGCGGATCAGCGCGCTCAGGTTGAAAGTGCCGGTGCGCAGGCTGGGCACGGTGGTGTCGCCTGGAGTGACCGTTTCGTACCGCAGGGCCGCCTGCAGCCAGGGGTAGATGAGATAGTCGGCCTGTGTGAACCACGCGTTGTACGTCGGCGAGAGCGTACTGAGAACTGCCGTCGACATGGGATCGATGACGTTGAGCGAGTCGGTGCCGTGGACGTACACGCCGAACACGTTCAGGTCCTGATAAAAGACGCTGGCGTAGACGCCGGTCCGGAGGAAATGCGTATCCTGGATGTTGCGGTCAAGACCGCCGGCATCGGTCGCCGGGAAATCGATGTTGCTGCCATCTCCCCGATACGTGAAGACGCCAAGCCGTAACGAATTGTCGCGCCAGTTCTTTTCAGGCACGTACGGCTGGCCCCCAGTGTCGCCGTCGAGGCCCATCCCGCCGAACTTGTAGTCGAACCGTGCGTACACGTCCTTCGCGTTATTGCCGTCGAAACGACCGGTCGAGTCGCTCGGCATCGGACCGATGCCATTGACGATTCCTGCGACCCACAGCGCGCGGTGATGAATGATGCCGTAGCCCTCGATACCTTGCGCCCGCGTCGGCAGTGAGACCGGAGAGGGGTTGATGCCATCGGCGCCGAGGCCCGTGCCGCCGTTGAGGCCGATCGGGTTGTAGTTGAATAACGAATCAATCCCGGCGTCGGTGGCAATCCACATCTCGTTGAACCCGTCGGTGAGGTTTGGCGAGATCTTCCCAAGCTTGAAGTGGAATAAGTCCTCCGGTCCGAATGGTGAATCGAACGCGACGTGCGCGTGTTCCAGTTCGACTGCGACGCTGCCATCGGGATTCTCGCCCATCGTTACCTCCGCCAGGTACGAGACGTGATCGCCGAGCGTGCCGCCACCATAGATATTCAGTTCCTGCGGAAACTGAAAGTCGTTCGTGATGCTGGTGACAGTGCCGTCTGGATTCACGGTCGACGTATTGACGACGCCCATCTTCAGGATCACCGCAAGCGGAACCGAGCTGCTCATCTCGCCGGGCCATACGGCTTGCGGCCACAGTCGCTTGTACGCCGGAGCACCCAGACTGACGGGCGCCTGCTTCACCATGTCTTCGGTCTCGCCAGGCATCCGGTAGCCTCGCAGCCGGAACGCTTCGCCGAAAGCATTGAGCTTCGGGAATACGATGTGACACGTCTGACAACTGGTTTGATACTTCCGGGCGAAAGCCGGGATGGCCTGCACGGGAGATGCGATCGCGAAGAGCGCGACGCCAATGAAGACCGTTCGAGCAAGCTGTTGCGCGGCAACGACGCGACTGGTCACGCTGAACCTCCCGGGCCGTCTTGAGCAACGGCACCATCTACGTAATGACGTACCCCACCAGGGCAACAATCGTTCCGTGACGGTGATCCAGGCAGATCGCTTCAAACCAGCGCGTACTGTCGTCGTGCGTGACTCGGCTCTCGAATGAATGCGGAAAATTCCACAGTCTCTGCGCAAAAGTCCGGGCGCGTCCGATCGGACGGCAGGTGTGTTGATCGGAATGAAGAGTGTATTGATCGAGTGACGCTAATCCGCCGGGCCGCGTCCACACAGACGCGGTATCGCGTAATTCCTGATTGTGGGCCGTTGTGCCTGCGGCCCCTGACGAGAATCCCTCACGCGGCCGGGCGGCGCGTGCAGGTCCACGACGTACGGGTCCACGTCGCGCACGAAGAGCTGCTGCCTTGGTTGCGCACCTCGTGTTCGACCGTCCTCGCGCGAGCCAGTGGGATGCTCGTGTCGATGGTGACGAAGTGAGGGAACGGCGTCATTACCGTTCCCATCGAGGGCATGTCGTTCATTGAGCGTCTCCTCGCCGTAGTGACGGCTGCGCCGCCATCGCCTCGTCGAGGGAGGCCTTCAGATCCGCGAGATCGTGCGTCAGTACGTCCCGGACCTTCCCTTCGATTGCCCAGTTGAGCGGCACCAGCAGGCCGGGCGGCAGGCCGTGAGTCCCCAGTTCAAACTCGATACTGACTGTGGTCCCGTCCGGTGACGGCTCGAACCAGAAGACGGTGTCGATCCGGACGCCGGCTTTGTGATGCGTCAGCGTGTAAGTCCGATTGCGGACGAACGCGGTCACTTCCATCTCGGCGCTGTCCTCGACGCCGAGCACGTTTCGCGTCTCGCGCCATCGCGTGCCCAAACCGAGAGGGCCAGTGGTCAACATTTCGGTCATGCGGATGCCCGAGACATGGACCGGCGCACGCTCGACATCGGTAAAGTGTTGGAAGACGCGTTCGACGGGTGCCGTGAATTGATCGGAAACCTGTACGGTCGCCATGGGTGGACTCCTTGTGAGGGTTGATGCACGCGAGCACTTCAAGAGTCGTGCCCTTCCAGGCTTGCAATTAACGCCTACGTCCAGCCCACACGGCGTCGGGTTTTCCCGCATCGCGCGGAATAGTTCGCGGTCCGCAGTGCGTCCAGCCGTGGTGAGTCAAGTGGCGGATGCCTTCGATCTCCAGACCCCGATCCCACTCAGGACCATCAGGCCCAGCGCCAGGCTCGACGCGGACGTGACGACATGGCCCGCGGCTCCGAAGAAGTCACCGGTGTGGATCGCGCGGTTCAGCCGCACGAACCGGTAGCCGGGCGATTCCTTGAAGAGATCCTGCACGCGAATGACGTCGGCGCTGTACGGATCGACATACACCGTGATCGGAATCGGCGAGTCCACCGCGACCTCCCGCGGCGAGCGGAGCTGAACGATGTACACGCCATTTGAGTTGTCAGGAATCACGACAGCGACGACGGCTTCGCTCGGCACAATCCCGCGCGCGGCGGCGATCGCCTGCTCGAGCGGAATCCGCGGACGTCCGTTCGCGTTCGAGGCGGCCGGCGGTTTCGCACGGTTCGGTTCCTCCGATCCGCTCAGGCGGTAGATCTGCCGCTCGGCCGCATCGAAGCCCACCATGACGCCGGTGAACGCTGCGACAAAGAGAAACACGCAGGCGTAGATGCCGATCGCATGGTGTGCGTCGAAGGCCGTCCGGAACCATGAGCCGCCGAGCCTCACCGACGCACGCTTCGCCCGCCACCACAACACGAGACCGGTGGGCACGAGCAAGCAGAGGAGCACTCCGGCCCAGCTGACGACAAGCTTTCCGGAAGTGGACACCCAGCGCGGCAACGCGCGCGGGTTTGGCAGCAGGCGCAGATGCAGCTGGTGCACGTAGCCGATCCAGTCCTGCGCTCTCGTCGTCCCGACGACGCGACGAGTGACGCGGCCGCTCCATTGGTCGACGTACACCGAAGCCTGGTCGCTCATCCGCATCACATGCACGACATCGGCGCGCGGCGATACCTGGATCGACACGACGTGTGCCGGCGCGAACTGCGCCTGGACGGCGGCGACGAGCACATCTTCGGTCAGCTGATGCTCTGCGACTGAGGCGCGCCAGAGCGCCGGATCGATCCAGCGCTCGATGTCGTGCTCGAACGCCATCATGGTTCCGGTCACGCTCAGAATCAGAAGAAAGGCGGCGGCGACCAGGCCGAGGACGAGGTGAACCTTGAGGAAAATATCGCGCACCAGCTACCCTAATTAGATCGTCGGCTTACATTCGCTAGAACGGGAAACGCACAAGGAAGGTAAAGGTACGACTGCGCTGGGTTGGCGCATCGGCGGTCGAATAGACACTGCGAAAGCCGCCCTCGTACCGCCCTTCGATGTGCACGCGGTCGACGGGGTACGCGACGCCGATCACCAGGCTGACGTCGGGACTGGTTACCTGGCTCTTGATGTCTATCGCGGCGCTGGCAGTCGGCTCCAGATGTGCGCTCACCGGAAAATCGAACGCCACGCCGTGGACGATGTAGAGGCCCTTGAAAAGCGGCAGCTTTGCCAACACAGGCACCTCGAGATAGTCCAGCACCAGATCCTGCGAGTTGCCCAGGTGCGTCCTCTTCTGCGTGTATATGCCTTCGAGCTGAATTCCGACCGACTGGAACGCAGGGATCAGGACGTAGCCACCGACAAACAGTCCGAAGCCGCGGCTGATCGACTCGTCGCCGACGTCCGGGGTGATCCGTGACGTGTTGACACCGACCTCGACACCGGCCGTGACCGGCGGTTGCTGTGCGTGCACCGGACGCGCCGTCCAGACGACGACAAGGACCACGCCGAGTCTTCGAGCCGTGTTCATCCGCAAACAGCCACGACCCTTATCCAGTGCAACCCGCATGCCCCGTGTGATCCTGAGAAAATATAGCCTTGGGTCGATGTCAGCGATCGCGTTCGGCGCCCGCGGTACTCGTGTATTTTATTGAATTGCGCACAGAGATAGGTCATCGCCGTGAAGAAGTCGGCGCGCCCGTCAGGAATGACCAGGAAAAACCGAAGGACCTGGATCGAACGTTAACCGCACATGAATCGCGGACGGCAGTCCTCGCCGGAGGACGAAACGGCACCCGCACCGGCTTCGAAGCCGTCCTCGACGAACGAATTCGACTCGCGCGAAAACTGTACGACAGAGTTGCTGCCGGCATCACGAGCGAGAGCCGATTGATCCGGACAAGTCGACAAGATGCCGCTGAAGGCCTGTTTATGTTTCGCTTGGCCGATTGATGCCGGCAGCGAGCTCGTCTCTCCATTGCGTCTTCGTGACTTTTGAATCGGTGTCGGGACCCCCGGACGTCCGTCGAACGGAGGCCATCTGCGACTGCTAGCATCCTCACCGCGCCATCGGCCAGGTCATGCCTGATCGAAGTGTTCGATGATGAGGCGTGTTCAACGAGCGACTTTTTTGCGCATTCTCTGCGCTGGAGCACTCATGGTTCTGTGCTGGACCTGCCCTGTCGCTCCGTGGAAGCCGACGTCCATTGCGGCTTAGGAGTGGCTCGCGATCAGCGCCGCCCGGTCCTTGCTTATTTGCAGGTGGATGAGGAGAGGAGGAAGCGGACACCGCGACTCGCGGCGTCGCCTGGGCCCCGATGCCCCCGCCCGCGAACCACACGCCTGGCGTGAAGTAGCCGGCGCTGCCAAACACGCGCGCGGTGCCCCGATCGACCTCGACGCTGATCGGGAGACCGAGCTGCATGCCACTCGCGATTGGCGCTGACGTACGTCGTGTCGAGCCCACCCACCACGCCGCTGACATCGTCGCCGATGACGCGTGGAATGCTGGCGCTAATCTGCACGCGCGGCGCCCATCCCGCCGCAACGCCGACGACCGGCGCATTGACTTCGCTGCGATCGCTGCCTTGCCAGCACAGTACCGCCCCCGGCACTCTTAGTCAGCAATCTAACAACTGGGCATCGTGCGCACGGGCCAGCGACCGCTTTAAACGCGTGGTGGAACCCCGAAGTGGGGTTCCCTACCCGGCGTCGCGGGGGTGAACGAGACGTGAGATCACCACCTCAGGGCTTCGGCACAATCGTGTGATCATTGCTGACGCCCCCTGGGGCCGAGCCGCAGTTCGTCGGACACGACGCCGACGCGTTGAAGAAATTCACGGGGCTGAGCACGATCTGATCCCACTGGACTCCGTCTTCGCGTGCCTGAACGCGAAGCGTGTGGGTGCCGCTCGACGCGAACGTCACCGTCGTTTCCTGAACCAGCCAGTAGCCTGAATTGACCCAGCCCCAGGCCTGATCGCTGGCGCCGGTACTGTCCGTGGCTAGATTGACGTCTAGTCCCGACGTCGAGTTCAACGGGTAGATGGGCGATCCGTTGACGACCGCGTCGGAGAATTGCACCCACAGCGAATCGTTGTACTTGTTGTTGTTCAACGCCTGGATCCGCATCCAGAGCGTGTATGGCACGCCGGCACTGGCGGTGAACGTGACGTCCACATAGTTTGACGGGCTGGCGATCGGCGCGTCCGTCGCCGCCCACGCATTGTCGGGCGTGATCAGCTTGACGCCGTTCGGCGACGTCGAATCGCTACCGACGGTCCACATGCCGTGTATCGCGCTCGATGGCACGTCCGACGCGTAGATCACAATGTCGGTCGGGGATGTCGTCGCCGACGTCGTGAACGACCAGATGGGACCGGCCGTCGTGCCTCCGCCGTTGTGGGCGACGACCTGCCAGAAGTAGGTGGTGCCGCTCTTCAGCGCCGACGGAGGCGTGTACGACGCGGACGCTTGCGCCGTCGAGACCGTCGGCGGCGGGTTGGTCGTGCCAAGGCGCACGTCGTAGCTGGTCGCGCCGGTGGCGCTCCACCCGAGTGTCTGCGTCGTACTCGTGCCGGTCGTGCCAGTCGCCGGACTCGGACTGCCTGGCGTCCCGGGCGGTGCCGCGGCCGCCGCGGTGGTGAATGACCAGACGGCTCCGGAAGTCGCACCCGCCGAGTTGTGCGCCGTAATCTGCCAGTAATACGTCGTGCTGTTGGACAACCCCGACGGCGAGTACGACGCGGCCGACTGTCCGGTCGTCACCGTAGTCGGCGGGTTGCTCGTGCCGAAGGCGACGTCGTAAGTAGTGGCGCCCGAAGCGTTCCAGGTCAGCGTCGGCGTCGGCGAGACGGCGGTGGCCGAGTTCGCCGGCGACGGCGACCCCGGCGCGCCAGGCGCCGTGTTGCTCGCACTCACAGCGACCGAGTCGAAGGTCGCGGTGTTGAGTGTTGACGTGTTGTGGCTCGACACGATCAACCCGACGTCCACGCTTGCCGGCAGCGTGATGGTGGTGCCGCCGACGGTCGTCCACGTCTGACCATCGATCGAAATGTCGCCCGTCACCGTCGATCCCGCGCGGGACAGCCGGAGGAAGACGGGCGGCGTCTGCGTCGCGCCCGCGAGCCATGAGGTCTGGCCGCCGTCGGCGCCGCGCGTCATGAACTCGATGTTGCCGCTCGGTTCGACGTCGAGGATGACGTGGGCCGCCGATGCGTCGAGCGAGTCGCGCATCATCACGCCGGCCTTTGCGTTCGAGCTGGTGTTCTGGAGGCCGCGCACGCGCGCGACGACTTGTCCGTCACCGGCGAGGGGCTGATACACGAACTGGAACGCGTCGGCGGCGCCCCAGATGTCAGCGCCGGCGCCGCTGACCGTGAACTGACCGCCGCTGTACGAAGCTGAGCCTGATTGTCCCACCGCGCCGACGTCCTGGTTCTGCCAGGGACTCGGCAAACCGGACGCCGCCCTCGTCGTGAACGACCACACCGGGCCGCTCGTCGTACCGCTCGCGTTGTGCGCCACGATCTGCCAGAAGTACGTCGTCGCGTTGGAGAGGGAAGTGGGCGTGTAAGACGCGGCCGTCTGCCCTGTCACCAGCTGCGACGGCGGATTGCTCGGGCCGAACCGTACGTCGTAGCTCGTCGCACCGCTCGACGACCACGTGAGCGTCGGCGTCGTCGCGACGCCGGTCGCGGCATTGCCCGGGCTCGGCGTCCCCGGCGTGCCCGGCGCTGACTGCGCCGGAGCGGTCGTAAACGACCAGGTCGGGCCGGCTGTCGCGCCCGCCGAGTTGTGTGCGGTGATTTGCCAGAAGTACGTCATCCCCGCGGTCAGTGTGCCCGGTGAGTAGCTCGCGCCCGTCTGACCGCTGGACACCAGCGCCGGCGAACTGCTCGTGCCGAACGCGACGTCATAGCTGCTCGCGCCCGTCGATGTCCACGTCAGCGTCGGGGAAGTCGTAACGCCGGTTGCAGCATTCGCCGGCGTCGGCGACCCAGGCACGCCGGCGGCCGCCGTATTGGCAATCGACACGGCGTCGAAGGTCGCCGTATTCAGCGTGGATGTGTCGTGGCTGTTCACGACCAGACCCGCGTCGATCGTCGCCGGGAAACCGATGGTCGTCGAGCCGACCTGCGTCCACGTTTCGCCATCGGTCGAGATCGAACCGGTGACCGTCGAGCCGTTCAGCGCGAGCTGCAGCCAGACCGGCGCCGCCTGTGACGCGCCGGCGAGCCAGCTGGTGGACGCGCCGGTGGTCGGGCGCGACATGAACTCGATGTTCCCGGATGGAGTCATGTCGAGAATCACGTGCGCGGAGTTGGCGGCCACCGAGGTGCGAAGCATGACGCCCGCTTTTGCGCTCGCGCTCGTGTTCTGGATGCTCGTGACGCGCGCGATGACCGTGCCGTTGCCGCTCAACGGCTGATAGGCGAACTGGAAACCGTCCGCGGTACCCCAGATGTCGGAGCCTGCTCCGCTAATCGTGAAGGTCCCTGCGTTCAGCATCGACGATCCCGTCCGGCCCGTCGCGCCAACGTCCTGGCTCTGCCATGGGCTCGGCAGGTTCGATGCGGACGTCGCGAAGCTCCAGATCGGACCAGTCGTCGATCCCGCGCTGTTGGTCGCGACAATCTGCCAGTAGTACGTGGTATTCGCTGAGAGCCTGCCTGGTGAGTACGACGGGCTGTTGGTGCTCGTGCCGGTCGCCGGCGGCGGGTTCGTGGTGCCGAAGTTTATCGAGAAGCTGGCCGCGCCGGCCGAGGACCACGTGAGCGTGGGCGCGTTGCCGACGCCTGTCGTCGCGGTTGCCGGTGTCGGGTTCGCCGGCGTCGTCGGCGGCTGCGAACTGGATGCGGGCGTCGAGAATGTCTGAATGGACGATGACGCGGTCAGGCCGGCGAACGTGCGCGAGACGACCTTCCAGTAATAGCTCGTGCTGAAGTTCAGCGGCGAAGAAGGTGTCCAGGAATACGTCGTCGGCGGATTCTGGACCAGTTGCGCCGGCACGTTGGCGACGACCGTCATGGACGAGGGAGAGGTGCCCAGGTAGACGTCATAGCTGGTGGCCCAGGATGCCCTGTTCCACGTGAACGACGTGGCGGCGCTGACGCCGCTCTGGCCGGGCGACGGCACCGTGCCCGTCGCGCCGGTGTCGACCGCACTCGGCGGCGTCGGCACGAACGCGCCGAAATTCGTCGTGTCGGCCCACATCGAGTTGAAGCGATCGACGAACGCCTGGTAGATGGACGGCTTGGTGGCGACGGACACAAAGTAGTCGTTGTCCCGCTGCCAGTTCGGCGCAAAGTTCGAGGAGGCATTGGTCGCGTACTTCGACGTGATGAGCGTCTTGATGTGCGTGACGCCCTGATGCGCACGCTGCAGGATCGGCACGCCGGCCGCGTACAAACGATCGATGTTGGCGTGCGTCAGCCAGTACTCGGGCCAGACGTTGTCGGTGTACTGAGTGGGATCGACGATCACGCGGAGCGGCACGCCGGCTTGGAATCGACTGAGCAACGCTTGCGTGAGGTCGGACACTTCGAGGCGGTAAATGATGATGTCGAGGTTGCTCGTCTCGTTATTGACCTCCTGGACCATCCGGGCGTTGAACTCGGTGCCCTGCCCCCAGTACAGGTCGGGCGGCATCGGGTTGTCGGGCTCCAGCCGCGCGGTATTGATGACCATCGGTGCGGGATTCGGATACTGGGTGGCGTAGTCGGCGCAATTGCCGGTCGGCTCGTGCGCACACGCGTCGTTCCAGTCCTTCAAGTAAGGCGGCCCGGAAATGATGCTGTGCGGCTCCGTCGTTGTGTCGTTCCAAATCACGTCGAACTTTGTTTCGAACGCGCCGACAAGGGCGGGGTCGGTCGTGAACAACTCGGAGTCGTCGTCGAAATTGGTGGAGCTGACCGGCGCGAGCTCGGTCGGCGCAAAGTTGCCCGATCCGAACTCGACCATGTGCTGACCCACAAAGATTGCGGCCTTCCAATGGTCGATCTCAGGAAACCATGTGGGGTTGAAGCGCAGCCGGATTGGAATGCCCTGATTCGCGAGCCAGTAGAACTCAGCCTTGGTATGCGGGTCGTTCTCGAAGAGTGCGGCCCGGTCGCCGATGATGCGCACTGGGACCCCAGCCGCCCATCGGTTCGCAATCGCGATCGAGATCGAGTGTTCGCTGAGGTACCAGCTCGAAATATCGAGCCGCACCGTTTCCTGGTTGATGTACTGGACAAGGATGTTGGTGACGTTCGTGTTGGACGAGAAGTAGAGCTGATCCTGCGCGGACACG
>DASXIR010000365.1:0-89194 GCA_036497895.1 Vicinamibacterales bacterium | reverse complement strand
GCGAATCGCCTGCACACGGAATCCGGCGTCAGCCAGCGCGGTCAGGTGGTCGTCGATCGAATGCGGGTGAAACGAGATTTCACGCAGTTCGCCGTCCGGACCGCGAAACGTCCGGCTCCAGTCGTGCTGCGCCCACGACGGGTGAAAGTCCGAGTAGACCAGATGACCGCCGGGCGCCAGCAACCGGCCCATCTCTGCGCACCATCGCCTCAGGTCCGCCACGTCACCGATCATGAGTGATGCGTTGATCAGATCGAACGCGCCGCGCCGGAACGGCAGCTGATACGCGTCCGCGCACAGCCGCCGAGGGCGGCTGTACACCGATCGTGGTGGCCAGGCGCCTGGCGCCGGCGTCCGAGTCAGCATCGCCATCGAGAAATCGACGCCGACCACCAGGCGGGCACCGGTCGCCGCAAGAAGCGGCAGATAGCGGCCCGAACCGGTGCCAACGTCTAGCGCGCGGAATGCCCGCAATTGCGCGAGCACCGCCGCGACAACGGCCTGCTCGACACGCATCAAGGGGTTGTGCGCGAACGCGGGATAACTCGGCGCCCATAGCTCGTAGGCATCGCGCGGCGGCAGTTTTTCGGTGTGCACGTCAAAATCCAGTCGTCTCGGGCCGGCGGTAATGAACCACACGATCCAGCGCGCGCAGTTCAATCGGCGCGCCGTACAATTTGAGGCCGTAGCGCCACGCGCTGGCTGCCTTGAGCGCGGCCCGGTGCCACGCGTTGAGCCGAAGCTCGGTGACGGTCGGGTAATAGGCGTTGATCACCCGCTCGAAATTCCGCACCCGCCGGCGCACGGCGCCGTCGAGCCACGGAATGCCGTCACCGCGTCGCATCGAGAGCTGCTGCCACTCCGGCGTGACCCAGCCTTCGAGCGTGTCGGGAAAGGCGAAGCCGGCGCGCTGGGCTTCACCGTAAAGATCGCCTTCCATCGGCACCGGCGTGTAGGTGTAGAGCACGATTTCGGTGGCAGGATTGATGCGCTTGATACGGCGGATGAACTCGAAATTGGCGGCGACATCCTTGACCGGATCGGGCGGGCAGCCGAGCACGAAAGAAAACTCGGGAACGATGCCGTAGGACCGCATCCGGCGAGCCAGTTCGAGCGTCAGGCCGACCGACGACTTCCCACCCTTGTTCATGCCGGCAAGCGCTTCGTCGTTACCGGACTCGGCGCCGCTGAACACCATCACCAGGCCCGAACGGCGCATTTTTTCCCACGTCGCGTCGCTGTACTCCATCAGCCGATCGACGCGGCCGAGCGCCCACCATCGAAGTCCAAGGTGCGCGATACGGTCGCAGAACTCCGCGGTCCTCACCTCGGAGATGAAGAAGTCCATGTCGTGCATCTGAACCGCATCGACTTTGTAGGTCGCAACCAGGTGACGCATGGTGCGTTCGAGGCGCGCCGGCGATTGCGCCAGCCAGCGTCGATTCGACATTGCCACGACCGCGCAGAAGCTGCAGGCAAACGGGCAGCCGAACGACGAGTTGTGCGCGACGGTCTTTGTGCCGAGATAGTTCTTGTGCAGATAGCGCGTCATGTCGACGCGGTGATACGGCAGCTCCGGCAACTCGTCGAGTGTGGTCAGCGGCTGCACCGGGTTCTCGACCACCTGGTCGCCGGCCTTCCACGACAGGCCGCCGACGCCGTTCAGCAGGCCGCGCTTTCGCAGCACGTCAGCGAGTTGCAGCAGCGACCGTTCGCCCTGCGACCGGATCACGAAGTCCACGTACGGCGCTCGCAGCACAGTACGGCCGTGTTGGGTTGGAAAGTAGCCGCCCCAGACGATTCGTGCGTGCGGGAGCGCGTGGCGAACGCGCTTGCAGACGGCGACCGCCTGGGTCAACTGGGGGCCCGGCATCACGGTGACCGCGAGCAGCGCGAGATCCGCGCGCGAGATCGTGGACAGCCTCGCGATGATCTCGGCTGCCGGATCGTCCACGAGATTGCCGTCCACCAGCGACCATGCCTCGCGTGGCAGACCGGATTCGGGGGAGCGCTCTTCGAGCACAGCCGCCAGCGACAACAGCGAGAGCGGCAGCGGCTGCTTGCCTGGCGAGGTTGAAATCGGATTGAACAAGACGATCATGACGACCTCTCCATCACGATCTCTCCATCACAATCAGAAAGTGATCGCCACATGCCCGCACCCCGGGCCAACCGCCCACCCTATCGTCAATCCGCTGGAGCGTGGTGACGAGCGCCGGGTGGCGATCGGCGAAGGCCTGGAGGTACGGCGGCGGCGCAAACAGTCCGAGCGCACGAAGCGACACCAGTGAAAACCCGGCGTCCGCGAACGTGCGTCCGAACTGGCCGGGAGTGTAGTAGCGGGTCCAGACATGCCGGCCGTCGAGCGGCACCGGGACCAGGCCGCCCCGAAAACGGACCATCGCCCGCGACCAGTCTCGGCGCGCCAGGTAGAGCGACAGTTCCCAGGGGCAGACACGGCCGATCACCGAAGCCACGATGATTCCACCACGGCGAATCCGGCTGGCAATCAACCGCGCCGATGCGGCGAGGTCCGGTACACAGTTGAGCGGCCCGAAGTTCGAGTAGACCGCGTCGAATCGTCCCGGCGGCAGCCGATCCAACTCCTGGATGCCGAGGTGGTGCACGGCGACCGCACTCGAGAGCCCGGCCGTGCTGACCCGCCGCTGCGATTCGCGCACCATTGCCGGCGACCAGTCGATGGCAGTCACCTGGTGACCCAGATTCGCGAAATGCACGACGTCGGCGCCTGGACCGCAACCGAGGTCGAGCAGGTGCGCGTTCGGCGCTACCGCTCTCGACACTGCGGACCTGACCCGCTCGCGCATGTCGGACAACATGCGGTTCTCGGTGTTCGACCGATCGTAGCCGCTCGCCACGGCATCGAACGCCTGCTGGGTGTCGAGCAGCGCCCGCTCTGCTCTCACGACGCCCACGGCGCACTCCTCCATGACGAGTTCAGCGAACACACGCAACGCCGGCAGATCGGGTCCGTCGCGACATCGAGCGATTGGCGGAAGGCGCGCAGGTTCTGGTTGATGATCGTGCCGAGCCGTGCGGTGCGGATGCTGCCGATCGATTCGTGAAAGAAACATGGCCGCACCGATCCGTTCGCTTCCACCACCACCGACACCCAGGGCGCGTTGCACGAGACGGCCGGAAACGGCTCCCGGCCTACCAGCGCGGCGTAGTAGCGCGGCAGCCGCCGCAGCTTATCGGGTGACTCGGCGATGAAGCCCGAGGCGAAATCAGCGGCGCGCGCGATGATGGTGTGTTCGACAACGTCAGAAAATTCGGCCGCCTCGGCCTCGGACAAGACCATCGCCGAAGGATCCGGACGCTCGCCTCGTCCGAACCCGAGCGACGACACATCGGCTGGAAGGAACGAAATCCGATCGACGCCCAGGCTCCTCGCGTGCTCGACGATGCGCGGCAGCTCGCGAAAATTTGCCCGCGACAGCGTGGTCCGTGCAGTGACCGGCAGAGCCGGCGCAATCTGGCGGAGGCGAGCGATGCCGCGGCCAACCGTCGCCAGTGCGTCCACGCCGCGGATGCGTTCGTACAGGACCGGATCCGCCGCGTCCAGTGAGACGTAGACACGGGAGAAGTGCCGCGCCACCTTCTCGGCAAACCGTTCGAGGAGGACGGCGCTCGTCAGCAGGTGCAATGTCATGCGTTGTGCCTGAAACAACGCAGCCGCGGCGAAGACCTCCGGTCGCAGCAGCGGCTCGCCGCCCGAGAACACGACCAGGCGGGTACCTAACCCTGGGAGAGCTGACGCCAGGCCCTCGATTTCTTCGAGGCTCAGATCGTCGGCTCCGCTCTGCTTCCACCAGTCGCAAGAGATGCAACGGCTGTTGCAGCGGCCGGTCGGATAGAAAATCAGCAACGGCAGCACGAACGTGCGGTTGGTGGCCTGACCCAGGCGAATGAGCGTCGCGGTGGCGAGGGCAGATCGCATGCGCTATTTCAACGATGTCTGATCGGTGGGAATGGCGGCCGCCTGGGGCGTCAGCATCGGCAGCAACGGCGTCGGCGGCGTCAGTGCCGTCAATCGCGCGAGCCGGCTCAAGCGCCGACGCAGCAGAGGCATTTTCACGCGGTGGTATCCGACTGTCGCGGCCAGACGTGCGTGACGTCCGCGCCAGGTCCACGGCCGGCCAAGCACTCGCAGCAGTGATGCCGAGGATTTGTGCGCCCGGAACTCCGCGTGCACCAGCGCATGCAGCGCGCGATAGAAATCGGGGACGTATGTCGCGTGGTACATCATTGCGAGGTCGTTCGAGTCCACCCAGTTCTGCTTGGGACCGAGTTGTGCGCGCACACGCTGATAGAAGGTTGTTCCCGGCAGCGGATACGACACCGACACACCGATGTCATCCGGCGCGCAGTTGCGGACCATCTGCAACGTCCGGTCGATGTCATCGCGCGTTTCGCCCGGGTAGCCGAACTGCAGGAAGAAACCGACCTCGACGCCCGCGTCGTGAAGAAGACGCGTTGCGCCGGCGATGTCCTCGACCCGCGTGCCCTTCTCCATCGCATCCAGGATGCGCTGCGATCCAGACTCGGCGCCGATCCACGCGGTCTGACAGCGAGCCGCACTCAGCGAGCGGGCGACGTCGGCCGTCACCTGATCCGCGCGCAGCAGGCATTTGAACGGGATCGCCGCATCCCGGGCCGCAAGCAGTTCCGCGAACCGTTCGATCCAGCGCGGTTTCAAACCGAAGATGTCGTCGGCGATCCACAGGTGATCGGGATGGAACGTCTGCTTCAGCCAGGCCATCTCTTCGACGACATGTTCGGGTGATCGGGCGTTGTAGCGCTGGCCGTAGATCGGTTTCGCGCACCAGTTGCAGTGATACGGACACCCGCGCGTCGTCACCAGGTTCATCGAGTAGTACCCGTGGTGCGCCTGCCAGATCGACTGGTAGCGCTCGATGTCCACCAGATCCCACGCGGGAAACGGCAGCGCGTCGAGGTTGCGGATGATGTCCCGGGGGCCGGTACGGATCATCCGGCCCTCGGCATCGCGGATGAACAGTCCGTTGACGCTCTCGAGCGACGCGTTCTGCTTGCCGAAGAGGACGTCGAGCGCTTCAGCCAGCGTCACCTCGCCCTCGCCGACGACCACGAGGTCCGCGCCGCGATCGAGGTATGTGGCCGGGTGATCGGTGGCGTCCGATCCCGCCACGATGGTCTGGATCCCACGGCTGCGCGCCGCATCGATCATCGTCAGCGCCGCCTGCCGCATGCGCAGGAGGCACATCTTGCTCAGGTAATTGAAGTTGTCCTCGTAGATCACCGCGACTCGTGGACGATGGCGATCGAGCGCGGCGGCCCATTCGCTTTCCGACACCGCGAGCATTGCATCGAAGAGCGCGACGCGATAACCGCGGTCCCGAACACACGCAGCCGCGTATAGCGCACCGAGCGGCGCGTAGGGCTGCTTGGCAGCCCACAGTTTTGGATCGAAGCGAAGAAAGTACGCCTGACCGAACAGGACGTCCACCGACACGGCTCCCGCTCGGACGCCGGTGTCAGCGGTCGCGGCGTCCGACAGGGGCACACTTGCCCGACCGGCCAGCGCCGGGACGGCTGGAGACGCCGCGGGCTTGACACGCTGCGAAGCGCGCCGGCTCGCGGTCTCACGATAGACTTCGAGACTCTCCTGTGCAGCGCGCTGCCAGGAAAACGTCCTGGCCCGTTCGAGACCGGCGGCCGATCGTTCCTGGCGACGATCGCGGCTGCCCGCCAGGGCCACCAGCATGTCGCCAAGCTCCGCCGCCTCGATTCGATCCACGTGCTCGGTGGCGCCGCCACCGATCTCGGCGAGCGCAGCAGTTCGTCCGGTAATGACCGGAACGCCGCACGCCATCGCCTCGATCACCGGCAGCCCGAAGCCCTCGTACATTGACGGATAGACGAACATTTCGGCGAGGCTGTACAGCGCCGGCAGGTCGTCGAAGGGCACGTAGCCGGTGAAGTTCACCGCGTGCGCCACGTTCGACTTGGCGATCAAGTCTTCGAGGCCGTGGGACAGCCAGCCGTACGGGCCAACGCACACCAGCTGATGACTGAGATGACCGGCCCTTCGCCGTTCGGCGAACGCGGCGATCAGTTTCGGCAGGTTCTTGCGCGGCTCGATGGTGCCGACGTAAAGAATCACCCGATCCTCGAGACCGTACAGCCGCCGTACGCGCTCGAGTTCGGCCGCGTCCTCCACTCGCGTGAACGACGGCGCCGCCGCCTCGTAGACGACGTGGACCTGGTGCGGGTCGAGGTGATAGAGGCTTACGATGTCTTTCTTCGCGCTCTCGGATGGCGTGATCACCGCGTCTGCGCGGCGCGCCGAACAGTCGACCAGCGGACCGTTCAACAGGACACGGCGGATCGGGTGGTAGCGCGGATAGAGCTTGAGGCTCATGTCGTGAATCGTCACGACCGTCGGCACTGGTGACGCCAGCGGCAACATGCCGTTGGTGAAGTGCGCCACGTCCGCTTCCACTTCGCGAAGCGCGGTCGGCGCCAGCGTCTGCATCCAGACCAGGCGTGGAGCGTTCCAGGACGGCGTCGCGATCCGCACCCGCTGCGGCAGCGGCGACGTGGTCTCGATCGGCCGGTTCGACACGACGATCAGTTCGTCGTTGGTCGCCTCGACCGCAAGATGATGCAGCAGGTGTTCGGTGTAGTAGCCGACGCCGGTACGGCGCGGACGAAGCGCGGTGCCGTCAAACGCGATGCGCATCGCGTTCTCCCTGGGAAATGGTGGCGGAAGCGACCGCCAGTCCAAGCGTCAATGCGAACAGCAGATAGGTCGGTGCGAAGCTGAGGAACGAGTCAACGACGCCATGAATGGCGACGGCGAGGCCCGCGGCCGCAATACCGGCCTCGAAAGCGGCGATCCGGACCAGGACGACCGCTGTGCGCCACAAGAACCAGAGGAACGCCGCGCCGCCGAGCAGTCCGCTCCCGGCAAGCACCTCGAAATACATGTTGTTGCTGTGGAGCCGCGGGTCGGCTGCCTTGATGCCGGCGTAGTCGCCGTAACTGAGGCGGAAGTTGTCGGGTCCGACGCCAAGCAGGGGATGTGCGGCCACCATTCGAATCGCGGCTCTCCACAGCACCAGGCGCCCCGGCCGAACCGTCGGTCGCGGTGGTAGCATCGGCCGATCGTCTGGGCCGCCAAGGGCAGCGCCGGTGACGGTCACCGGCCAGAACAGGCGCGTGGCGCCGGGTTCGGTGCTGAACCACAGCCGCCCTTCCTGCGCGATGTCCCATTCCAGTCGATAGCGGCCCGGCTGCCTGGGAGTCCTGACCTTTGCGAACAGCGTCAGCGTCGCGCCAGGCGCGACCGGTTCAGGAAACTCCGTGCGCTCGCCCTCGAACGTAATGAAGTAGTTGGCGTCGATCGGCAGCCAGTGATACGAGAGTATGAGCGGCGCTTCGGCGTGTGAATCCCACGTCAGCCGGCCGGTGTTGGTCAGGGTCACCGGCACCGTCTCCGTGCGACCGGTCGAGAAGACCAGATCCTCGGGGGACGAGATGTGCGCGCGATACCATGACTCCTGCCCTTCACTCGTCAGACGCAACCACATCGACTCGGCCGATCGTGACGACAGAAACAGTGCGCTGACGATCACGCCAATCGTCAGGATGAGCGCGGTGCCGGCGTCGTAGCCTCGTAACCGATGGCGAACTGCCGCCACCAGAATCACGCTGGCGGCCATGGTGATGACGCCGGCGCGCGTAAAGGTCAGCGTAATCGCTTCGGCAACGAGCACGACCGCGACGCACAGCATCACCAGACGGCCAGGCCGTGCGGCGTCGAGCGTGGTCAACAGCAACCCGAGGCTGAGTGCGAACGCCACTTCGAGATACATCGAGGCGATGGTTGGATACTGCAGCGGGCCGGCAGCGCGCAGCTGAGCGCCCACGACCGTGATGCCGGGCCGGAACAGCTTCAGCACATCCAGGACCCACGCCGTGCCGGCGTATTCGAGACACGCCAGCAGGCTGACCGCGACGGCGGCGACGATGGTGAGCGTGACGACGACCCGCAGCCGGCGCCGCGTGGTCACGCCATTGACGGTCAGGAGGAAACACGCGAACGCAGCGGCACACCGCCCGGTCATATGCAGTGCGTTGACGCGCGCGGCCGGCGCGGCGATCGAGGCGCTGAACAGCACCGCGATCAACGCCATCCACGGCGCCGAAAGCGGCGTCTGCCACCGAGGTACGGCGTGCGTCCAGACCAGCGCCACGCTCCACGAACCGAGCGCCAGCAGCAATGCCGCCTCCAGGTTACTGACCGATTGTCGCGGCAACCGGATGAGCGGCTGCGTCAATTCGAACGGCGCGACCAGCGCCAGCATCGAGACGCCGGCGAAGGCAACCGCTGTTGCGGATGACGTGAACGTGTGGCCAACCATGAACGTGTGAGAACGGACCAGCGTGCGGATTTCAGAAACGACTCCAAGATCCTTGCCACGCGCAACGTGACGCCGAGGAGGGCACGTCTGCTGCATACGCAGGATGACAACGCATTCCTGCGCCGAGAAACGCGAGACTTGGTTACGGTGGCCGAAAGCACATTTCGCAACCCGAAACTGCACAGAGCCGTGCTGATCGCCTATAAAGCCTCAGCTGATCTGGCGGGCAAAGGCTCGCTCTTCCTGATCACCATCGTGGCGGCGCGACGGTTGTCACCTCAGGCCTTCGGCATCTTCTCGCTCGGCTCGGCGTTCGGGTGGCTGATCGCGGTCGCCACCGATTGCGGCATTCAGCTGCACCTCGCGCGAGCGGTGTCGCGAGCGCCGGCCGACGCGGCGCGATTGCTCGCCGCATGGCTGCGCGTCAGGCTGTGGACCGCCGGTATGGCCATGGTGGTGGTCGCGGCCGGGCTGATGGCGTGGCGCGGGCCGGTTGGTTACGCAGTCCCGATCGCGATCTTTGCGTTGATGTACGCGTGCAGCAGCCTGATCGAATTTCTTTATTACTTCTATCGGGGAATGTCCCGGAGCGACATCGAGTCGTCGCTGACGCTGTGGCAGCGAGGCGGGACGCTGGTCTGCGGCCTGACGGCGCTCGCGTGGCGCACCGATGTCACTGTGCTGGCGCTTGCGATGCTGGCGCCCATCGTCGTAGCCCTCCTCGTCAGCCTGCGAATCTCGCTGCGGCTCGCGCCGGTTGCCAGCGCGGACGCGGTGCCCGACGATGACTGCGCCGGTGTGTTCCGGCGCGACGTGTGGCCGATCGGCGCCGGCATTGTCCTGTCCGCGCTCTATTTCCGGATTGACGTCTTCCTCGTACAACTTTGGTCCGGCACCACCTCGGTCGCGCTCTACAACAGCGTCTTCCGTCTGGTCGAAGCGCTTCGACTCGTGCCGGCGGCGGTGCTCGCTGTGGTCTTGCCGACGCTGTGTCGGGCACACGATCTGCGTCCGGTTCTACGGACCTGTGCATGGCTCGGCGCCTTTGCGGCGATCTCCACCGCGGTGCTATGGACCGCTGCCGGATGGTTGATCGCCTTCGTTTACGGCGCCCGATATGCCCCGGCGGTACCGGCCTTTCGCGTGCTGCTGCTGGCATTTCCGTTGATGTCGATCAACTACGCGTTGACCCATCAACTGATCGGCTGGGATGGCCAGCGGACCTACGCCGTCGCGTGCCTGATCGCGCTTGGCGTCAACGTCGCGATGAATGCGCGCCTGATCCCCGCGTGGTCGATCGAGGGTGCGGCGTGGTCCACCCTCGGCACCGAAGCCTTCTTGACCCTGGCGTGTGCGGCGATCCTGTGGACCCGGCGGGCTCCGCTCGCGCTGTTGCGGCGGGAGAACGAGGTGATGGCGTGATCGATCGCAGCGAGTGGATCACGACGAGGGAACTGGCGATTGTGCGTTCGGTGATCTACGCGTCACTGTTCGACTATCCGCTGACGCTCGATCAACTTCACCAGACGCTGATTGAATCGGAGCAGACGCCAGAGGAGATTCTCGCTGTGTACGATGGGAGCGACCTGGTTCAGGCGATCATCGACTATCGCGACGGCTTTTTCTTTCCTGCCGGCCGCCCGGAGCTGGTCGCGGAGCGGGTTCGACGCGAGCAGCGCAGCCGCGAGTTTCTCACACGACACGCATCGCTCGTCCGCCTGCTCTGTGCGCTGCCGTTCACCCGAATGGTCGCGCTTTCAGGAAGCGTCGCTCACCTCAACCTCGTCGAGGGCGGCGATCTCGATCTCTTCATCGTCACCCGCGGTTCACGGGTGTGGACGGTGACGCTGGCGGCCATCGCCCTGACCCGGCTGCTTGGGCAGCGACAGGTGATCTGTGCGAATTTCGTGATGGCCGATTCCCACCTGCGGCTCGAGCAGCAGGATCTGTTCGCCGCCAACCAGGTGATTCACCTCAAGCCGATCATCGGCGGCGACCTGATGGCGGAGTTCGCGGCGGCGAATCCGTTCGTCCGCCGTCTTTATCCCAACGCCGCGGCACCGCAGCGCCCGCCAGTGGTCGGCGCTCCCGGTCGCGCGGCCGCCGCGATTAAGCGAACGATCGAGGTCCTGCTGCACCTGCCGGCGCCGATCATCGAAACGGTGTGCCGGCGGATCTACGTCTGGCATCTCGGCCGCCGGGCCGCGTCGTGGCGATCTCCCGAGCAGGTGCAGCTGCGGTCCGACTACTTAAAGTTGCACACCCGAAGTCATCGGCAGACGGTGATGGACCGATTCGAAGCGGAAGTGAACCAGGCGATTGTCAGGGCGGAGCGGGCGCTCGTCCGCCCGGCGGCGGCCGCCGGGCGGCACTGAAATGCCCTGCAACTGAGGGCATCGCACTGTCAGCCGGCATTGAGTCAGCCGACGACGACACCATTTCGGGCCGTCGTTCAGCACTAAGCAATTTGCGACGTGCAGTTCCATCCCGGGAAAGTGACCACCGAGACACCGAGCCACAACCACCGAGGCACTGAGTCATAGAGAAGAGTTTTCTCTGTGTCCCTGTGCCTCGGTGGTTTTGGTCCCAACTTACTTCGAGACGCCGAAGCCGTCGATCTGGACTTCGAGCAGGTGGTTGACGCGGATGCCAGCGATACCGTCGGTCATCGCGGTCATGCCGGTCTTCGGTGTCGAATGCACGACCACGCCGTTGACGAGGTAATCGATGGCGTCGGCTTTGACGCGGACTTCCAACGCGTTGACGGACTTGCCGGTCGTGTCCGGCTTCTTCACCGCTTCGTTCGCGGTCTTCGGTGCGACGTCGTGCACGGCGCTGTCACCCGCGCGGTGCTTGATCAACCAGGTCCCATCCTGGGCGACGAGGAAATAAAGGTAGGTCTGCTTGGGGCCGTCGAGGTCGTGTCCGCCGAAAACCAGGCCGTAATAGTTGGTGTGGCCGCTGGGTTTCATCAGCGTGAAGGTGCCCTTCACGGTGTAGGTGCCGGTCCCGGTGTTGGCGGGATTCCAATAGACCGCGGCCTGAGGGTTGACCGCGTGCAGGGTCGAGCCCATTGCCATGAATTTGATCGTGCCTGCGCCATCAGGGTCGGTGGCGGTCGTGCTGCGGTCGGCGCGCACCATCCACCCTTTCGCCTGGGCCAGTGCGGGAACGACGGCGAGCAGGGTCAATGCGGCGATCGAGACAAAACGTTTCATCAGCGGTCCTCCTTGGACAGATCGATCTGCTCAGGTCTTCCGATGCTACACCGGCGCCAATACTTGACATGTCAACTATTGACATGTAATGTAACTGGCGTCGATGGCTTCCAGCGCCTTGCAGCACGAACTCCGTCAACGCCAGCCGTTCCAATCAGCGGCGCACGAAGCGGTCGTCGCTCTGCTGCGGACGGCCGACCTCATGCGTCGCCAGATGACCGCGCTGCTCGAACCGCACGGCATTACTATGCAGCAGTTCAACGTGTTGCGAATCCTGCGCGGTGCCGGCGAAGTCGGCCTGCCCACACTCGAGGTGGCGGAACGCATGATCGAAGCCACGCCAGGCGTGACGCGGCTGCTCGACCGACTCGAAGCCAAGGAACTGGTGCGACGTCAGCGGTGTCCTAAGGATCGCCGTCAGCATTTGTGCTGGATCGCGCCCAAAGGCCTCGCACTGCTGCAAAAGCTGGACGGCGTGACCGCACGCGCGCCGGACGAGAGCTTGAAGGGATTGAAACAGAAGGATCGCATCGTGTTCATCCGGCTGCTCGATGCTATTCGCGCGGCTCATCAGCAGGGGTGATGGCCGCACCGCCGGATCATCAGAAAGAGGTCTCCATGAGTACAACGCTCGCTCCATCCACGTCTTACACCATTGACAAAACCCATTCCGAGGCCGTGTTCCAGGTCCGCCACCTCGTGACGCGAGTGCGCGGCCGGTTCACCGACTTCAGCGGTACGGTCCAGTTCGACGAAGCTCACGTCGAGCAATCCAAGGTCGCGCTCACCATCAACGCCGCCAGCATCGATACGGGCACCGCTGACCGCGACACCCATCTGAAATCCGACGACTTCTTCGCGGTGGACAAGTTCCCGACCGTGACCTTCGTCAGTTCACGGATCGTCAAAAAGGACGCGGAGCGCTTCGACGTGGTTGGCACCTTCACCATTCGAGACGTGTCGAAGGAGATCACGGTCCCGGTCACGTTCCTGGGCAACGCCAAGGATCCGTGGGGCAACCTGCGTGCCGGGTTCGAAGGCGAGATTACGGTGAACCGCAAGGACTACGGCCTGGCGTGGAATGCGACGCTCGAAACCGGCGGCTTTCTCGTTGGCGACGAGGTCAAGATCACGGTTTCGATTCAGGCGATCGCTCAGAAATAGCGCGGGCAAAAAAGAAAAGGCAGGCGCGGACGAGGTCCGGCCTGCCTTCTTTGTCCGTTTGGATGACGCGCCCGTGGCGCGTGTCAGTGCCTCGTGGCAGTCTCCCAGACGCGGTCGGCGCGCCAATCCTCGTCGAGGAGGGTCCACAGCGCCTGGTCGAGGTACTCGCCGTTTCGCAGGAACGACTTGCGGAGCAACCCTTCCTGAACCGCGCCAAGCTTGCGAAGCGCGCCGTTGCCACGCCCGTTGCGAGTTGCCGCCCGCGCCTCGAGACGGTGCACGCCGACGACGTCGAATGCGAATTCGGCCACCAGCTCGGCGCTCTGCTTGAAAACGCCGGTGCCCCAGTAGGGCGAGCCGATCGCGAATCCCCACTCAGCGGTTTCGAAACCGGGCGACAGTTCGCGCAGCTGGAAGATGCCGATCGCGGTGTCGGATCCTTCGAGCGTGACCGCGAAACAGGCATACGTCCCGGCCGAACGCTGACGCAGCGCCCAGGTGATGAAGCGCTCGAAGCCCTGCAACGTCGACGGCGGCGGCGAAATGAACCGCGACACCTCCTCGGTTGTCAGCATCGCGAACAGCGACGGCGCGTCGGAGGCGCGCAGTTCGCGCAGCGTCACCGCCCCCGTTGTCAGGACCGGCAGACCCGCCCGCCAATCCGTGGTGACGACTTGAGTTGCCGGAGCTGGGATACGCAGCATATCCATGTCCTGGCGGTATGGCATCTTCTCCATTAGAGGGCTCCTGTCAGCAGCGTCGTGGTGACGACGACCGGAACAACTGGAACGAGATCCCCGAACTCGAGATCGACACTCGGCAGCACGTCGCTGCTGGTCGCGTCCGGAAACAAGGTGGCGTCGTCGCCCGAACTGCCCCAGGTGAAGTCGGTGTCGGTGCTGGTGCCCCACACGATGTTGTCATCGCCCGCGGACGTGCCCCACACGATGTTGTCGCCGGCATCGGCGGTGCCCCACACGATGTTGTCCGCCATGTCGGCGGTGCCCCAGACGATGTTGTCGCAATCGGCGCCACCGCAGTCGGTGCCCCACACGATGTTGTCGTCACCGCTCGCGGTGCCCCACACGATGTTGTCGCCATCACCGGCGGTGCCCCACACGATGTTGTCGCCACCACCGGCGGTGCCCCACACGATGTTGTCGCCGTTGGCATCGGCGGTGCCCCACACGATGTTGTCGCAGCTGTCGCCGCACGCCGTGCCCCATACGATGTTGTCACCGCTGGCGCCGAGCGTCTTGGCGGTGCCCCATACGATGTTGTTGGCCCACGCATTCGCCAGCGGGTTGAGGTAGCCGCCCGACAGCATGTGGTTGCCCCAGATCACGTGCTGGCTCCACACCCTCTGCACCGGCATCTGCGTGCCTCGGGTGTTACTGGCGTAGAACGCCGCGAGGCGGACCGCGCCGAGCGTGTTCAGGAAGCCCGCGCCCTGTTCCAGCGGTTTGTAGCCGCTGTAGGGCTGCGCCGTGTACTGGATGATCGCCTTGATCAGATTCGGCGTCAGGTTCGGATTCGCCTGCAGCATCAACGCGACCGTGCCGCTGACGACCGGCGCCGCCATGCTGGTGCCGCTGAGCGCCAGGTACGGGTGCGAACCGAGGTGAAGCACGCCGTCGAGCAGGTCCACAGCTTTCGTGTAGTAGAGCGTGCTGCCCGGAACCGCCAGAGAGACCGTGCCGGTGCCCGGCGCCACGACGTCCGGCTTCGCGCCGTAGTCGATGAACGTCGGACCACGCGAGCTGAACGACGCCATGGTGTCGTCGCTGCGTGTCAGGGTGCCCATCGTGCTGGTGGCGCCGACCGTCAGCACCCAGGGCGCGTTGCCCGGAGCGGTGATGCCGCCGTACTGCTTGGCGCCCAGCAGGTTCTTCCCGAGGTTGCCGGCAGCAGCGACGATGGTGATGCCCTTGTCGGTGACCTTCTTGGCGGCCACGGTCAGCGGATCCGTCCAGTAGGATTCGTAGATGCCGGCGCCGACCGACATGTTCACGACCCTGATGTTGTAGGTCTTGGCGTTGAGCGCCACCCAGTTCAGCGCGGCGATGATGTTGCTGATGCTGCCGCCGCCGGTGGCGTCCAGCACCTTGAGCGAGATCAGCGCCGCACCCGGCGCGATGCCGGCCTTGTCGCCGTTCGAATCGTAACCATTGCCGAGGATGGTGCCGGCGACGTGCGAGCCGTGACCGTTGTCGTCGTACGGCAGCGAGCGTCCGTTGACGAAGTCCACGAACTTGGTGACGCGCTGGTTGCCGTAGGGATAGGTTTTATACGAGTTGCCCTTGGTCAGGTCGTCGTGCCAGGAGGTCACGCCGGAATCGATGACCGCGACGCCGACGCCGGCGCCGGTGTAGCCGAGAGTGTTCTGGACCACGCGAGCGCCGACCGTGATGGCGGTGCGGTAGTTGTGCGCGGCGATCGGGCGATTAAAATGAATCTGGAAGATGTCCGGTTGCGCTTCGAGCTTCTTAAGAAGGTAGTTCGGAAGGTCGAGCACGACACCATTGATGATGTCGAGTTTGTCGGCGCGCGCAAATCGCTTGAACTCGGCGGGTACGGTAGCGCCGGGAACGAGGGTGACGATCACGCTGGTGGTTTGAAGTGGGTTACGCGACGAACGACGCGTAACCTCGTCGTCCATTTTGTAATTTCTGGGATTAGCGCCCGGCACGCCGTTCTTCTTCTTCGCGCCGTCGCGAACATGGCGGTCAGCGGCCGAAGCATCCGACGCCAGTCCTGCCACGAACAAGAGCAGGAACACCGACGAGGTCAGCTTGGCGCCCCACACTGCTTTCTTGAAAACCCGGTCCGATGGAGAAAACTTCATGCGTCCTTTAAGAGCAATACCTCGGCCATTGCCGCGGGCGTTTCAGATCTGAGCTAACCACTGGTAGTTCAATCGTTTAGGTCGATATATCGCCAGCGATACAGTCGCCATTGTCATATCAAGTCTGTTCAATCATGCGAAGAAGGTCAGCGAAACGCGAACAAATCTGGCAACTAATGACCTTGTTCGTAATGACTTAGCCAATTCGTGTTTCATTATAGTCAGGCATGTCCCGTAACACAACACATTGTCCTATTGAGTACGCTAAATGTGTCGGTCGAGGTGGTGGAATCGTGCCCCACCCTCCGGCGATAATGCCTTCCATGAATCTGCTCCGCACGGCCCTCGTCGCCACCCTCCTCGTGGCTCCTCTGGCGTCTCAATCAGCACCGACCTATCAGGAACGAGACTTCCTGACTCGAATTCGTCGGCTGACGGTCGAAGGCAAGCGGGCAGGTGAAGGCTACTGGTCGCCAGACGGGAAGCGGCTGGTGTTCCAGAGCGAGCGCGAACCGGGCAATCCGTTTTATCAAATCTATGTACTGGATCTCGCGACCGGCGATACCAAACGCATCTCGACCGGCGTCGGCAAGACCACGTGCGCGTTCTTCCGGCCTGGCAGCGACGAGATCGAGTTCGCGTCCACGCACGCCGATCCGAAGTCGAAGCAATACCAGGACGAGGAGCTCGCGTTTCGGGCATCGGGAAAAGAACGGCGGTACTCGTGGGATTACGACCCAGAGATGGACATCTATTCCTACAACGAGAAAAGCGGCGCGATGAAGCGCCTGACCACGGCGAAGGGCTACGACGCCGAAGGCAGCTATTCCCCGGACGGTCAATGGATCGTGTTCTCGTCGATGCGCAGCGCCTACGACCATCCGCTCACGGACAAGGAACAGAAGCAGCTCGAAGAAAATCCGAGCAATTTCGCCGAGATTTACACGATGCGCGCGGACGGCTCAGAGCAGAAGCGGCTCACCAACGTCTGGGGCTACGACGGCGGCCCGTTCTTCACCCAGGACGGCAAGAAGATC
The DNA here is from genome assembly GCA_036497895.1 of Vicinamibacterales bacterium. Taxonomy (GTDB): domain Bacteria; phylum Acidobacteriota; class Vicinamibacteria; order Vicinamibacterales; family CAVVIG01; genus CAVQFC01. Next base: position 72,501 of record DASXIR010000365.1, on the reverse strand, counting down.
CTGTGGCGCCGCTTCGACGAAAAAGGGATGATTGCGGACGTCTGGACCATGAATCCTGACGGGTCCGACCAGAAACAGATCACGTCGTTCGGATCGATGAGCTGGGCTCCGTACATGCATCCGTCCGGCGACTACATCATCTTCGCGTCGAACAAACTCGGCTTCGAAAACTTCGAGCTGTTCATGGTCGACGCGGCGGGGACGAAGGAGCCGGTCCGGGTCACTTACTCAGATGGATTCGACGGCCTCCCCGTGCCTTCGCCTGACGGCAAGCAACTGGCGTGGACATCGAGCCGCGCCGGCGGTTCGGCCGGTCAGCTGTTCCTCGGTCAGTGGAACCACGAGAAGGCGCTCGAGGCGATCAAGAACGCCCCGCCCAGAAAGCCGGCCAAGTCATGACCACCGGTATCCGAACGCGCAGCATGCCGATGCCGCGGTGCAGTCATCGAAATCATCGTCGCTCGGCGTGCTGGGCGGTGTCTGCGTCGATCGTTGCGATCGCGTTGGCGGCGGGACTGGCGGCTCAAACATCGAAGACCCGCACATATGTCGAAACATTGGCGTCCGACAAGCTCGAAGGACGCCTGGCCGGCTCGAACGGCGAGCGCCTCGCCGCCGACTATATCGTCGGTGAGTTGCAGAAGATTGGCGCCAAGCCACTACCCGGGCTGACGGATTTCCGGATGCCGTTCGAGTTCACGGCCGGGACGAAGGACGCCGGTTCGACCGTCACGATCGGGAGTGCGACATCCGGGACAGGCCAGGCGCGGGCACTCTCTTTCTCGGACAACGGTGACGTCGAGGGGCCAGCGGTGTTCGTCGGCTATGGGATCGTCGTTCCTGATGGCCAGGGATTCTCGTACGACAGCTACGCCACGCTCGACGTCAAGGACAAGATCGTCGTCGCGTTACGTTATTTCCCGGAGGACGCGGATCCCAAGACCAAGGGCGTTTTGTCCCGCTACGCGGACCTTCGCTACAAGGCCATGGCCGCGCGCCAGCACGGTGCCAAGGCGATGATCATCGTCACCGGACCGCGCTCCCCCAACGCCGGCGAGCTGGCGCCGATGACCTTCGACACGGCGATCGCCGGCTCGGGCATCGTCGCGGTGAGCGTGAAGGGCGCAGTCGCCGACCGGTTGTTCGAAGTGACGCCCAAGACGCCGCTCGCCGCCGCACAGAAGTCGCTCGACGATGCCAACCCGCACGCCACGGGATTTGCACTGCCCGGCGTGACCGTCCGCATTCACGCCGCCGTGGAGCGCGAGAAGCGAACCGGACACAACGTGGTTGGTTATCTGCCGGCGACTGTCCCAGTGACGACGACCGCGAAACCATGGATTGTGATCGGTGCGCATTTCGACCATCTCGGTCACGGCGAAGCCGGCAATACGCTCGCGGATGCCGCCGACGCCAAGAAAACTCATTTCGGTGCGGACGACAACGCGTCCGGCTCGGCGGCCGTGCTCGCTGTGGCGGCCAGCCTCTCGAAACAGGCGCGGCGACGCAACATCCTCGTGGGCTTCTGGTCGGGCGAAGAGCTCGGCCTGATCGGCTCCAATGCGTTTACGACAACTCCACCGCTGCCGCTCGATGGATTGGCTGCCTACTTGAACTTCGACATGGTGGGCCGGATGCAGGACAACAAGCTGACGGTGCAGGCCGCGGGCAGCAGTCCGGCGTGGGGCAAGATTCTCGAGCAGGCGAACATCCCGGCCGGCTTCAGCCTGCTGGTCCAGGAGGATCCGTATCAGCCGACCGACGTCGCGACCTTCAATGCGGCCGGCATTCCCTCGCTGGCGTTCTTCACCGGCGTCCATCCCGACTACCACAAACCGTCGGACACCGCCGACAAGATCGATTACGAGGATCTCGATCGCGTCGTCGATTTCGCAGCGGCGATTGTCAGGAAGCTCGAGGACACGCCCGACGCGCCACAGTTCACGAAGGTCGAGCAGCAGATGCAGGCGGGCGGCGGCCGGGCCGGCGCCCGTGTTTACACCGGTACGATCCCGGACTATTCGACAGAGGTCAAGGGACTGCTGCTGAGCGGCGTCGTTGGCGGCGGTCCGGCTGAAGAAGCGGGACTTCGCAAGGGTGACGTGATCGTGGAAATCGCCGGCCAGACCATTGCCAACATCTACGACTACACCTACGCGCTGGACGTGCTGAAAATCGGCCAGCCGGCGAAGGTGATCTACATGCGCGAAGGCAAAAAGCTCGAGACGACGCTGACCCCGGCGGCGCGCAAATAGTTACTTCTTCTTGAAGAAGGTATTGAGCCCTTTTTCGATCGCCTTGTGCGTTTCCTCGACTGAACGATTCTTGATCGCACGCTTGGCCATGTCGGCCGTGTCCACGTGCACTTTCGGGTTGTCCGCCGAACCGTCGATCTTGATCGGCAATGTCACGCGGCCCTGGTCGGCTGTGTAACGAACAAGATCTTTTCCGGCCTGCTGCGTCGCCGCCTCCGAGAGCTGTGCCTGCCCCTTCAGGTCCAGCGTGCTGCCATCCAGCCTGACGATCCCGGTGAGGCTGACGCGGAGGTCTTTTGCCTCCAGCTGCAGGTTCTGGGTCGATCCGTCTCCGTGCGCGATGGTCATCGTGCCGCCGAGGTGCGTGAACGGCTCGTCCCGTGAGCCCGCCGGCTGAGATGAAGCATCCGACCGCATCGATGTCGCGGCCACGACCGACTGAAGCAGGCCGAGGTTTTTGATGACGCCGTTGGCAATGTCCATACGGACCGTGCCGTGGGCGGTTTGCTGGACGCTTTTCGGATCGAGACCGCGGCCAGCGATGTCGAGGTCGCCCGCCAACTTTCCAGTGATCACGCCGGGACTGCCGGCGAACGCCGAGGCAGCCGCGACGTCAACGGCGGACACCTTGGCCTTGAGGTGGAATTCAGGAACCGACGCGAGCGTGAGCGCCAGCGTGCCCTCGTAGCGTCCGCCGAACACTCCGAACGACGCCGGATCGAGCGTCATTCCGGTCGGTGTGACCTTCGCACGCGCCGACAGCTTGTCGAGCGACAGCGTGCCAATCGTCGCGCGATCCGCATCGACCGTCAGCGCCATGTTCAGTCCCGCTGCGCCGACGGCATTGGTCGGAGCTGTGGCCGATCTGGCGGGCGGCGCACTGCTCGACGGTGGCGTGCCGGCCGCATCCTTCGAAAAGTCTGACAGGAACGCCAGCAACTGGTTGATGTCCAGCACACCCGCCTTTATGGCGAGCTCGCCGGCAGGACCTGAGAGATCGGTGATGCGACCACTGACATTGACGGTCGCCTTGTCGGCGGTCAGTGAAACTTTCTTCACGATCAGCCCTTTGCCGTCGGGGACCACTTCGATGTCGCCACGCAGCGTGCGGCCGTTGCTGACGATTTCCACGTCGCTCAGGACGATTTCGTCGATGGACACGATCTCGACCGGCGCAGCCGTTGGCGTCGGATTCGCAGGAGCGGGCGCGCGACTTTCCGACGGGGTCTTGAATGCGGGAAGCGGCAGCTGAATGTGCGCGCCACTCAGGCGCATGCTGCCGTGCTCGATGCGCCGGGACAGCAGGGCCCGAAAATCGGTGGCAATTCGCAGCGCGGCGACGGTGATGTTGTTGTTTGGACCAATGCTGAGCTTGTCGAGATCGACGGCCACCGTCGGATAAATGGAGGCGCCGATGCCGCCGATGGTCACCGGCTGTCCCAGCGCGTCGCTCAGTTTGGCGGCGATCGTCGTCCTGACGGCGTCCTGCGAGAACACGGATCGCGCCCAGACGAACAGGGCCAGGCTGCCGACGACGACCACCACCACCCCAACCAGCAGAATCTTTTTCAACACCAGCTTTACTCCGCGCAGGTCGTGGCCCGCTGACCGCACATCTTACTCAAATCGATGGGCGAGTGACCGCCGATCCGTTTCGTGTCGTATCATCCGCGTGATGCCGCCACGCAAAAAGCCGGTACGGCGAAAGAAAGTCACTGCTGCTTCGGTCGGACTGAGTCCGGAAGAGACTCGGAACGCTGACGATCCCGAGCTCGACCGTTTGTCGTCGGCGATCGCTGGCGACGGCGGCGCAGTCGTCGGCCGCTACCGCGAGCCGTTCGGCGGAACACCACTGCTTCTGGCCGCGCTGCCAATTGATCGCGTGGAGCCGACACCCTATCAGCGTGATCCGTCGGACGCCCACGTCAAGCGCCTGATGGCGGTCGTCGAGAAAATCGGACGGTTCCTCGATCCGATCATCGCCGTCCGGGAAGGCCACACGTATCTGACGCCGAACGGCAACCACCGCCTGCAGGCCCTCAAGAAGCTCGGCGTGAAGACGGTGATCGCGCTGGTTGTGCCCGATCCGACGGTCGCGTTCAAGATTCTGGCGCTCAACACCGAGAAGGCGCACAACCTGCGCGAGAAATCGCTCGAGACGATCCGGATGGCGCGCGCGCTCGCGAAGACGAGCGACAATCCGGAGGACGCCTTCACGTTCGAATTCGAGCAGCCGGCGTTCCTGACCCTGGGCATCGGCTACGAGGAGCGTCCCCGTCTGAGTGGCGGAGCCTACCAGTCGATTCTCCGTCGCGTCGACGAGTTCCTGGATTTGCCCATTGCCAAGGCACTCAAGGAACGTGAGCGGCGCGGCAAAAAGATCCTGAAGCTCGACGATGCGGTGACCGCGGCGGTCGAGAAGCTGAAGGCCAAAGGGCTGACCAGCCCGTACCTGAAGCCGTTCGTCGTGTCCCGCGTCAACTACACGCGGTTCTCCAAGGCCTCGTCATTCGACTTCGACGAGGCGTTCGACAAGATCATCGCGAGCGCGGCGAAATTCAACGTCGATCGGATAAAACAGGAGGACGTGGCGAAGTCCGGCGGCGGTGCGCCAGACGAGGAGTAGCGCTAGTCGAGCGACGCGGCGCGCACGGCGAAATACACGTGCAGCAGGCCGAACAGGAGAAAGCAGGGCGCGACGTAGAACCACTCCTGCCCTTCCCCGAACAGCGAGGCGCCGACGGCCAGCGCACCCGAACCAAGCCAGCCGGCGGCGGTGACCAGGAGAAAACGATGCGCATCCTCGGCCGGCGTCCGGCGGCGGACGCCGCTGATCGGCGTCTTGATCACCGAACGCACCACCCGCGACGTGAAGAACGCGACGAACGCCGCGGCAGTCCACGGCTCACCGCCACGCCAGCCGGCGACGAGGATCGCGACCGCGACGATCGCGAACAGCGTCAGGCCGAACGACCGGACGGCGCTCAATCCTCCTAGCCCCGCGTCCTGTAGAACGCGATCATGTCCATCGACTTTCCTGCCGCTGCGCCCATCTGCCGAAGCATCGTCGTCACCTGACCGCGGTGATAGCTGGCGTGATTGACGACGTGCTGGAGCATCTGCCAGAACGGCGCGGTATTCGGCTGCTGCATCAGGTTCTTGTAGTCGAACACCCTCCCGACGCCCGCTTCGCCAAGGGACTCGGTGAACCGCCGCATGTTCTTCTCCTGTTCGGCCCAGGCCGAGCGGACTGATGCGACGTCCGGAAGTGATTCACTGGTCATCAGTGCGGATGGCGAGACACCCTGCCAACGCGAGTACCAGGCGACTTCGGCGGCGTAGACGTGAACGACCGTTTCGCGAATCGAGGTAAAGCTGCTGCCCATCGCCTTGTTGAATTGTTCCTGGGTAAGCGGATCGATCGCTTCGAGCAATCGATCGCGCGCCCAGTAGTGGTAGTCGAGCAGCGTCTGCAGATCCTGAAGAGTCATGGCATCACCATCGCGTGAAGCAGCTTGTCCAGCCGCGGAAATTCACGATCGAGAAACGCATTGCCACCGTCGAAGAGGGGGTCCTGTTTGCCGGCACGGATGCCGCCGCCAGACGACTCACCGTACTGGCTATTGAGCGCATCGGCGACGGCCATGCCGGTCACCACCTCGCCAAACGGCGCGAAGCCTTGCGCGTCCTGATAGGAATTGTCGCGCAGGCTTATATATACCTGCGTGGTGCGCCCGCCCGGATCCTTGAAGGCGAACGCGACCCGTCCACGGATGACCGACTGCTGGTTGGGATCGTCGGGAAACGTTCGCGTCCGCCACTGCTTCGACACCGCGGGGTCGCCGTTGATGCCGAACTGAGCCCACTGTCCCTTGACGACACGGAAGAAGCGGCTGTTGTCGAAGTAGCGAGACATCACCAACTCGCGAAACCGATCGGCCCCAAGCGGCGCCCAGTCACGGTGGACGGCGATGACGATAACGCCTTTCGTCGTGTCGAGTCGAACGTGGTAAACGGGTGATCCGGCGCTCTGCAACTCGACGCTGCGAGACGAGCCGCCGTTCTCGATCGAGTGGCCCCACGCGCCCTCCCCGGAGAGGCTGACCACCAAGACCGCCGCCGTGCACACCACCGCCATCGTCAGCGTCCGCATGCCGGCATTTTATCCGCGATCGCGATCGCGAAAGAGCACACGCTGCGCCTTGTGGAGCTGTTTCCACTTGCGCTTGGTCTCGGACGCGGCGGCTTTGTCGCGCTTCCGTTCCTCGAAGGCCGCTTCACGCCCGAGCCGTCGGAAATTCTCGAGGCGATCGGCATCAAGACGTCTGGTGTTCACCGCCTCCTGGACGGCGCAACCCGGCTCGGTGCCGTGGCCGCGATCGGCGAATCGGCACTCGCCCGCCCGCGCCGCGATGTCGTCGAACGCGCCGGCTACCGCCGACTCGTCGCCCCACAGCTGGAGCTCGCGCATGCCGGGCGTGTCGATGAGCAGCGCCCCGCCCGGCAGCGTCACGAGCTGGCGCGCGGTCGTGGTGTGACGGCCCTTCCCGTCGGCCTCGCTGATCGCGCCGACGCGCAGCGTGTCCGCGCCGAGCAGGTGGTTGACCAGTGTCGACTTCCCGACGCCTGACGAGCCGAGCAGCGCGACCGTCTGCGCCGGGCGCAGATACGGCTCCAGCTGGACGAGTCCGACGTCCTGAAGAGCGCTGACCACCACTACGTCCACCAACGGCAATCGCCTGCGCACCGACTCAGACGTGCCGGCGGGATCGTCACAGAGGTCAGCCTTGTTCAGCAGCACGACAGGGACCGCACCAGCGTCCAACACCAGCGTCAGGTACCGCTCGAGGCGGCGCGGATTGAGATCCTGTGTCAGCGCGGTCACGAGAAAGATGATGTCGTATAGCAAACGGTGCCCGCGCGGTGTGAGGCTCTCGGCTGAGCACTGCTGCTCGAAGAAATCGTTCCAACCAAGCTGTTCGCGCAGAGACACGTCGACTCTCCTTCTGAAAAGCGATGCATTGTCGGGGAAAGTGGAGAGGGGCGGGGCTCTGCGCGTTGGAATCGAAGATTCCAAGATCCTCAGATAAATCCTTAAATCCTTAAATCCTCAGATCCTCAGATCGTTCCGCCCCCCTTGTGCTCCGTGGACGACACTCATCTACCAACCTCCTGTGGCCAGGAATGTTACTCGATCCATCAACCGAAGATATTTTTGACGACGAACCAGACGTTGGCGGGACGCTCGGCGAGACGGCGCATATACCAGGCGAACCAGTACTCGCCGTACGCGATCAGGACGCGAAGGGGACGGCCGGTCTTCACGAGGCGCTGCTGCAGCGAGCGCTGGATGCCGTAGAGCATCGCGAACTCATACGCCGTCGCCGGAACCCGCTGCGCATCGATGAAGGCCGTGAGGCGATCGACCAGAACCGGATCGTGCGTGGCCATGTGCAGCAGACAGCCGGCGCGTTGCGCTTCGGCGCTCAACAGCCGGCACGACATCTTGTAGAAGTTTTCGTCCACGTCGGATTTCTGTGGAAACGCGACGTCCGGCGACTCGAGGTACGCGCCCTTCACCATCCGGATGGCGGCGCCGAGCGGCAGCAGCGATTCGATGTCCTTTTCCGTTCGATACAGGTACACCTGGATCGCGATCCCCACCAGCGGCGACCGCGCACGGGTGCGGCGGAACAGGTCGAGCGTCGGATCGACATACGGAGAACTCTCCATGTCGATCCAGACGAAGTTGCCGCGCTCTGTAGCGCGATCGATCAGACGCTGCAGATTGCGAAAGCACAACTCCTTGTCCAGATCGAGGCCGAGCTGTGTCGGCTTCACCGAGATCTGGGCGCGCAAACCCGCTGCCTGAATCTGGTCGAGGGTATCCAGGTAGTGCTGCGTGACTTCTTCTGCCTCTTCGACGCGCGTGAGGTTTTCCCCCAGCTTCGTAAAAATCGTCCCGATGCCATCCCGCTGCTGCACCGCTGCGGCGGCCATGGCATCCTCGAGCTTCTCGCCGGGCATGAACGTGGACACCGACCGGCGCACGAACGCCGTCTTCGTGGCGCGCTCGCGCAGCCACGCGTTGGTGGACATCGCCAGCAGGATCTTGCGAGCGACACTCATCTACAGCAGGCCCTTGATCAGTCCGCCGTCCACCTGCACCGATGCGCCGGTGATGTAGGACGCGGCGTCGGACAGAAGAAACGCCCCGACGCGGCCGAAGTCGTCCGGTGAACCGTAACGGCCAATCGGAATCGTGCCCGCGCCACGCTTCTGCTGTTCTTCGAGTGAAATGCCCGCTCGTTTGGCGTTGCCCTCGTCAAGCTGCCGCAGGCGATCGGTGGCGATGCGTCCGGGGATCAGCGTGTTGACGCGAATCTTGTCCGGTGCCAGCTCGAGGGACAGCGTCTTCGCGAACGCCGTGACGCCCGATCGCATCACATTCGACAGCGCCAGGTTCGGTACCGGCTCCTTCACGGTTGACGAAGTGCCGATCAGGATCGCGCCGCCGCCTCGAGCCTTCATGTCAGGAACCACCAGACGGACCGTTCTCACGGCGCTCAGCAGCAGCAGCTCGAACGCCGCCTGCCACGCTCCATCGTCGAAGGACAGCGAGGTGCCGGCAGGTGGCCCACCTGTGTTCGCGAACAACAGATCGACGCCGCCGAATTCTTTCACGGCGGCGGCGTGCCACGCGGCAATCGCATCCGCCTGACTGAGATCGGCCGCCACCGCAAGTGCCCGTCCCCCGCCGGCGCCGTTGATGGTCTCGGCTGCCGCTTTCAGGGCTGCCTGATCGCGCGAAGCGATGCAGACGTGCGCACCGTCAGCCGCCAGCGCGCGCGCAACCGCAAGGCCGAGCCCCTTGCTGGCGCCGCCCACCATGGCCACTTTGTTCTTCAGACCAAGATCCATTGACTGGTTTCTCCGAGTTATGTGGTGTGGTCGCCGGCGTACGCGAGGACGCGATCGAGCGCTTCCTTCGTCGCCTTGTCGAGGACGCCGCCCGGCGGGCGGATGCCGGCGTGAGCGATGGCGCCGCGACGGCGCAGAACTTCCTTGCGGATGGCCATGCCGATGCCCTCCTGGAATTCGAAGCGCATCAGCGGCACCTTGGCGTAGAACTCCGCGGCGGCATCGTCGATCCGGCCGGCGCGGTACAGGGTGACGATTTTGACGAGAATTGCCGGGAACGCGAACCCGGTCATGGCGCCGGCGGCGCCGGCCATCAGCTCTTCGAGCAGAAACACGCCACCCAGGCCGCCGAAGATGTTGACGTCGATGCCGGCGGTCTGTTCGAGGATGCGCGAGGTTTTGAACGGAGTCGGCGGGTCTTCGAGCTTGATGGTGCGCGCGGACGGCACGTCGCGCGCAATTCGAGCGAGCAGCGCCGGCTCCATGGTGAACCCGGAGACCGGCGGAAAGTCCTGCACCACGATCGGGATGTCCACTGCGGCGGCGACCTCGGCGAAGTGTTTGGCCACGCTGTCTGAATTGAGCTTCGGGGCGCGGGGCGGGCTGATCATCACCGCCGACGCCCCGGCCGCCCGGGCGCGGCGCGTGTAGTCGATGCTGGTCCGCAGGCCTTCCGCCGTCGTGCCTGCGACAATCGGGACGCGGCCGTTGACGTGTGTGATCACAGTGTCGAGCACACGGTCGCGCTCGGCATCGGTCAGCCGTGCGACTTCGCTCGTGACGCCCAGCGCGGTGAAACCGCTGACGCCGTCGGAAATGAAGAGATTGATGACGCGCCCGAGACTGTCGGGATCGAACTCGCCTGATTCAGAGAATGGAGTGGGAAGAACTGAGAAGACGCCGCCGAGAATCATCCGGTAATGGTATCTCAGTGGCGGCCGTGGATTCGGGCCGGAGGCTGTGGCGGCATAGCGGTCGTGAGAGTCGGGGCGAAAAAAAGTAGGGGGCGGCCTTCAGGCCGTCCCCTACCCGACACGCGAGCGCGGCGACCAGAGCTCCCAGACTCGGGTCGCCGTCCCGTCGTGTTCAGCCGTTTGCCGGACGAACGGTCACGAAGAGATCGTTGCCCTGGCGATTGATGAGCAGCAGCGTCGGCTTGGCGCCCGACTTCTGCAGCGCGGACTTCAACTCGTCCACGGAGTTGACCGACGTGCGGTTCACTTCCTGGATGATGTCGCCCGACTGGATGCCCGCAGCGGCCGCCCGGCCATCAGGATTGACGTCCTTGACCACGAGGCCGTGCGCGTCTTTCGGTGCCTGCAAGCGCGCCGCCAGTTCCGGCGTCATCGGCGCCACCGACACGCCGAGCGCCGTCTTGTCGTCGCTTCCGGACGCGCGATCGTCGTCGCGCGCCGACTTCTCGGGACTCGCCGCGTCGAGCTTCACGCTCAGATGCTTGTCCGTGCCGTCGCGCAGGACCAGAAGATCCGCGGTCGAGCCTGGTCCGGCTTCGGCAACGCGATTGCGCAGCGTGTTGGTGTCGTGTACGGCCTGGCCGTTGAACGACTGAATCACGTCGCCGCGCTTGACCCCGGCGCGGTCAGCGGCGCTGTCCGGCGTGACCTTGCTGACGATGGCGCCGCTGGTCTGCTTGAGACCGAGGCTCTCGGCCATGTCCGACGAAATGCCCTGGACGGTGACTCCGAGCTGCGCGCGCGTGACCTTGCCGTTGGTACGCAGCTGCTCCATCACGTTCTTGACCATGTTCGACGGGATGGCGAAACCGATGCCGATGTTGCCGTCGGAGTTGGACAGAATCTGCGAGTTGATGCCGACCAGTTCGCCCTTGGTGTTGACGAGCGCTCCGCCGGAATTGCCGTGATTGATCGGCGCGTCAGTCTGCAGGAAGTCCTCGTAGCCGCCGTCGCCCACACTGGTGGAGCGGCTTTTGGCGCTGATGATGCCCATGGTCACGGTCTGTCCGACACCGAGCGGGTTGCCGACCGCCAGCACGACGTCGCCGACCTTGACCGCGTCCGAATTGCCGATCGCAATCGGGTGCAGATCGCCCGCACTGATCTTGAGCAGCGCGAGGTCGCTCGGCTTGTCCGATCCGATCACCTTGGCCGACACGGTACGATCGTCGTTGAGATCGACCTGGATGTTCTCGGCGCCTTCCACGACGTGATAGTTGGTGAGGACATAGCCATCAGTGGTCACGATCACGCCAGAACCCAGGGCGTGCTGCCGCGGCGCGGCCTGTCGCGGGCTGCGCTGGCCGCGCTGACCACGCTGGTCGAACTGCTGACCGAAAAAGCGGCGCATCAGATCTTCGGGGTCCTGTCCCTGGCCGTCCTGATCGTCAAATCCAGTCTGGGCCGGCCGAGCCTTGCCTTCTGTACGAATCGTCACCACTGCCGGAGCGGCGACGCTGACGATGTCCGAGTAGGAATCGCGCCCGCCTGCAATGGCGTGCGCAATCGGTGTGGTCACGGTGGCCATCGGGCCGTGAGCGGCCTGGCCGTCGGCGGCAAGTACGTGCCAGGCGGCGCCGGTCGTCAGTAGCACGGCTGCGAAGACGGCCAGGCCGTTCCGTATGACGCGCTGAGTCAGGTTGAAACGTGAGTTCATTGGAGTCCTTCGTCCTTTCGTGTGTCCGAAATCGATTCTAAGGAGTTAGACGAGGGGTGGTGTTGCGGAGCCGTTGCAGGAACATTACAACGGTGAGAGATTCGACGATCGAAGCGGTTCAGCCGAGCGGTAGCGATACTTCGAAGCTGGAACCACGACCGGGCTCGCTTTCGACTTCTACGATTCCGTGATGCGCCTCGACGATGGCTTTTACGAGGCTGAGCCCCAGACCGAGGCCGCGTTCTGTTCGGCTGGTATCGCCGCGAAACAGCCGGTCGAAAATGCGAGGTAGCTCGTCGGGGGCAATACCCGCGCCGGTGTCGCGGACGGACAGGACCCCGCGTCCTGCGTCGGCGCGGACGCCAACCTCCACCCGTCCTCCAGCCGGCGTGTATTTCACCGCGTTGTCGAGCAGGTTCGCCGCCACCTGCTCGAGTCGTGTCCGATCGCCGATGACCATGACGTCACCGACGGAGTCGGCGGTCAGCGCGACCCCTTTGGCGTCGGCGACATCGCGGTAGAGGTCCATCGCGCGCGCCACGACATCGGTCAAAGCCACGGGCTCGCGATGAAGCTGCATCGCGCCGCTTTCTGCTTCGGAGATGTCCATCAATGTGTTGAGCATCACCAGCACACGGTCGGACTCTTCGACACACTCGGCCAGCGCTTCCCGATAGCGCTCGCTGGCGTCGAGGCCGTCGGCAGTACCAGCCAGCGCCAGTTCGGCGGTACCGCGCAGCCTCGTCAACGGCGTGCGTAGATCGTGCGAGACGTTGTCGAGCGAGCCGCGCATCGCGGTCACCAGGCCCTCGATCTTGTCCAGCATCGCGTTGAAGAGCGCGGTCAGTTCGTCCAGCGCATCGCCCGACCCGGCCAGCGGCACACGGGCATCGGTTCGTCCGGTGCGGATAATCCGCTGAACCGCCAGCGTCAGCCGCCGGATCGGTGACAGCGCCGACTGCGTCGCCAGCCAGCCGCCGGTCAGCGCCACGGCCACGATCATCAACGTGACCAACCCAAGCGTGGCGCGGAAGCGCGCCAGCAGGTCGTCGCGGGCCTCGGTGCTCTTCCCCACCTGCACCAGCGTGCCATCGGCGAGATTGGCCGAGACGATTTCGATCTTGGACGGATCCCAGCCGTCAGGACTGCTCAACACCACCGACTCGACGCCGCGATCGACGACCCGGACGAACAGACGCTCGGGCGCCGTCTGCTGCTCCGAACGAACGGTGTTGGCGAGCACGCCGACGCCGCCGCGGACGTAGGCGGCCGCGTAGTCGCCGAGCTTGCCTTTGATGATCTGATGGTCGCGCTGCGCCAGCGACGAGGCGGTCAGGTAGTAGGTGACAAAAACGATCGCGATCGCCCCGGACACGAACAGGGTCGCGTACCACAACGCCAGACGAAGTCCGAAGGTCCGGCGCAACGGCGGCAGCGCGTCAGGGCCGGAGGACATAGCCTACGCCCCGCACAGTATGGAGCAGCTTGATTTCGAACGGACGATCGACCCGCTCGCGCAACCGGCTCACGAGCACGTCCACAACGTTGGTCTGCGGGTCGAAGTTGTACTCCCACACGTGCGAGAGGATCATCGTCTTCGAAACGACCTGACCGGCATGGCGCATCAGGAACTCGAGGAGGGCGAATTCGCGCGGCCGCAGATCGACCGGTTTGCCGTCGCGGGTGACGCGCCGCGACAGCAGGTCGAGCGTCAGCCCGTCCACCGTCAGCGTGGTCGGCTCCGGAGCGCGAGTGGCCCGCCTGACCAGCGCCTGGACGCGCGCCAGCAGCTCGGTGAACGCGAACGGCTTGGTGAGGTAATCGTCGCCGCCGGTCTGCAGTCCGCGCACCCGATCGTCAACCGAGCGGCGCGCGCTGAGGATGAGAACCGGCGTCGCGATGCTGCGCCGCCGCAGCTCTTCGATGAGCGACAGCCCATCGCGCCTGGGAAGCATCAGATCGACAATCGCGACGTCGTACGGTTGACCGGTGGCGAGACTCAGGCCGGCGTCACCGTCTGCGGCGTGGTCCACGGCAAAACCGGCCTCGCGCAGACCGCGGCCGACAAACTCGGCGATCGTCGCATCATCTTCAACCAGTAACGCGCGCACCACGACATGATAGCCCTGGTACCACTCATCGGATGGGCGTTCCTGGCGGCGCGGCGCGGACGTACTGCGGCGGCCACGGCACGGTGTGACCCAGTTGCTGCGCCGCATGCAGCGGCCAGTACGGGTCGCGCAGCAGTTCCCTCGCGAGCAGCACGCAATCGGCCTGCCCGTTCCGGATGATCGCGTCAGCCTGCCTGGCGTCGGTGATAAGGCCGACGGCGCCGGTGGCAACGCCGGCATCCCGGCGGATGCGCTCCGCGAACGGCACTTGATAGCCGGGGCCAATCGCGATTTTCTGATCGGCGACGCCGCCGCCCGACGAGCAATCCACCAGGTCCACGCCGCGATCCCGCACGAGTTTCGCCAGTTCGACCGACTGCTCGATGTCCCAGCCGCCATCTTTCCAGTCCGACGCAGAAATACGGAGGAAGAGTGGCAGCCGATCGGGCCACACCGATCGCACCGCGTCCACGATTTCGAGGCACAGACGAGTACGGTTCTCGAACGAGCCACCGTATTGGTCGGTTCGCGTGTTGATCAGAGGCGACAGAAACTCGTGGACCAGATAGCCGTGCGCGCCATGAATCTCGATCACATCGAACCCCGCGGCTTCGGCGCGCATCGCTGCGGCGCGAAAGGCGTCCACCACGCCGCTAATCTCGGAGACCGAAAGCGGCCTCGGCGTTGGATAGTTGCTCGCAAACGGCTCTGCCGACGGCCCGACCGCCTCCCAGCCGCCATCGGCCGGGGCGATGGCGCCACTGCCGCCGCCCCACGGACGATAGGTGCTGGCCTTGCGGCCGGCATGCGCGAGTTGGGTGCCCGCGACCGCACGCTGCGAGTGAATGAACCGCACACAATGCGCCAACCCCGCCACGTGTCCATCGTCGTACAAGCCGAGATCCTCCGGACTGATCCGGCCGTCGGCGGTGACTGACGTCGCCTCGGTCAAGATCAATGCGGCGCCGCCGACAGCGCGGCTGCCGAGGTGCACCAGATGCCAGTCGTTCGAAAATCCGTCAACGCACGAGTATTCGCACATCGGCGAGACGAGGATGCGATTGGCGAGCGTGATGGATCGGAATGCGATCGGATCGAAGAGGTGGGCCATGCCATAGATTACTGGCTTGGAGGACGTCGCGTCCGGCTTCAACGGACGACGCCCTTGTTGGTAGGTGTAGTGTCCGGCTTCAGCCGGACCTTACATCGAGAAACAACATCCGTTTCGATGCAGCAAGCACGACTCCGCCGGCTCGTGCCCATCGCGCCGCAGGCGCGTCACGGCTCCCCATTTCACCGGGCCGGCCGTCAGGGCGCGACCGATCCGCTCGCTCATGTCCGGGTCGCGAATGCCGATCGCCGAATACACCGCGACCACGGTGATGACGCGCGCCGCGAAGAGTTCGTCTGGGTTTCTGGTGACAAGCAGCACGAGACCTTTCCCGAGCGTCGAACCCATCTGCGGCATCGCGACCGTAATGGGAATCATCATGCGGCCACCGGGAGCGAGCGCGTCCAGCCAGTTCTCGAGCGGGTGCGTCACTCCCGCATTGACGAGAATGGCGTCGAACGTCTCGCCGATCGCCGCCGATGCATCGGCATTGCGGACTTCGATCCACGGACGGGAAGCGAGATTCACCGTCGCGGCCCGAGCCAGCTCAGCGTCCACCTCGAGCGCGACCACCCGGCCGTCGGGTCCGACGCAGTCCCCCATCACCGCCGAGTAATAACCAAGGCCGCAGCCGATGTGCAGGACGCGCGAGTCCGGCGCCAGCGACAACGCATCGATCCAATAACCGAGCGTCGCCGGCTGACCGTTGAACAGTTGGCGGGCGGGATCGATTGCCACGGCGATGTTGTGATACACGCGGGCCGGGTCGGCATCGCGCGTCTCGCGATAGCGCTGAGGGCCTGAGCCGAAGCTGTTCAGATCGGCATCAGCCACCACGGTCCACGGGCCGGCCGGCAGAAACCGTTCGCGCTCGACCCGCGCGAACGCCTCCACCAGCGCCGGCGTCCGCAGTCGTGAAACGGCTTCGATCTCCTCTGCGAAGAATCGCCGGCGCTGTTCCAGCGCGATCATGTTCGTCTCCTCGGGCTTCGACGGGGTCGGGCCCGAGTGGTCGGGGGCACCGCGGGCTCCTCGACCGCCGCCATTGCTTCGCGGTCCATGCTCGCGTCCCGCATGAAAGCCGCGATATCCGGACCAAGCGCAACAACGTAGGGTCCTTTGTTCCAGATGTAGGCGTGCTTGTTCGTGGAAACTCCCCGTGTGACGAAGCGCAATTCCCCGGATTCGTTCAGTCTCTTGAGGATGGTGTGAATGGCGGCGAGGTCGTTCGTGTACTTCGCCAGGTCGAAGCCGATCGTCTGCAGTCGCTGACGAACCTCTGTCGGAGTGACGGGCACTCCGGCGCCGCGAATCACCAACCGGCAGGCGTCGGTCAGTCCGAGGGGCACGGTCGACACCAGGCCGCACAGGCGCGAAAGCGTGCCGATCGTCTGAGCGACTTCAGCGAGACGCTGGTCGATGTCGCGCCGCTGCTGCCCGAGCGCTTCGTATTCGCGGATCGCGGTCTCGAGCGCGCGGCGATAGTCTTCAGTCGTCATTGATACAGGGATTTGTACATTATGTACAAATTCCTGTCAATGACTAGCGCTGGAATGCGTACGAGATCTTGACGAAGAACTGCCGGTCGAGCGGCGCCAGCTGATTCAGGTTCGTCAGTTCGCGATCGTCCCCGTACCCGACGAACATCACCGACTGCCAATTCAGTTTGTAGGCGAGCAGCACCTGCCCGCTGAAATCGCCGCTGCGCGGCGGCGGTGGACTGCTGATGTACAGCGTCGGGTCGCTCGTGGTTGTTACATACTGCGCGATTCCGCGGAGAAACAGCCGCGCGGTGAACGTGTAGGTGGCCTTCACGCGCGAGACGCGGGCGAGAAACAGCCGCTGGCGCACGTCTACCGGGTTGTCCACGTTCACCCACTGCTGATTCTGAATCAGCGCCAGGTCGAGGTGAATCGTCGGATCGACCGTTGCCGACAGATTGATCGTCGTGCCGGTGCCGGGACGGCCGTTCACGAAGTCGATCTCCTGGCCGAATCGGCTATCCACACTGAGCAGCGAAATGCGCCGTGACGGACTGAACTGCGCCGCGACGGCGAGTTGGTTGCGGTCGATCGGAATGCCTTGCGCCCGCACCCGGTCGCCAAGATAGCGAAACTGCAGGAAGCCGTTCCATTTCGTGTCCATGCCGACGCCGGGCGCGTACTCGCGGGAGATCAGCTCGCCGGCCCGATCGGCCTGGTGGTCGTAGAACATGAACGTGCGGACGCGCGAAAAGAAATTGGTCGGGCGGAACGTCCAGCCCGTGCTCGCAACGGTCTCCCGATAACCGACCTGCGGCACGAAACCGGTATCCGCGCGGAAGCCGTTGCCGAAATCGTTGTATGCGGCGTAGGCATCGTAGTGCGTGGTGTTGTGGCTCCACTGCAGGTTGGCGGCGTGACCACTGAGCTCCTGACCGGTCCACTGGTCCGCGAGATCCGGGCGGTTCGGAGTCCGAGACGCGCTGAACAGCAACTGTCCAGTGAACGCGTCGGACGCGGAAGCGCGCCATTGGAAGTCCGGGCCGGCGACGCGGTTGTGGCCACCACCCTCTTTCGTTTCGCGATCGGTGACCAGCGCGCCGACGAATGACAGACCGATCTCGCGCTTCAGCCGGCCGACGAACACGGTTGACCCCGCCGACTGATCGGCGATCGACGAACCGTTGGGTCCCGGCAGAATCACGCTGCCACCGCCGGCATCGTCCGCGACCAACGCGGTGTAACGGATGCCGGCTTCCTTGCCGGTGATGCGACCACCCCACACCGGATCCGTGATCGTTCGTGTGTAGACGGCTTGAATCGGCGTCTGAAACAGATCGCTGCCCTCGAGAAAAAATGGACGCTTCTCCGGATAGAACAGCGCGAACCGCTGATTCGTGGCAATCTGCGCCGTGTCCGATTCGACCTGCGAGAAATCGGGCTTCACCGTGAGGTCGATGGCGTTGTCGGCGTTGGGCGTGTACTTCACGTCGATGCCGACATGCGGCTCGACGCCGTCATCGACCAGCGGCGAGCCGAGATCGTCCTGCGGATGCGCGCTCGACGCGGCGCTGAAATACGGCGCGGCGACGATGTGGCCGCCGGCCGGGAGGTGATCGATCCCTGTCAGCGTATTCATCCGGCAGACAAAACAGCTGCTGCCACGCGGAATCGGCGCGCTGAAGAACTGATAGTGGCGATCGCGCGGAAAATTGCGGTACAGCATGATGGCCCACGTCTGCGGATCGACGTTGCGATAGCGCAGCGATGAGAACGGAATGCGCATCTCCATGGTCCAGCCGTGCTCGCCGATCTTCGTCTTCGATTCCCAGAAGAAGTCCGGCGACGAATCCTCCCCCGACGCATCGTCGGTCACCGAGTCGTACTGGATGTTGCGCGGCGTGACGACGAAGAAGGCAGCGGTGCGGCCGGTATTGCGCGGGTCCAGGAGGATGCCGCCGTAATCGTCGAAACCGTTGCCGATGTTGTCGCGATCGGCAAACGGCGCCCGCATGGCGGACG
Organism: Vicinamibacterales bacterium; assembly: GCA_036497895.1. Lineage (GTDB taxonomy): Bacteria > Acidobacteriota > Vicinamibacteria > Vicinamibacterales > CAVVIG01 > CAVQFC01. Next base: position 53,969 of record DASXIR010000365.1, on the reverse strand, counting down.
GATCGGGATCTTCGAATTCGAACGCGGCGTAGAGGAACTTGTCGTCAAAGGTGAGGTAGCCGACGTTCTTCACCCGAGGTTCGGTGTTATCGCCGGGTTGGGTCTCGTACCACTTGTCGATGCGCGTCGCGCCCTTCCAACCTTCGTCGGACAGATCGCCGTCCACCGTAATTGGTCCGGTCGCGCGAGTGATCGTGAGTCGAGGGCCCGACAGCGCCGACTGGGCCGCTAAAGGATCAGGCAGGAACGCCATGTGCGACGCGATCAGTACATACACATGGAGACGCCCCAATTTCATCTCAGCCTTAGACGCATCCATTCGCCTCCAAGTTGTGACGATATTGGGACGAGGACAAACTGCTTCACATCTGCACGATCTGTTGTACCCTAGAGGTTTCCGTGATCGCGTTTCGGTCACGCTGTCCGCTGTTCGCTCTTCGACGGCCCGCCGCCGCGCAATTCGACGAGCTCATCGCGCGGATAGGAAAGGGAGTTCCGTGAGAGCCGTTCCGTTGATGCTGGTGGCTGCGTTCACGGCCGCCGTGCTGGCGCCCGCGACGCAGGCGCAGAGTCAGACCCTCAGCCCGTTCCAGCGAGGTGTGCCCTCCGGCACCCTGACGACCGAGTCGATCAAGCTGACCGCCCTCGACGCGATCAACCGGGCGCTCGAGCACAACCTCGGTGTGCTGACGGCCACCGAGAGCATCAGCCAGGCCGATGGCGCAAGACTGCTGGCGAAGGCCGGCCTGATGCCCGACATCAACGGCCACGTCTCCGAGACGCGACAGGTGCTCAACCTGGCGGCCTTTGGCTTCCCGCTGCCCGAGGGCATTCCGTCGATCGTCGGACCGTTCAACGTCTTCGACGCGCGCGTCGGCGTCTCGATGCCGATTCTCGACCTGCACGCCAGTAACGACCTGAAAGCGGCGCGCCACAACCTGGAAGCCGCGAAGTACTCATACAAGAGCGCGCGGGAACTGGTCGTGCTGGTGGCTGCGGACGCCTACCTGCGCACGATGGCTGCGGATGCGCGCGCAGTGTCTGCGCGCACACAGGTGGAAACCGCCCAGGCGCTGCTCACTCAGGCGACTGACCTGAAGGCTGCCGGCCTGGTCGCCGGTATCGACGTGCTGCGTGCCGACGTCCAACTGAGCACGCAGAAGCAGCGCGCCACCGCGGCGCAGAATGAATTCGAGAAAACGAAGCTGGGGCTGGCGCGCTTGATTGGCTTGCCGGTCGGCCAGAACTTCACGCTCGTGGACGAGCTGCCGGATGCGCCGATTCCGGACATTCCGCTCGAAGAGGCTCTCGACCGCGCCTACAAGGCTCGGCCGGACTATCAGGCGGCGCTCGAACGGCTCCACGCCGCCGAGTCGGCGCGCGCGGCGATCTCGGGCGAACTGCTGCCGTCGGTGCACGTCAATGCCGACTACGGCGACCTCGGGTTGACGATTCCCGATTCGCACTACACCTATGCGTTGACTGGCCTGGTCTCGATTCCGATCTTCAACGCCGGCAAAACCAAGGGTCGAGCTGTCCAGGCCGACGCCGAGCTGCGCAACCGGCGCTCCGAAGTCGAGGACATGAAGTCCGGTATCTACTACGACATCCGCACGGCCTTTTTCGACTTGCAGGCCAACGGTGAGCAGCTCGAGGTTGCGACCCACGGCAAAGACCTGGCGGCGACGACCCTGGCGCAGGCGCGGGATCGTTTTTCCGCCGGCGTCACCAACAACATCGAGATCATCCAGGCGCAAGAGGCGCTGGCGCTCGCCAACGATCAGTACATTCTGGCTCTCTACACATACAACGTCAGCAAGGCGGCGCTCGCCCGCGGGCTCGGCGATGCGGAAGAAGCGACGCGAAAATATCTCGGAGGCACGCGCTAAATGGCGGAAGACGCAACGGCTCAAAACACGTCCTGGGCGCAGAATCCCCGCGTCCGCATCGCACTCGCCGTCGTGGTGCTGGCGGCGGCCGGCATCGGTTTCTGGCTGTGGCGAACGGCCGGAGAGGTATCCACCGACGATGCGCAGGTGGACTCCCATCTGACGCAGATCGCGGCACGCGTCGGCGGCACGCTGACCAAGGTCAACGTCAACGACAACCAGATGGTCGAAGCCGGCGCGGTGCTGGTGGAACTCGACCCCAGCGACTACAAGGTCGCGGTCGAGAAGGCGCGCGCCGAACTGGCGGACGCCGAGGCGGTCGCGATCGCGATGCAGAGCAACGTGCCGATCACGAGCACCACCACCGCCAGCAACGTGACCACGGCGCGTGGCGGCATCGTGCAGGCGGCGGGCGGCGTCGCCGCAGCCGAGAAGGAAGTCGAGGCGGCGCGCGCCCGCCTCACCACCTCGCAGGCGCGTCTGCGCGAAGCTGAAGCGAACGCGACAAAGTCGGCGCGCGACGTCGAACGGTTGCGCGGTCTGCTCGCCAAGGATGAAGTGTCACAATCGCAGTTCGACGGTGCGGTCGCCGCTGCCGAGGCGCAGAAAGCGGCGGTGGACTCCGCGCGGTCGCAGGTGACGGAATCGGAGGCCGGTATCCGCGTCGCCGAAAGCAAGCTGGTTCAAGCCAAGGCCGGCGAAGAACAGGCCCACGCTGAGCTGGCGACCGCACAAACGGGACCGTCTCAACTTGCCGCCAGCAAGGCGAGAGCAGCGTCAGCAGAGGCGCACGTCCAGCAAGCCAAGGCGACGCTCGCGCAAGCGGAGCTCAACTTGCAATACACCACCGTCAAGGCCCCGGCCCGGGGCCTCGTGAGCAAGAAGGGGATCAACCCTGGTCAGGTCGTTCAGGCCGGACAACCGCTGCTCGCGATCGTGGAACTCGACGATGTCTGGGTGACTGCGAACTATAAGGAAACGCAGTTGCGCGACATCCGCGCGGGCCAGAAAGCGACCATCGACATCGATGCACTCGGCAAGGAATTTACCGGCAAGGTGGATAGCATCTCCGGCGCGACCGGCGCGCGCTTCAGCCTGCTGCCACCCGAGAATGCCACCGGCAACTACGTGAAGGTGGTCCAACGCGTGCCGGTCAAGATCGTGTTCGATCCGGGCCAGGACCCCGAGCACCTGCTCCGTCCAGGCATGTCGACGACGCCGACGATTCATACGCGCTGAACGGATACGCGGGGCTGAAAGCCCCGCGCTACTCGAAGGGTCCGCGCTACTGAAAGCCCGTCGCTCTCTTCTTTCGGGCTGGCGTGAGCACGGGGACAGCCGAGGCGGAAGCGAGGCAAGGCATGACCGAAGAAAAACACATCAACCCGTGGCTGATTGCGGTCGCGGTGATGTTCGCCACGTTCATGGAAGTGCTCGACACGACCGTGGTCAACGTGTCCCTGCCGCACATCGCTGGAAGCCTGTCGTCCACCATCGACGAAGCGACGTGGGCGCTGACGTCGTATCTGGTCGCCAACGCGATCATCCTGCCGATGACCGGCTGGCTCGCCAGCGTGTTCGGCCGCAAGAACCTCCTGATGCTGTCGGTGGTCGGCTTCACCGCCGCATCGTTCCTGTGTGGGCTCGCGCCTACCCTCGGCTCGCTGATCTTCTTCCGCATCCTGCAGGGCGCCACCGGCGGCGCATTGCAGCCGTTGTCGCAGGCGGTGCTGCTCGAGGCGTTCCCGCCGCAGGATCGCGGCAAGGCCATGGCCTTCTGGGCCCTCGGCATCGTGGTCGCGCCGATTCTAGGACCGGTGCTCGGCGGATGGCTGACCGACAGCTACAGCTGGCGCTGGGTGTTCTACATCAACATTCCCGTGGGCATCGCGTCGATCGTGATGACCAAGCTCTACATCTTCGACCCGCCGTACCTGCGCGCCGAATCGCGCAAGATCGACTACTGGGGTATCGGCATGCTGGCGGTCGGCATCGGCGCGCTGCAGTTCGTGCTCGATAAGGGCCAGGAAGACGACTGGTTCTCGTCGCCGGTCATCCTGACGCTGTCGATCATCGCTACGGTGACGCTGGTCAGCCTGGTCATCCATCTGCTGACCACCGACGACCCGGTCGTCGATTTGCGCGTCTTCAAGGAACGCAGCTACGCCGTCGGCGTGTTCCTGATGTCGGTGGTCGGGTTCGTGCTCTACGGCAGCATGGTCCTGCTGCCGGTGATGTTGCAGACGCTGCTCGGCTATCCGCCACTGCAGGCCGGCATCGCGATGGCGCCGCGCGGCATCGGATCGTTCTTCATGATGCCGATCACCGGCTTGATGACCGGCCGGTTCGACGCCCGCAAGCTGCTGGCAGCCGGCCTGTTCGTCGGCGGTTTCACGCTGCTGTGGCTGTCGTGGCTGAACCTGCAGGCGGGCTACTGGGACATCTTCTGGCCGCAGCTTTTGCAGGGCGTCGGCATGTCGCTGCTGTTCGTGCCGCTCACCACGGTGTCGATGGACTCGATTCCGCGCGAGAAGATGGGCAACGCCACCAGCCTGTTCAATCTGATGCGCAATATCGGCGGCAGCGTCGGCATCGCCATGACCGGCACGATGCTGGCCCGCAACAACCAGAAGACGACCTCGATGCTGGGATCGAACGTGACGGCCTTCGATCCCTCGTCGCAGTCAATCCTGTACCAGCTGAAGGCCGGCTTCATGGCTGCCGGCGCCGACATCACGACCGCGACCGAGCGCGCCTACGCCGCGGTGTTCGGGATGGTGCAGCGCCAGGCAACGATGGTGTCATTCGTCAGCATCTTCCAGCTGCTGGGAGTCCTGTTCATCGCGATCATCCCGCTGGTGCTGCTGATGAAGCGACCCAAGAGCCGTGCACCGATTGCGGCACACTGAGTACCGGGGAGTTCGCAGAAACCCCGCTGCACGGCGTCGTGCGACACGGCCCGCTGCGGCTCTGTTCCGCCGGAGAGAAAGAGCTCTCCGTGACTCGGTGTCTCAGTGGTTTGAGTTCTCCGCGTCCCAAGAAATCTCTGAGTCTCGTCCCGCCTGTCGTACACTGCTGACGTGCGTGTCGTCCTGATTTCAGCACTCCTGACCGTCTCGGCGGCGATGCAGGCGCCGGCGCCGGACGCCACTCAGCCCCGCCCATCGTTCTCAGAATTTCTGGCCGGCATCCGCGCCGAAGCGCTGACCCAGGGCATCCGCCAGGAAATCGTGGACGAGGCGCTCGGTCAGATCGACGAACCGGTGCCCGTGGTCATCGAGCGCGATCGCGCGCAGGCCGAGGCGGTGCTGTCGCTCGAGAAGTACGTGGCGCGGCTGCTGACGCCTAAGGTCATCGCGACCGGCCGCGATAAGTTCGCCGAGCACAAAGCGCTGCTCGATCAGGTCAGTGAGCGCTACGGTGTCCCGCCGAAGATTATCGTCGCCATCTGGGGTATGGAGTCGAACTTCGGCCACTTCAGCGGCGTGCGTCCGACTGTTGCGGCGCTCGCCACGCTCGCCTACGATCCACGGCGCTCGACCTTTTTTCGAGGTGAGCTGTTCAAAGCGCTCGAAATATTGAACCGCGGCGACATCGAATTCTCCAGCATGCGCGGATCCTGGGCCGGCGCCATGGGTCAGGTCCAGTTCATGCCGTCGAGCTACCTGCAATACGCGGAGGACTTCGATGGCGACGGGCGCCGCGACATCTGGTCCACGCCGGCCGACGTGTTCGCGTCGATCGCCAACTACCTGAAAGGCCACGGCTGGAAGGCCGACGAAAGCTGGGGTCGCGAGGTCAAGGTGACGCCGGAGGCCGCGCGCCGGATTGCCGGCAACGTCGCCCGGCGCGACGGATCGTGCCGGGCGGCCCGGGACATGACTGTCGCGATGCCGCCCGACCGCTGGCAAGCTCTTGGGGTTCGTCTGCCGGGCGGCAAACCTCTGCCGAAGAGCGGGCTCGAGGGCTCGCTGGTGTCGGGCACGACGCGACACTTTCTGGTCTACAACAACTACAACACACTGCTCGATTACAACTGCTCGCACTCGTATGCGATCAGTGTCGCATTGCTCGCTGACGCGGTCAGCCGGACCGCCGCCCCGGCGCAGCCGAAAAAACGGCCGACGCACGGGAACTGATCAAGACGGATGCGACCGAGCGAAATGAGGTGACATGGCAGCTATAGACATGGACGATCGCGGCGTGGTCGTGACCTGCGCATCGTGCGGCAAACGCAATCGACTCGCGTTCGAGCGGCTCGGCGACGCCGTGCGCTGCGGCGAGTGCAAGGCCTCGCTGACCGCACCGGGCGTGCCGATCGAGGTGCACAAGACCGAGGATTTCGATCGGCTGGTCGCCAGCTCGTCGCTGCCGGTTGTGGTCGACTACTGGGCGCCCTGGTGCGGTCCATGCCGCATGGTTGCGCCCGAGTTGCAGAAAGTGGCGGCACATCAGGCCGGACAGGTCGTTGTCGTCAAGGTGAACACCGACGAACTGTCGGACCTCGGGCAGCGTTTCAACATCCGATCGATCCCGACCCTGGCGATTTTCGCCGGCGGCAAGGAGATCGCCCGGACGACCGGCGCGAGGCCGGCGCCCGAAATCGAGAGCTTCGTCGCTCAATCCATCGCCGCGAGCCTGAAGGCGTAGTCACGCGAGGCGTGCGCCGCGCGAGGATGCCGAATGACCAACACGATTCGTGTGCTGCTCGTCTCGTTCCTGTTTCTCAGTTGGCCATCGGCGCAGGCGCCATCATCGTCTCGAGGCGGATCGCCGCGTCCCGCCTCCGACCTCGAGGAAGCCACCGTTGCCGACCTGCAGCAGCGCATGCAATCCGGTCAGGAGACGGCGCGGTCACTGGTTGAGAAATACACCGCCCGCATCGAGGCCATCGACCGCGGCGGTCCGTCACTCCACAGCGTCATCGAGCTCAACCCCGAGGCGCTCGCCATCGCCGACAGCCTCGATGCCGAGCGTAAGAGCCGCGGCCCACGCGGACCGCTGCATGGCATCCCGGTCCTGCTCAAGGACAACATCGCGACCTCGGATCGCATGATGACGACCGCCGGTTCGACGGCGCTGGCCGGCATCACGCCGCCGAGAGACGCTTTCATCGTGCAGCGTCTGCGTCAGGCCGGCGCGGTCATTCTGGGGAAGACCAACTTGAGCGAGTGGGCGAACTTCCGTTCCACCCATTCGACGAGCGGCTGGAGCGGCCGCGGCGGCCAGACCCACGATCCGTACGCGCTCGACCGCAATCCGTCGGGTTCGAGTTCGGGTTCAGGCGCCGCAATCGCCGCGAGCCTGGCCGCAATCGCGGTCGGAACGGAGACCGACGGCTCGGTGGTCTCGCCCTCGAACAATAACTCGCTGGTCGGCATCAAGCCGACGCTGGGCCTCTTGAGCCGCAGCGGCATCGTTCCGATCTCGCACAGCCAGGACACCGCCGGTCCAATGACGCGGACCGTGACCGACGCTGCGCTCCTGCTCGGCGCCATGAGCGGCACGGATCCCGACGATGCGGCGACCAAAGACAGTACGCGGAAGGGTCTGCGGGACTACACGAAGTCGCTCGACAGCAACGGGCTGAAAGGCGCGCGCATCGGGATCGTGCGGAACCGGCTCTTTGGCTACAGTCCGGCCGCCGATCGGATCGCGGAAGCGGCGATCGCGGACTTGAAAAAGCAGGGCGCGATCATCGTCGACCCGGCGAACATCCCGACGCTGGGCAAGTTCGACGACAGCGAGTTCGATGTCCTGCTCTACGAATTCAAGGCCGATCTGAAGAAGTACCTGACCTGGCTCGGACCGGCATCGCCGGTGCACTCCCTGGCGGATGTGATCGCGTTCAACGACGCCCACAAGGAACAGGAGATGCCGTACTTCGCGCAGGAACTGATGATCATGGCCGAGAAGAAGGGGCCGCTCACGAGCGCGAAATACAAGGCCGAACTCGCGAAAAACCATCAGCTGTCGCGAACCCTCGGCATTGATGCGGTGCTCGCGAAGTTCCGCCTTGACGCGCTGATGGCGCCGACCAGCGGTCCGCCATCGCTCATCGATCTGGTCAACGGCGACAGCGGTGGCGGCGCCTCACCGTCCACAGTGACGTCGGTCGCGGGCTATCCCCACATCACCGTGCCCGGTGGTTTCGTGCGGGGTCTGCCGGTGGGTATTTCGTTCTTCGGCCGCGCGTGGAGCGAGCCGACGCTGATCAAGCTCGCCTACGCGTACGAACAGGCCACCAAACACCGGCGGCCGCCGACCTATGCCGCGACCGCCGATCTTTCGCAGCCCTGACGATCGTCGAGCGGAATTGACCTCTACTCGGCGCTCTGCCAGCGGACCCGGCCGACGAAAAACGGGCCGAGGTGTTCAAGGTACAGCGCGGTCTGCTGCGTCTTGCGCATCGACTGCACGACCGCTGACAACGGAAACAGGTCCTTCCCCACCAGGCCGACGATGAAGTCGTTGTCCGCTTTGTCGAGGCCATGACACGCGAGTCGGATGTCGTGCGCAAAGTCGCCAGCGCCGAACGACATCCCGATCGCGCCGTGCTCGGCGAGGATCACGCGCTGCTCGTCCGGCGGTAGCTGGGCAAACTTGCCGCTGCGGCGCAGCGGATACCACACGCCCCACTTCCATAACGGGTTCAAGACGGTGCGACGCGGCCGGTGCAGCAACACCTCCGGCAGGTCAGGCTCGTAACCGATGGCGTAAGTCCGCCCGAGCAGCGTGAACTCGGGCTTCTGCACCAGCGCTGCGAATGGCGCCTCGTCGAACAGGGCGCGCACGCGATCCACGAAGTAATCCGGGTCTTCGCTGAACGTCAGCAAGCCGATGCCGCGCGGATCGTTGACATCGTCGTACAGCACGCCGGAGATTTTTGCGCGCGCCAGCGTGTCCACGACCGCCGTCGCGTCGGTACATCCCGCGAACGCCATGAACTGCATGAACAGCCGCGTGTCGGAACGCTGCGGCTCTCCGTTCTTCATGCCGCCTTTTTCGCTCAAGTCAGGTGGTTCGGGTCCTCGCCGCGCCTCAGTCGGGTTCGCCATAGCCTGAGTATAATTCCCGATCGTGATCGACGACTATCGGGTCAGGACGGCGACTCTCGCGGATGCTGCGATGCTCGCGCGCCATCGCATCGCGATGTTCTCAGACATGGGCGTGCCGCTCGATGCCGAGGCGCTCGATTCGAACTTTCGCGCGTGGCTGGCGGAGACGATGGCGGCGGGATCGTATCGCGCGTGGCTGGTGGAGACTGCTGGCGGGACGGTGGTGGCCGGCGGCGGCATCACGATCGTCCCCTGGCCGCCGGGCCCGCGTTATCCAGGCAACCGGCTGGCGTTCGTGTACAACGTCTATACCGAACCGGCTCATCGGCGTCGCGGGCTGGCGCGGCAGGTGATGGATGTCATCCACGCGTGGTGCCGCGAATCCGGCATCCTGTCGCTGGCGCTGAATGCGAGCCGCGAGGGCCAGCCTCTCTACGAAGCCATGGGCTATGCCGTCACGCCGAGCCCGATGATGTTCAACCGGCTCGAGCCGTAGCGCATTCTTACCACCGCGAGAAGATCGTCTGCGCGATCGATTTCAGCTGCGCTTCGTTCAGCAGCGGTCGAATTGCCTCTCCCGCCGACGAATAGAACGAGGTCACCGAAATCGCGTTGTTGCCTTTCCGCGCGTAGATCACGTACTGCACGCTGCCCGGCGGCGACGCGAATGCCTCCTCGCCGACGCCGGTGACGCGGTGCGCGAACAGCTCCATCGGGTAGGCCTTGCCGCCGACGGTCGTCTGCTTCTGCTGGCGCGCCTTGGTGTACAGCCTGGCGTCGCCGAAGTTCACCATCAGCAGCAGCTTGCCGTCGGGCCGGGCGAAATTGAGGTCGCCGCCGGCGCCGGTCTGCGCGCCGCGCGCCACGCTGCGGATGCCGGTGATGCCGACGACCTTGGCCACATCCTCGCTGGTCAGCCGCTTGTCAACGACCGCCTGTGCGCCTGCCAGCGCCGTCAACATCAGCGCAAGCACCGTGACTCGTACCGTCATCACTCCGCCTCCTCACCCGCGACCGGGGCGCTCGGATATTGCAGGATCTCCGGGATTGCCCTGCGCTGATCTCGCGGTATAATCCGTCGGTTCAGGCCGTCGAAGGCCGACCAATCAGGTCCCATTACCGGAGATTCGCGAGCATGCCATTCATCATCACTGACCCGTGCATCGAGACGAAAGACACGGCCTGCGTGGACGTCTGCCCAGTGGATTGCATCCACCCGCGCAAGGACGAAGCCGAGTTCGCCGAAGCGACAATGCTCTACATCCACCCGGAAGAATGCATCGACTGCGGCGCCTGCGTCCCGGCGTGCCCCGTCGCAGCGATTTACGAGAGTATCGACGCGACGCCGTCGCACCAGAAGGACCTGATCGAGGCCAACGCGGTGTACCGGCTCGGCGATCCGGCGCTGATGGCGCAGGCTGAAGAGATCGTCAAGGCCCACGTCGCCGCGCACGCCGACATCATGGCGGTGCCGGCCGCCGAGCGGCAGGCCGCGCACGCGCGCTTCTAGCCCTCTGAAGCTCGCGACCTGGAACGTCAACGGCATCCGGGCGCGTCACGCACAGGTCCAGGAATGGATCGACCGTGACCGTCCGGATGTTGTCTGCCTCCAGGAACTGAAAGCCGTCCCGGACCAGGTCCCGATCACTATCTACACGATGGACGGGTACTGGTGCTACTGGCACGGCGGCAAGGCATATTCGGGCGTTGCCCTCCTCGTCGCCAAGTCGTTCGCGCCGGAACCTCCCGCCTTTACTCATCCGACGTTCGATTTCGAATACCGGATCGCTTCGGTCGACCTCGCGACCGCGTTTGGCCCGGTGACAGTCTCGTCGGTTTACGTGCCGAACGGCGGGAAGGACTTCCCCGCCAAGATGCAGTTCGTCGAAGCCATGGATACTTACGTCGCCGCGGCGCGGGCGGATGGACGCAGCATCGTGCTGTGCGGCGACATGAACATCGCGCGGACCGAGCGCGACGTGCACCCGAAGGAACGCAAGCCGCGCGCGATCGGACAGCTGCCCGAAGAACGTGCGCTGATGGAACGAATTCTGGATCGCGGCCTGGTCGACGTCGGCCGCGCGATCGATCCGGACAACGACAACCTGTTCTCATGGTGGCCGCCGTGGCGCAGCATGCGTGAACGGAATATCGGATGGCGGCTCGATTACGTCTTCGCCAGCGAGGCCCTGGCGTCACGCGCGACCGCCTGCGTGGTCCAAAAGGACGTCGGCACCAGCGATCACGCACCGGTGATGGCAACCTTTACCTGAAAGACCTCAGCTCTTGTGAAGTCCATCGTCGTCCAGAAGTACGGCGGATCGAGCGTCGCTGACGTGCAGCGCGTCAAGCAGGTCGCCGATCGGGTGATGCGGACGCGCCGCGAGGGCCACGACGTCGTGGTCGTGGTGTCGGCCATGGGCGACACGACCGACGAGCTGCTCGCTTTGGCCAGACAAGTCTCCGCCAATCCGGACCGCCGGGAGCTCGACATGCTCCTGACCGCCGGCGAGCGCATCTCGATGGCGCTCCTGTCGATGGCGATCCGCGAGATGGGCGGCGACGCCATCAGCTTCACTGGCAGCCAGTCGGGGATCATCACCAACGACCGCCATGTCGACGCGCGGATCGTGGAGGTGCGGCCGTTCCGGGTCCAGGACGAGCTGGCGCGCGGCAAGATCGTGGTGATCGCCGGCTACCAGGGCGTGTCGTATCGCCGCGAGGTCACCACCCTCGGCCGCGGCGGCAGTGACACCACGGCCGTGGCGATGGCGGCGGCGCTCGGCGCGGAGTATTGCGAGATCTGCTCGGACGTGGACGGCGTCTATAGCGCGGACCCGCGAGTCGTGCCGGCGGCGCACCGGATCGGCACGATGTCGTACGAGGAGACACAGGAACTCGCCGAGTCCGGCGCCCGCGTGCTCAACGCGCAGGCGGTCGAGTTTGCCAAGGAAAAGGGCATCGCCATCTACGCACGGGCGACGAGCTCGCCGCTGCCTGGCGCCGATCCGGCCGCGGATGGCACGGTCGTACGCAGGGACGCTCCGAGGCCGCCGGGCACGGTGGTCGGCGTCGCCAGCGAGCGCGACGTCATCGTCCTCGACGCGGATCGACAGGCGCTCGAGATCCTGACGCTGCTCGACCAGCACCAGGTGGCGGGCAAACAGCTCCATGTCGTCGATGATCGATTGACGCTGGTCGTCTCGCGCGAGAACCTGCACGAAGAACAGCGGGTCCGTGCGGCCCTCGAAGCGCGATTCGGGACCACCGTCCGAATCCGCGAGTCGCTGGGTGCTGTCAGCGTCGTCGGCGCCGGCATCAATGCGACGTTCAGCAATCTGCGAAAGGGATCAGCAGCCTTCGCCGACTGCGGCATCGCGAGCGAAGGCGTCGCCACCTCGTCGTTCCGGATCACGTGGATGATCGATCGCTCGAAGCTGGACGATGCCGTCCGTCTCCTTCACGCGGCGTTCATCGAATCCGCCTAACGCGTCCATCAGCCATGGACCATAACCATCAGCCATGAGCCATCAGCCATTGACGTCCGTTCTGGATCGCTTCCTCCGTTACGTGCGCTTCGACACCCAGTCCCGCGAGCAGTCGTCGACGCAACCCAGCACCGAGAATCAGTGGCTGCTGTTGCGGGCCCTCGAGTCCGAGCTTCGCGACATTGGCCTCGCGGATGTTCTGCTGGACGCGAACGGCTACCTCAGCGCGACGATTCCAGCAGCCACCGCCAAGTCCGGCGTGCCGACGATCGGATTTATCTCGCACGTGGACACCTCACCGGAAATGCCGGGCGCGAACGTGAAGCCCATCGTCCACTCGAACTACGACGGGCGCGACCTCGTTCTGCCGGACGATCCGACTGCTGTCCTCCGCCTCAGCGACAACCCGCACCTTGCAGCCCAGATGCGCCAGGACATCGTCACAGCATCCGGGACCACTCTGCTCGGCGCCGACAACAAAGCCGGCGTCGCCGAAATCGTAACCGCGGCGGCGTACCTGATCCGCCATCCCGAAATTCCGCGCGGGACGGTCCGGATCGCCTTTACCCCGGACGAAGAGGTCGGCCGCGGCGCCAATCACTTCGATGTCACGGCCTTTGGCGCCGTCTGCGCCTACACCATGGACGGTGGCGAGCTCGGCGAGGTCGAAACCGAAAGCTTCTCCGCCGACGCGATGACCGTCACCTTTCACGGCTTCAATACCCATCCCGGCTATGCGAAGGGCCGGATGGTCAATGCGATCAAGCTGGCGGCGGCGTTCATCGCCCGGTTGCCTGACGACAGGCTGTCGCCGGAAACCACCGACGGCGTCGACGGGTTCATTCACCCCTACGTCGTCAACGCCAGCGTCGAGCGCACCTCAGTCCGGCTGTTGATTCGCGACTTCGTCACCGCCGGATTGAAGGAGAAGGAGGCCATGCTCGATTCGCTCGCGCGCGAGGTGGTTCACGGTATCCCTGGCGCGCGAGTCGAGGTGATGATCGAGGAGTCGTACCGCAACATGAAGGAAGTACTGGATCGTCACCCGGAGGTTGCCGCCAACGCACAGGAGGCAATCAGGCGAGCCGGGCTCGAGCCCCATTCACGGCTCATTCGTGGCGGCACTGACGGTTCACGTCTGTCGTTCATGGGACTGCCGACGCCGAACATCTTCGCCGGCGAACACAACTTTCACTCCCGTCTCGAGTGGGTCTCGGTCCGCGACATGGAGAAGGCGGTCGAAGTGATCGTGCACCTGTGTCAGGTGTGGGAAGAACGAGCCTGAGACCCCAGGTTCAAGATGAACAGCCACAACACGACCGCCACTGTCTCAGACATTGGCGTCTCTCAGGAGGCGCTTCGAACCGCCCAGCGCAGTTTTGCTGCCGACGCGCGCCGGTTCGCGAAGGTTTCTTCCTTGCTTGAGCGGATCACCTCGTCCGCGATGTTCGAGTAGACGCCGCCTCGAAATCCCGCCTGGAAGGCTTTCTTGACGCGGCGGTCCTCGCCCGAGTGGAACGTCAGGATGGCGACTCGCCCGCCCGGCGCCAGACACTGCGGCAACGACCGCAGCAGCGCGTCGAGCGCGGAAAACTCGTCGTTGACGGCGATACGGAGCGCCTGAAAGGTGCGACGGACCGACATCTTCACATCGGTCTTCGCCAGGTGCGGCATCGCCGCCGACAGACCGGTCCGCACGATCCGCTCGACCGCGTGCGTCGTATTGAGCGGCTTCTGTTTCAGCAGCGATGCAATCCGATCCGCATGCGGTTCGTCGGCGTTCTCCTTCAGGAGGGCGGCGAGCTTGCTCTCGGTTACTCGAGCCAGCAACTGCGATCCGGGCTCGCCGTGCGACGGATTCATGCGCATGTCGAGCGGCCCGGGTTCCTTATAGCTGAAACCGCGATCCGGATTGTCGATCTGCATCGAGGACACGCCGAGATCAGCCAGGACGATGTCGGCGGCCACCAGCCCCTCGCTCGACAGGACCTGGATCAGGCCCGCGAAATTGCCTTGGCGGCCAGCGAACGTTTCCGCACCGAAACCCGCGGCCGCCAGACGCGCTTCGGTGCGTGGCAGTTCGACCGGATCGACGTCGAGTCCAATCAGGCGTCCGCCCGGCTGGATGCGTTTCAGAATTGCCTCCGCATGACCGCCACCGCCGAGCGTGCAATCGATCGCGAGTTCTCCGGCTGCCGGCTGAAGGCACCCGAGCACTTCCTCGAGCATGATCGGGATATGCGTGCCGGCGGGCGTCTTGCCGGACGCGCGGATCTTCTCCACCTCCGACGCGTAGCGCTCGGGATTCAGCTCTTTGTACTTCTGATGGAATCCCCGCGGGTTCTTGCCGGGATATCTCGGCCGCCGCTTCTGGACTGGCGGCGAGTCGGGCGGGCCGGTCACTGCTGCGGTCCGCCTACTGGCAACCGGGCGTGACGCTGCGCGGCCGGCGCTCGTTCCATTTGTCCACGATGCGCTTCAGTTCGGTGATCGGTTCAGGGTGGTCGTCCACCTGCAGCCGCAGGACGGTGTCGTTGTGCAGCCAGACGCCGCAGTTTTTCTTGACGATGACGAGGGCGGCCGACTGCTGACCGCGCTTGTCGCCGCCGCCGGCCTGTCCGCCCTGCAGTGCGGCGACCAGCCGCAGTGACAGATGACCGGGCGTTTTCTCGAAGGCGTCCACCATGTTCGAGACGACCGCCGGACCAGCGAGGATATTACCTTGCGCGGTGACGTATTTGCCGCCCTTGTGTCCGGCCCAGTCGTCGGCCTTCGGACCGGTGAACGCGGCGTACTCGCCCTTGAGATTCATGACCGCGAACTGGCGTCCCTGCTTGCTCCAGCGCTCCGGCAACGGATCGGGATCCTGATCCCAGATCTGTTTCACGATCGCCGCCGGAGCGAGTCCCTTGCGCAGGAGTTCGAGCATCTGCGGTCCGTAGCCGACGTCGATGATGGCCTGCGTGGCCGCCACACCGGCGTTCGCATCCGCCCAGAGCACGCCGTTGCCGACAGAGAACACCCGTGACTGCACCGCGCCGCCGATCTCGCCGGTTGCAGGGTCGAAGCCGAGGATCGAGAACGTGCCGGTGTCCCAGAGAGGCGTCGCGTCCTGGGCGCGTGGCGCGACTATCAGGAAGGCGGCAACCAAAACGCCGCCCGCGATCGACCAACGGCGCGCCATCGAAGAGTGATTCGTCATCTGCTTACTGCTTCGGCGCCGAGGTGGATGGCGGTGTCGCATCGATACTGAACGTGAGGCCGCTGAACATCATCTCTTCCCACGTCTGATCGCCCCACCACACTTCTTTGGTCGGGTCTGGATTCGACTTATTGGCGCTCGAGTTGTCGTACCACGCTGTCGCGTGGATCATCGTGCCCTTCGGCAGCTTCAACGGTTGCTTGAACACGTAGTCGGTCTGCCAGTTGAAGTCGTACTTCGGCACCGACAAGATCGTTTCGGTGCGGCCATCCGGATAGATGGCATCGTACGACCAGCGAACGCCGCGAACGTGGGTGTGTGGGAGGATGCTCCAGAGCGTCACGTCACGGCTGATCGTCATCTCCGCGTCAACGCGGTAGTCGGCGGCTCCGGCGGGGATATGCAGGCTGCCGTTGACCAGCGAGGCAAAGCGGACTTCGGTTTGCGGTGGCTTGCTGGCGAACTTGAACGCCACTCGAGTGCGATCCGTGGTCGGCGTTCCGTTCGAAGTGTAGTGCGACTGGAGGATGAGGGTCGCGCCCGCCGGTAAGCGCATCGCAGTCCCCTCCTGGTAGACGCGGAGGAACTGACCTGGAGCGAAACCGCCGACCGTCGGTCCCATCCGCGCCGGCGCCGGTCGATCGTTTGGACCCGGCGTGACGCGTTGATCCACAGGCAACGGCCGCCCGCCGGTCTGGCCGGACGGAATCTGGGTCCCCTCTTTGAAGACGAACAGCGGCACCGGTCTCGCAGCCGGCGCGGGAGCGGCGCCGGCGGGTGGCGCGGCAACTGCGGACGGCGTCGCCGGCGTCGGCGCCCTCGCGTAGACAATGACGTGATGCAGGACGCTCGGATTACCGGCCCGCACTTCCATCGCCTGAATCCATTTGTCCTCTGTAAACGTGGTCGGAATCTCGAAGTACTGATACGGAATCGTGCCCTGCGCCGGAATCGGGTAATCATCGGCCATGCCGACGATCGCGTCCGGCTTCCCGATTTCCCATTCGGATGCGTACGCCGGCGCCGCCGGCAGGTCGGCCGGATTGCCCTCGGGCGCACCGGCGTTGACCCACGCCACAATCGTCGCCTGGTCGTGGTCGGACAGACGGCGGTCGTTCAGAAACTCCCCGTGCGCGGGATCCGCGTGCCACGGCGGCATCGCTCCCCGGCCAACCTGCGCGCCGATCGATTTCGCCCACGGCCGCGTGTCCTTGTAGGTCAGGAGCGACATCGGGGCAATCTCGCCAGGCCGATGGCAGTTCGTGCAGTTCTTGTAGAAGATCGGCGCGACGTCCTTGCTGTAGGTCGGCGCGGCAGGCGCGCCAGTCGCGCCAGACTGGGCGCTCGCGTTGACCGGCGTCATGGCCGTCGCCGTCATCAGAGCCGCGATCGCGGCCGTCGCTCGAATCGTCATCGGAAGCTCCTCTGTGGAATCTTACGGTAAGACGAGACGAGGAGGATCGATGTTCGTCAGCGCTTCGACGAGCGCTTGGTGGACCGCTTCGCTGGCACTTTTCCACCCTCTCGGCGGGCCTCGCTGAGACCAATGGCGATCGCCTGCTTCCGGCTGGTCACCTTCTTTCCGGATCGGCCGGATTTGAGGGTGCCGCTCTTCCGCTCTTCCATGGCACGCTTGACCTTGCTCTGTGCTTTCTTGCCGTACTTGGCCATCTGTTCTACCTCCTTGTCGCTGCGGCGGCAGCAAATGTCCGCCCGTGCATCACCGAACGCAAGAGAAACGCCAGATAACGTCTCACGCCGTGATGGTGGTAACGTTCTTGCTATTGAGTCGAGTGAGCGGTGGAAACGTCAGGGAGGGTTAAACATGCGGGTTGTAGCTGGAGCAATGGCGGTCATTATTACCGGTCTCACCGGGGCGGTGTTGCAGGCCAAGGACGCGAGCGAACATGCCCATCGCATCAGCGAGGCGGCCCAGGTGCTGCGCGAAATTCACGGCGTGCCCGACAAGGACATTCCACAACAGTTGTGGGATAACGCCCAGTGCGTCATGGTCATTCCCAGCCTGAAGAAAGCGGCCTTCATCGTCGGCGGCGAGTACGGCAAGGGTGTGATGAGCTGTCGTCATGAGGGCGCCTGGACGGCGCCGATCTTCATGGATGTGGGCAAAGGCAGCTGGGGACTTCAGATCGGTGCGCAGTCGATTGACCTCGTGCTGCTCGTGAACAACAAGAGCGGTATGGAGAAATTGCTCCGGAACAAGGTCTCGCTCGGTGTCGAGGCCTCGGTTGCGGCGGGCCCGGTCGGCCGCGATGCCCGCGCCGCGACAGACGCACAGATGAAGGCGGAGATCCTCTCGTACTCGCGCACGCAGGGCATCTTCGCCGGGATTGACTTGTCGGGTGGCGTCATCAAGTCCGACACCGACGACAACGCCGATCTCTACGGCGCGACGCCGCCGCGCGATATCGTGATGCTTGGCACCACAAAGGTGCCGGCGGTCGCCGAGCCGTTCATGACGGCTCTTCATCGCTCGTAGCTCGACATTCGCTCCTGTCATTCCTCAGAAAGGGCCGACCACTGGGTCGGCCCTTTCTCTTTTTGCGTAGCTGCCGACACCAACTGCTGTGATTGCCACGGTACGCAACGTGCACAAGTCTAGCCCCAGGAATTAGGAGGAGGACAACTCATGCATGTATTGAAAACCATCTGTTGTGCGGCGGTGTTGACCGTGATGTTTGCTCCCGGTGCGCGCGCCGATGACTACGACAAGAAAACGATTCTGACGTTCAGCGGCGCGGTGCAGATCCCCGGCAGGACCCTTCCCGCTGGCACCTACGTCTTCAAGCTCGCCGATACGTCGGACCGCCACATCGTGCGCGTGTTCGACAAGAGCGAGAAGACGCTCATCGCGACGCTGATGGCGGTGCCGAATCAGCGCATGGAAGTCACCGACAAGCCGGTGGTGATGTTCTCGGAGCGGCCGGCCGGATCACCCCAAGCAATCAAGGTGTGGTATTACCCAGGTGAGCACACCGGCAACGAGTTCATCTATCCGAAGACCCAGGCGATGCGCATCGCCAGGGAAACGCATCAGCGCGTGCTCGCAACCAACAGCGAGATGACCACTGCGGATAATTCGATGAAGACGGCCACGGTCGGGTACTTCGACGAGAACGGCGAGTGGCAGAGCTCGGACCAGAAGGTCGCTGTCAACGGGTCGACAGCCGCCGATCGAGCGCCGGAGTCCACGATGGCGCGCGCAGAAACCACCAACGCGCCGATGACGCCGACGCGGAAACACCTGCCGCGTACGGGCAGCAACCTCTCGCTCTTCGAGCTGATCGCCGGACTCTCGCTCGCGGGCGGGCTGGCTCTGCGTCAGGCTCGGACGCGTTCGTCGGCACTCTAGGCAAGCCGTAGGTGGTGAGCACATTCACTCGCATCGTGCTGGCAGGACTGGTGAGCGCAGTCGCCGCGCTCATCGTCCTGGCTGCGCCTGCGCAGGAACCGAGCTTTCGAGCGACATCCAGCGAACTGGTGGTGCTGCCCGTCATAGTCACCGACCACCGGGGTGTATTCGTTCCCGATGTCGCACGCGAGCGCTTCAGCGTGTTCGACAACGGGCGGCCGGTGCCGATCGAGATTTTCACCAATCAGGATTCGCCGGCGACCGTCGGTCTCGTGATCGACGCCAGCAGCAGCATGCGCAACAAAATGGGCGAGGTGCAGGCGGCGGCGCTGGCCTTTGCGCGGTCGAGCAATCCAGAGGACGAACTGTTCGCGCTTCGCTTCAACGACGATGTGGATGATGCAGTTCCCGGGCGGAAGTTCCTGCTCGCCGAAGATGCCGAGGCGATTGCAGCCGCGATCGGAACACTGAAGCCGGACGGCCAGACTGCGCTCTACGATGCGCTGCTCGAGGCGCTCGAGCGCCTCGGCTCCGCAACCCGCGCCCGCAAGGCGCTCGTCGTCATCAGCGACGGCGGCGACAACGCCAGCCAGGCAAAACTTGCCGACGTGCTGGCGCGCGCGCGTCGATCGAACGCGGCGATCTACACCGTCGGCGTCTTCGATCGCGACGACGACGACCGGAATCCTGGCGTGCTCAAGTCACTGGCCGAAGCCACCGGGGCGCTCCGCTTTCTGCCGCAGTCGCCTGGCGAACTGCTGCGCGCGTGCGTGCAGATTGCTCACGAGATTCGCAGCGGCTACACCATCGGTTACGTGCCCCCGGACAAGGATGGCGCCTTCCACCGTGTGCGCGTCGCGATCCAACCGGACTCGCGCCCACTCACACTCCGGACGCGGCCTGGTTACTTCGCCGCAAAAGCTCCGGTGCAGCCATGACGAAAAGCGGATGGATGCGCTGGGTCGAACGTGGATTGATCGCAGGGGGCGTCGTGCTCGCGGTGTGGTGTGCAGTGGTCCTGACCGAAGCACGTTTCGTCAATCAGGTCGCGATTCCGGCGCCCGAATCGGCGCCGGTGGTCGTGACCCAGACCTTGCCTGACGGCGCGCGGCCATTGCCAGGAGACGAGAGCGGCGGCTCCGCCCGGCCTTCAGCCTCTGCCGCCGCGCCTGCTCCGGGGACGCTTCTGGGACGCCTCGAGGCGCCCTCGGTCCAGCTGTCAGCGACGCTGCTCGAAGGTAGTGACGACGGTACCCTGAGCCGCGGCGCGGGACACATCGAAGATACGCCGCTGCCCGGACAAGGCGGCAACATCGGCATCGCCGGGCATCGCGACACCATCTTTCGACCG
Source organism: Vicinamibacterales bacterium (assembly GCA_036497895.1). Classification (GTDB taxonomy): domain Bacteria; phylum Acidobacteriota; class Vicinamibacteria; order Vicinamibacterales; family CAVVIG01; genus CAVQFC01. Next base: position 33,611 of record DASXIR010000365.1, on the reverse strand, counting down.
CTCCGCCGCGTCCATGTCGGCGACCCGCTCTCGCTCACGACCGCCGATCGCGTCTATCGCTATCGGATCAGCAAGACCTCGATCGTCGGGCCAGACGATGTCTACGTACTGGATCCAACCCGGGATCCAACACTGACACTGGTGACCTGCTATCCGTTCGAGTTTGTGGGGCACGCACCGAAGCGGTTCATCGTGCAGGCGGAACTGGTGGAGGAACGCGCGCGCGAGGGGGTGACGAGCCGGCTGGATGCCCGGCCCGCCGGTAAGCCTTAGAAACGGACGCCGACCTGGAACTCCAGGCGTAGTGTGTTCACACCCGTGTCGCCGTCGATGGCGGCGGTATCAGGCAGAATGCGCCCGTAACGGAAGCTCAAGTCGCCGAAATATCGCTCCTTGAACTTCGCGGTGGCGCCGCCGCCGATCATGATGAAACCCTTGGTTTCAGTCCCGTTGAGGTCGTTGCCCGTGGTGATGCCGATGGACTCCGGCGTGACCGGCGTGCCGTTGACGCTGAAGCCGGTCACCGCGGTGACGTGGGCCGCGCCGAACCCGACCGACGCGTAGGGCTTGATCCAGTGGTCGGGCATGTTGAAGGCGTATCGAACGCCGAAGTCGTAATAGGTCACCTGATACGCCGCGGCGAACGTGGCACCGACGCTGCTCGCAATGATCGCGGCGCGATCATCCAGGTCCTGGCTTCCGATATTGCCCATGTGTCCGACTTCGACCGCCACGCTGAGATTGTTCCAGACCCGGTAGCCCACTTCACCGCCGTAGTAGCCGGACGAATGATGGCCAAACGTCGGGCCGCCGCCGAACTCTCCATAGAACGGCGGGTCCTCGGTGGTCGCGGCGGCGGGCGTCTGCGCGGATACGGCGCGGGCGCACGACAACATCACAAGAGCAATCATTGCAAGGCGGGACAAGCGCATCATCAATACGTCCTCCGTAGACGGGAATGGCCGTTCAGAAACCTTGGTCGCGGAGGCTGGGGACCCGCCGCAAAGCGAGGAGAGGATCCGAGTATAGCACCGACCCGGCTCCAGTACCAGAGCACGGTCCGTCCGTGTTATTCTGGCAAACGGTGACTCCACTCGAATCCGAGTCGGCGACCTCAGACCCGCAGCTGGCCGGCGATGCGTTCCAGCTGACACCTCCACCGATCGGCGACGGCCCGGTCGCACCTGATCCGCCTCCCGACGCGCTCGCGAAATGGAAATGGATGGGCCGGGAGATTCTGGCCGGCCTGCAGTCGCTGTCGGTCGCGGTCATGTACGCGGTGCTGATCGTGACGTTCGGCTTTCAGGTTGCGCGCGTCGATGGCTTGAGCATGGCGCCGACGCTCGAGGATCACGACCGGCTCATCGTCAACAAGCTGGTCTACGAGATCGGCGAGCCGCGGCCGGGCGACATCGTCATGCTCTACTACCCGCTGAATCCCGAGAAGATGTTCGTGAAGCGGGTGATCGCGAAAGAAGGCGATACCGTGCGGATCGTGGACGGCCACGTCACCGTGAACGACATTCCGCTGCACGACGACTACGTCTCCGCCGAATTCCGCAGCCACGACGATTGGGGCCCGCAGGTGGTGCAGCAGGGCTACTACTTCGTGATGGGCGATCATCGCAACAACAGCTCCGACAGCCGTCACTGGGGACCGGTGCCGAAGAAGTACATCGTCGGCAAGGTGAAGGTCCGCTGGTGGCCGCTGCAGGACGCGCGGATCTTCTAACTCATTTCCCGACCACGTTCGCAGATTGAGCGGTTGTGTCCGAGCCCTGTACCGTCCTGATTGGTGCCGCCGAGCTGCTGCCGGCGCTGCAGGAGCGCGCCGGCGAATTGAGCGGCGAGCTGATCATTTTCTCTGATCACGAAGCGCTGAGGGCGCTCGACACCATCGCGAAGCGGCGACCGGGAGTGATCGTGCTCGAGCGGCTCTTCTCGGTCAGCCCGCGCGGCACCGCCCTCATCAACCGAATCAAAGCCGACCAGTCGCTGCGCGAGGCGGAGATTCGCGTGTTCGCGCACGACAGTGGATTCAGCCGGGTGGTACCGCTCGCGCCGCTGCCGCAATCCATCGACCAGCGCGGCACCAGGCGGGCGCCGCGCTTCAGGATGGCTGCGCACGCGCACATGATCGTGGAAGGGAAGACGTCGCCGCTGGTTGACCTCTCTACTGTCGGCGCACAGGTGCTGTCGCCGGCGATGCTGAGACCGAATCAACTGGTGGCGGCTGGCCTGGTCGATGACGTGACCAACGCCAAATTCCAGGCGTCGGTTGCCTGGACCAAGTTCGAGGTCTCCCGGTCAGGCGCGCCGGTGTACCGGTCGGGCATTGCCTTCATCGACGCCGATACGTCAGCGGTCGATTCCTACTGCGTGCGCAATCGCACGCCGGACTAGAACAACTTCAACACGTCTTCCCGGATGATCGTGTCATCGCGCTCGGATCCGGTCGAGACGATGGCGGCGCGGACGCCGGACACTTCTTCGAGCCGGGCGATATAGGCTCGTGCCGCCTCGGGCAGCGCCGCGAAGGTGCGCACGCCGGCGGTCGGCGACGACCAGCCCGGCATCGACTCATATACAGGCTCACAGGCGGCCAGCTGGCTGACATCCGACGGGAACTCGGTCAAGGTCCGGCTGCCGCAACGGTACGACGTGCAGATGTCGATGCGTTCGAGACCATCGAGCACGTCGAGCTTGGTCAGCGCCAGCCCGTCGAGGCCGTTGATGCGGGCCGCGTATCGCGCGGCCACCGCGTCGAACCAGCCACAACGCCGCGGACGTCCGGTGACCGCACCGTACTCGCTCCCGGTTTCACGCAGCCGATTGCCCATTTCGCCCGACAGCTCGGTCGGAAACGGACCTTCACCGACGCGGGTGGTGTAGGCCTTGACCACGCCGAGCACGCGTCCGATGGCGCGCGGCGGCACGCCCATTCCGGTGCACACGCCGCCGACCGACGCGTTCGACGAGGTCACGTACGGGTAGGTGCCGTGATCGATGTCGAGCAGCGTACCCTGCGCGCCTTCGAACAGAATCCGCTTGCCGTCGCGCATCGCCTGGCTCAGCATCACCGACACGTCGCGGACCATCGGCCGGATCCGCTCCGCCTGTTTCAACAGCTGTTCGAGCACTTGCCGCCAGTCCATCGTGCTGTCCTGGACCAGACGGTTGCGGGCGTTGACGTTGTCGCGGATGTTCTGCTCGAGGCCCTTGGGATCGGCCAGGTCGCCGACGCGAATGCCGCGACGCGCGATCTTGTCTTCGTACGCGGGTCCGATTCCGCGAGAGGTCGTGCCGATCTTGCGCTCGCCGCGTCGCGCCTCCGCCAGCAGATCGAGATCGCGGTGATACGGCAGAATCAGGTGCGCCTTGTCGCTGACGACGATGCGGTCGGCGGTGTCGATGCCGTTCTTCGAGAGCTCGTCGATTTCGGCAAACAGCGCCTGCGGATCGATCACCACGCCGTTGCCGATCGCACAGATGACGCCGGGGTGCAGGATGCCCGACGGGATCAGCCGGAGGATGAACTTCGTCCTGTTGACGTACACGGTATGGCCGGCGTTGTGCCCGCCCTGATAACGCCCGACAATCGCAAAATGCGCGGTGAGGAGGTCGACAATCTTTCCTTTGCCTTCGTCGCCCCACTGCGCGCCCAACACGACAAGATTCATGGATTAAGATTCTACTTCGGTTCATGATTCTCCTAGACGGCGCCACTTTGACGCTCGAACAGTTGCTGGCGATCGCCGACCGCCGTGAGCCGGTCGCGCTCACCGCCGCTGCTCGCGATCGCGTGGCCGCCGCGCGGAGGGTGGTCGAGCAACGGGCCGGAGGCGACGAACCGGCCTACGGCATCAACACCGGCTTTGGTTCGTTCGCTGATGTCAAGATCGCGCCGGACGCGCTCGAAACACTGCAGCTAAATCTGTTGCGCAGCCACGCTGCCGGACTCGGCGACGCGCTGCCGGCGCGCACCGTGCGCGCGACCATGGCGCTGCGCGCCAACGTCCTCGCCAAGGGGTTCTCGGGGATCAGTGTCGCCACACTGGAGGCACTGATCGCCCTGCTCAACGCCGGCGTTCACCCACGCGTGCCGTCACGCGGATCAGTGGGCGCGAGCTGCGACCTCGCACCACTGGCCCATCTGGCGCTGGTCCTCATCGGCGAGGGCGAGGCCCTGCCCGATGCTGAGAGCGACGAGGACTCGCATCGAGAAGGGCGTGGAGAGAGTGGTGGCGAGGCGCGTCGAACTCCGTGGGTTCCGGGTTCGACGTCGTGCATTTCAGGATCCGAGGCATTGAGCAAGGCGCGGCTGACGCCGGTGCGGCTCGGACCCAAGGAAGGGCTCGCGCTCATCAACGGCACGCAACCCTCGACCGCGGTCCTCGCGCTGGCGCTGGCTGGCGCCGATCAGGTGGCGCGAGCCGCCGATATCGCTGCCGCGCTCTCAATCGACGCCCTGCGCGGATCAATCCACCCGTTCGAGGCGCGCATTCACGCGGCACGGCCGTTCGCCGGGCAACGACTCTCAGCGAGCAACATCGAAGCGCTGATGCGCAACAGCGGCATCAACCACTCGCACGAGCACTGCGGCAAGGTCCAGGACGCCTATTCACTCCGCTGCGCAGCCCAGGTGCACGGTGCGGTCCGCGAAGCGTTGAGGTTCGTCCGCGAGACGCTCGAGGTCGAGATCAACAGCGCGACCGACAACCCGATGGTGTTCGCCGACAGCGGCGACATCGTGTCCGGCGGCAACTTCCACGGCGCGCCGATCGCCATCGCCGCCGATCTCCTGGCCGCGGCGATTGTCCCGCTGGCGACCATCAGCGAACGCCGTACCGATCGGCTGGTCGATCCGACGCTCAGCGGGCTGCCGGCTTTTCTCACCCGCGATGGCGGCTTGCAGTCGGGCCTGATGATGGCGCAGGTCACCGCCGCGGCGATCGCCTCCGAGATGAAATCGCTGGCCCATCCGGCCGGCGTCGACACCATTCCGACTTCGGCGAACAAGGAAGATCACGTCAGCATGAGCATGACCGCCGCACTGAAGGCGGACTGCTCGGTGTCGCGCGCCCGCGAAGTCGTGGCGATCGAAATTCTCTGCGCGTGCCAGGCCATCGACCTGCTCGCGCCGCTGCAGACCTCGCCGCCGCTCGCCGGCGTCCACGCGCTCGTGCGATCGTCGGTGCCGACGCTCGACCACGACCGCTCGCCGGCTCCTGACATCGAGCTGATCGCCCGGCTGATCGCATCCGGCGCGCTCCAAGCCTCGTGCGCCGTTCTAGTCAAGTGAAAAATATTTCATTTTCAAATTGACATCGTTCGCGCCGCTTCTTAAGGTCTAGTCTTTCGACGTCGATCCGTTCATGACCACCGCCACTCGCATCATTCGATCGCCGCGGGGCACCGCGCTGACCTGCAAGGGCTGGCAGCAGGAAGCCGCGCTCCGGATGCTCATGAACAATCTCGACCCCGACGTTGCCGAGCGGCCCGACGACCTTGTCGTCTACGGCGGCTCGGGCAAGGCGGCGCGCAACTGGGAATCGTTCGACGCCATCGTGCGCGTGCTGACGACACTCGAACATGATGAGACGCTGCTGGTGCAATCGGGGAAACCGGTCGGCGTCTTTCAGACCCACCCAGGCGCACCGCGAGTGCTGATCTCGAACGCGATGCTGGTGCCGGCCTGGGCCACGTGGGAAACCTTCCGCGATCTCGAACACCGCGGCCTCACGATGTACGGACAGATGACAGCCGGCAGCTGGATCTACATCGGCAGCCAGGGCATCGTGCAGGGCACCTACGAGACGCTCGCCGCGGTCGGCCGTCAGCACTTCGGCGGCAGCCTGTCCGGCCGGCTCGTCGTCACCGCCGGACTCGGTGGCATGGGCGGCGCCCAGCCGTTGGCGGCGGTCATGAACGGCGCCGCGGCGCTCGTGATCGAGGTGGATCCCGCACGCATCGCGAAGCGTCTGGCGACCAAGTATCTGGACGAGTCGACCGACAGCCTCGACGAAGCGCTGCGACGCGTCGACGCGTGGAAGCGCGACGGTGTCGGCCGTTCGATCGGCCTGCGCGCCAACGCCGCGGACGTGCTGCCTGAACTCGTCGCCCGTGGTGTCACTCCAGACGTCGTCACCGACCAGACCTCCGCGCACGACGCGCTCAACGGCTATGTGCCCAACGGCATCCCGCTCGCCGAGGCCGGACGGCTCCGCGAACGTCAGCCGGACGAATATATTTCCCGCTCGATGGCGGCCATGGCGGATCATGTGCGCGCGATGCTCACATTGCGGCAGCGCGGCGCAATCGTGTTCGACTACGGCAACAACATCCGCGCCCAGGCCAGGCTGGCCGGCGTCAGCAATGCATTCGACATCCCCGGTTTCGTCCCCGAGTACATCCGGCCACTCTTCTGTGAAGGCAAGGGACCATTCCGCTGGGTGGCGTTGTCCGGCGACCCGGATGACATCCACGTGACCGACGAAGCCGCACTCGAGATGTTCGCGCACGACGAAGCGCTGGTGCGGTGGATTCACCTCGCCCAGGAGCGGGTCCCGTTCCAGGGACTGCCGGCCCGCATCCTGTGGCTCGGTTACGGTGAGCGCGCCCGGTTCGGCTTGCGCCTCAACGAACTGGTCCGCGAGGGCCGCCTGCACGCGCCGATCGTCATCGGCCGCGATCATCTCGACACCGGTTCGGTGGCATCGCCCAACCGCGAAACCGAGGGCATGCGCGACGGCAGCGATGCCATCGCCGACTGGCCGGTCCTGAATGCCCTGTTGAATACGTCGAGCGGCGCCACCTGGGTGTCGATGCACCACGGCGGCGGCGTCGGCATCGGCTACTCGTTGCACGCCGGCATGGTGATCGTCGCCGACGGCACCACCGACGCGGACGAACGACTCGAACGCGTGCTGTCGTGCGATCCGGGCATCGGCGTGCTGCGACACGCCGACGCCGGCTACGCCAGCGCCATTGCCACCGCCGAACGCGAAGGTTTGCGCATCCCGATGCGTGAGGGACCCGAATGCTGACTCCGCGTACCGCCCTGGCTCGCCGTGTCGCGGCCGCTTACGAGGCTTCGCCCTCGCGCATTCCGGTGCTGCTCGGCGGATGCGGCAGCGGGCGAACCACCCTGCTCCAGCAACTGCGCGATCGCGGCCGCACCTCGGTGCAGTTCATCGACGTCGAGCGCACCGCGACGACGCCCGAACGTTTTCTGCACGCGATCGCGGCGGTTTCGCCGTTCCCGGTCAGCGATACGCCGCCGGCCAACGCCCGCGCCGCGTTCGACGCGGCGCTCGCATTTTTCACCCGGGCCCGCACCTCCGCCAGCGAGCCGGCGACCTTCCTGCTCGACGAGTTCCACGAACTGCGGACCTTCGAGAGCTTTCCCGGCCTGCGTCGCGTGCTGCGCGATTTCATCGACAGCATCGCCGCGAGTCCTAACCGTTTCGTGCTCACGAGCCGCTACACCGCCCGGACGCTCCGGCTGCTCCGCGACTGTCCGGCGCGTTTCGAGGTGATGCACATCCCGTCGCTGACGGCCGAGGACACCCTCGATATTCTCGGACCGCTGACCGCGGGCGGATCCGGGGCCGAGGATGCCCACGAGGCGGATTTCCTGTCGCGCACGGTCCTCAGCCTCGCCGATGGCCGGCCGATGTACGTCCGGGCGATCGCCGACGAGCTCGCCGCGCTGCGGGATCACGGCGGTCCCGGCAGCGGCGATGCGATCAGCGCACTCTCGGCGCTGCTCTCGCCGCACGGCAAGCTCGCCGCCACCTGCGGTTATTCGTACGAGCTCCGCCTGCACCGCGCCCGCGGCTACGGCGCACTGAAGGCGATTCTCGAGATCCTCGGCGAGGAAGAAGGACTGACGCTGACCGAAATCTCGCAGCGTTTGCGGCGAACGCCCGGCTCGACCAAGGACTATCTGTCCTGGCTCGAAGACGTGGACCTGGTGACCTCGCGGCAGAAGCGCTACACCTTCACCGATCCGCTGCTGCGGGTCTGGGTGCGCCTCCACTGCCGTCCGTCCGCGCCCGCCGAAGACGATGTCGCGCGCGAGGTCCATCGCTACGCACTGCCGCGGTTGCCGCCAGCGGCCGATCCGACACCAAGCCCCGCACCCGCGACCACCGAGCCCGCGTTCGCGATGGCGGGCGGTCCCTCCTCGGGCATCATCGAGATCGATTAGCGTCAGCGCGCGAGACGGCACAGAGTTCCGCGCCCGTCGTGCGCCCGGCGCGCTAGGCGCTCTTCAGCTTCTCGAGCGCCGCGCGGGCCGCGTCCTGCTCCGCTCCTTTCTTGCTCGGCCCGGTTGCCGAGGCGAGAGGCTCCCCCGCCACGGTCACTTCGATCTCGAACGACTTCCGATGATCGGGGCCGGCCGTCGCTACCACCCGGTACTCGGGCAGCGCGCGGTCGCGGGCCTGAAGCAGCTCCTGCAACTCGGACTTGTAGTCCTGACCGCCGGCCCCATCCCGCCGGACCACCTCGAGCATTGCCGCAAATTCCCGGAGAATGAAGGCCCGTGCGTGCTCGATGCCGCCGTCCACGTAAATCGCCGCGATCAGCGCTTCGTAGCCGTCGGCCAGCAGCGCCTGCTTCTGGCGGCCGCCGGTTTTCTCTTCACCGCGCCCGAGCAGGAGGTGCTCGCCCAGACTGAGACGCTCGGCTTGCCGCGCCAGCGTCGCCGTGGACACCAGCGACGCCTTGGTCTTGGACTTCTCTCCTTCGTCGAACTCCGGAAACTCGCGGAACAGCGCATCGGCGATCACGAATCCGAGCAGCGCGTCGCCCAGAAACTCGAGCGATTCGTTGTCGCGCACGCCGCCGCTGACGTCCTCGTTGGCGCGCGAAGTGTGCGTCATCGCGTGTTCGAGCGTGCCGCGATCGCGGAAGCGATAGCCAATCGCCTGCTGCAGCCCGTCGAACTCGTCGCGAAGCCGGACCACCTGTCCGCTTTTGAGTTCGGTGCGATGGCTGTCGATGATGCGCTGCGCGTCCTCCGCGTCGCCGGCACTCACCGCAATCCGGACCTCGCTGAGCCCCTCGACCGAAAGCGGAAAAATCGAGCGCAGGACGTCCGACGAGATCACCGACATCACGCCGTGAGCCTCGAGCAATCCCCGGACCACCTGTGCCTCGATGTCGGAGTGCGTGCGGAAGATGACGACCAGATCCGTGGACATGTTACTTCGCGATCGCCGCGAGCTCGGCGCTGATCGGCTCGTTCACCGGCGCATCGTCCACCTTCAGCAGAATCATGGTCATGTCGTCGTGCTGCGGCGCGTCGCCGACGAAGGCGGCGATCTCGCGGAGCATCCGCTCGCGAAGCTCTTCCGACGGCAGGTCGGCGTGGCGCTCGACGAATTGCCCGAGGCGCGCCTCACCGAACAGATCGTCGTGCGGGTTCATCGCCTCGCTGATGCCGTCGGTGAAGAACAGGCAGACGTCGCCCGGGTTGAGCGGAATCGTTTCCTCGTGCAGATGACGCTCGAACATCTCGCCGTGATCGAGCTTGAGCCCGACCACCATTCCGTCCGGCACCAGGATCTGCGCGGTCCGCGGGCCTCGGCAGCCGGGCACGAAGATCAACGGCGTGTGTCCGGCGCGCGCGTAGGTCATGGTTCGCGCCCGCATGTCGATCACGGCGTAGGTCATCGTGATGAAGCTGCGCGCGTCGAGGTGCGCGGCGATGATGCGATTGGCGGCAATCAGCATCGAACGCGGCGAGGTATGGATTTCGCTGAGCGACAACACCAGGCCCTTCAGTTCGGCCATGTAGAGAGCGGCCGACGTGCCATTGCCCGAGACGTCAGCGATGAGCACGCCGACCAGATGGTCGTCGAGCGGCAGGAAATCGTAGTAGTCGCCGCCGACTTCACGTGCCGGGACGCACAGGGCCGTCACCGACAGCCCGGGCATCGTCAACGGTCCCTGCGGCAACAGCGACATCTGAATCTCGTGCGCAATACGCAGTTCCTCTTCCAGCCGTTTCTTCTCCTGGGCCTGGCGCAGTAGATCCTCGATGCTCGCGGTCATCGAGTTGAACGATCCGGCCAGCTCGCCGAGCTGATCCTCGGTCTTGATCGCGATCTTGTGCGTGAAGTCGCCCTGGCGCACCCGCTCGGTGCCGGTAAACAGCTGGTGCACCGATCCGGTCAGCGACTTGGCGAGCGCGAAGCCGGCGATCAGCGCCATTGCCTGGATGATGAGAAAGAGCGCGCCGATCACGAACAGCACCAGCAGCAGGTTCTGACCGAACGTCCGGCCGCCAACGCTGCCCTGAGCGGCCGAGATGCGATCGTAGAGTTCGCCGACGCTCAGCGCGGTGGTCACCATCAGCGACCCGGGCGCGCCGGTCGCCCAGTCGCGGTACTCCATCAGGCTGGGCAGGCTTCGAATGTTCGTCGCAGGCGCGGCCGAGGCTGCGTCGGCGTCGTCGCCGTCGCGGCCGGTCATCGGTTGGGTGTCGTTGCCGCGCTGCGGCGGCAACGCAGTGACCGTCTTCAGGTCGACGCCGGTGTCCTTCCACAGTTGCCGGCGGATGGCGTCGTTCACGAGCAGGTCGACGATGACGGCGTAGGCCGGGCGGGCGGCGTCGGGAAACGCGACGCCGCGCACCAGCAGATGCGTGTCGGTGGCGCCGTCGGCACGACGGTGCGTGTAGGCGAGCACGCCTGAGAACCCGTCGCAGGTGATCCACGCGGGAATCTCGCGCGGCGGATCGACATGCGCCCACGGTCCGGAGGTCAGGCGGCGGAAGTCCGGCGGCAGCGGTGAGCGGGCGGACGCGTCCGCGCCCACGGCGTCGCACTGGCGGTTCACGGAGACGACCGCGATCGAAGTATCCGGGTACTCGCCGTCGGCGTTCGCCTGCCGGTGCGAGATGATGCTCGCAACGTCGCGCCCGCCCGACCGCTGAATTTCGAGCGCCGTACCCTGAGCCAGAAACCGCGCCTGCTCGCTCAGCGCGCGCAACCGGCTCTGCACCAGGTACGAACTGAAGTTGTAGAACAACAGGAACCCGACCAGCAACGAGAACGCCGCCAGCAGCAGCGCCGGTACGAAACCGATGAAGACGTACGAGAGGATCAGCTTCCGCCTGACCCGCCACAGCAGTCTGCGCTTGGCGAGGACCGTGAGCCGGAATGCGAAATAGACCAGGCCGGCTGCCACCGCCAGACCGGCGACCGTGTCGACGACCGTAAAGAAGGTCGGCACGTGACCGAGCGCGAGCCCGACCAGCGACACCAGCGCCTTGACGACCAGGCCGATGACGATCGACCGGCCCGGCAGCGTGTGTAACAACGCGCCTTTCACTCCGTGACGCCGATCGGCGAGGGCTGGAATCGGGCGCTTACTCATGGGCGGGCATCATCGAGGGTGCATGCGTGGACTTCGCGATATTAAAACATGTATCGTTGCTGGATCGTGAAGCTCAAACCAAACGCGCGCTTCAGTACTATCTGTCTGCACGCCGGACAGGAACCCGATCCCTCGACCGGCGCCATCATCACGCCGATCTACCAGACCTCCACCTACGTCCAGGATGCGCTCGGCCAGCACAAGGGCTTCGAGTACGCGCGGACCCAGAATCCGACGCGCATGGCGCTCGAGCGTAACCTCGCGGCGATCGAGGGCGGCAAGGCCGGTTTCGCGTTCGCCTCGGGGATGGCCGCAATCGGGGCCATCGCCACGCTGCTGAAGGCTGGCGATCACGTGGTCGTCTCGGACAATACCTACGGCGGCACGTTCCGGCTCTTCGACAAGGTGCTGACCCGCTACCAGCTGTGTTTCAGTTACGTGGACACCTCGAAGCTGGAAGAAGTGGAGCGGGCCATCAGGCCGAATACGCAACTTCTCTTCGTCGAGACGCCGACCAATCCGCTGATGGGTCTGACCGACCTGCGCGCCGCCGCGGACCTCGCGCACAAGCACAATGTCCGGCTGGTCGTGGACAACACCTTTGCGAGCCCGTACCTGCAGCGGCCGATCGAGTTCGGCGCCGACCTGGTCACCCACAGCACGACGAAATACCTCAACGGTCACAGCGACAGCGTCGGCGGGATCGTGGTCGCGGTACGCGAGGACGACATCAGCTGGCTGACCTTCGTGCAGAACGCCGAAGGCGCCATCCTGAGCCCGTTCGATTCGTGGCTGGTGCTGCGCGGCACCAAGACGCTCACGCTGCGCATGCAGCAGCACAACGCCAACGGCCTCGCGCTGGCTCAGTTTCTGAGCGCGCATCCGAAGGTCCGGGAGGTGCACTACCCGGGCCTGCCGTCACATCCCCAGCACGAGCTGGCCAAGCGCCAGATGAACGGATTCGGCGGCATGCTGGCGTTCGACCTCGGATCGCTCGAAGCGGCCCGGCGCCTGCTGAACGCCGTGCGTCTCCTCGCGCTGGCCGAAAGTCTGGGCGGCGTGGAGAGCCTGATTTCGCATCCGGCGACGATGACCCACGCGTCGGTCCCCGCCGCGCACCGCGCCGCGATCGGCATCACCGATGGGCTCGTCAGAATCTCGGCCGGGATCGAAGACATCGACGATCTCAAGGACGATCTCACCCAGGCTCTGGCCCTCGTCTAGCCCCCGTCTAGCCCAGTGATCGACTTCCTGCTCCACTTCGACCGGCATCTGCTGGAGTTCGTACGCGTCTACGGCACCTGGGTCTACGGCATCCTGTTCGTGATCGTCTTCTCTGAAACGGGGCTCGTGGTCGCGCCGTTCCTGCCGGGCGACTCCCTGCTCTTCGCGACTGGAGCGCTGTGCGCAACCGGGGTGCTGAATGCCCCGGCCACCTGGGCGCTGATGGTGTTCGCGGCCTTCGCCGGGAATACCGTCAACTACTCCATCGGCCGGTTCATCGGTCCGCGGGTATTCACGAGCACGAGCCAGGGATTCCGCCTGCTGAACAAGGAGTATCTCGATCGCGCGCACGCGTTCTTCGAGACGTATGGCGGCAAGGCGGTCATCCTCAGCCGCTTCATGCCGATCCTCCGCACTTTCATCCCCTTCGTTGCGGGCGCGGCGCGAATGTCGAGAACGGTGTTCGTGCTCAACAACATCGTCGGCGCGACCGCCTGGGTGACGGTCTGCCTCGGTGCGGGGTGGCTGTTCGGCAACGTACCGATCATCCGCAACAACTTCTCGCTCGTGACCATTGGCATCGTCTTCGTCTCGGTACTGCCGATGCTGATCGAATTCATCAACCACCGGCGACGGCAGTCGTAACCCAGCGCGCGTAGCCGTCGCTGCCGCGAGCCTCGAGGGTCAGCCATTCCGGCACCTCGTACGGATGCAATGCGCGGACCCGCGCCTCGAGCCCCGGCAAACACGAGCGCAGCGTCTTGATCAGCAGCTGACGCTCCGTCGAGGTCTCGACCTGTCCTTTCCACGGATAGGTGGAGGTCATCGGCGCGCCGACGGTCACGCAGGCCGCGAGTCGTTCGTCGATCAGCGTGCGCGCGAGCTCCTCCGCGCGATGATCGCCGGGCATTGTCGTCATGACGAGGACCAGATCAGTCATTGATGGCCTTGTACTTCTCGGAGAGTTGTTGTACTGTCTTGCACGCGTGCCGCAGCAGCAAGAATCACCGAAGACGCCCAGACGCCGGGCCCCACAACCCAAACCGCCGACGCAACTCAACCGGCGGCTGGTACAGCTGGCCCTCCTCTTCGTCGCCTCGGTCATCGTCGTGGACGGCCTGGTCGGCGAGCGCGGTCTGCTGGCGATCCTGCGGGCCCGCCAGGAAGGCGAGCGGCTCGCCGCGACCATTGTGCATCAGCGCGTCGAGAACGCGCGCCTGCGAGAGGAAGCGCGTCGGCTCCGCGAAGATCCCACGGCCATCGAAGAAGTCGCGAGGCGCGAGCTCGGCCTCATCAAGCCCGGCGAGCGCGTCTTCATCGTGAAGGATATTCCGCCCGCAAAGCCCTGAAACGTCCAGCACCGAGAATTTTCGCCGCCGCGATCGCCATACCGGCGCCCGCGATACTCAGCAACGCACCCGTTTTGACCGCCGCCAGAGTTTCACCATGCGGAAACGCCGCGGTCGCGAAGAATAGCGCGACCGTGAAGCCGATACTGGCTGCGCAACCGACGACCACGATGTCCTGCCAGCGTAGCTGCGCGGGTAGCTGCAGCCCCGCCGCCACCGCAAGCGCGACAGCCAGGCCGATTCCAAGCGGCTTCCCGACCAGAACCGCCGTCAGCACCGTCCAGGTCCCGGCGCCCCACGACCCGAGTGGCACACCGGCGTTGGCGAGGCCGAACAGGAACAGCACCGCCTGGACCGGCAGGCGCAGGCGGTGCTCGAATTCACTCAGCGCATCGTGCGCGTATGGAGGCGCTTCGACGAAAAGCCCGGGGTCGTGCGGCGCGCGCGGCAGAAACGGGATGATTGGCACCAGCGCCAGCGCTGGATGGAGGCCGCCCCAGAATAGTGCCAACCACGAAAACGCCCCGCCGATAAACACGTAAGGCCAGAAGACCCGTACGTGATTGTGCCTGAGCAGAAAGGCGATCGACACGGCCGCCGCCATCAGGACGATCGCGATGGTGACGTGAAGCTCGTGCGCGGGGTAAAACAGCGCCAGCACCACCAGGCCCAGCGCATCGTCCACGATTGCCAGGAGCAGGAGGAACGGAACCGCCGGGTGACGGCCAAAGATTGATCGCGCGACCATCGCGCTGAAAGCGATGTCGGTGGCGCATGGAATGGCCCAGCCGCGCAGTAGCTGATCGTGGCTGGTCGAGTGCGCCAGCAACACGAACAGCAACGCCGGAGTCACCATCCCGCCGACCGCCGCCACGACCGGCATGGCAGCGCGACGCCAGGTGTCCAGCGCGGCGCCAGGCGCCCTCGCCTCCACGACCTCCTTCGCGGCCAGGCCGAAGAAAAACGCCATCCCGATGTCGTTGATTGGAAAAGTGAGCGCGTGCGCGAACTGCTGGTAGCTGAGACTGAACGTATTGGCCCACACCAGCGCCAGCACCGCCGCGATTGGCAGCGCCAGCGACTGCTCAATCGCAACTTTGACGGCACGACGCACGGCTCATTGGACCACAGTCCCCGCGATCTGCCACCATGCCTCATGGCATCAGTCCACGGCCTTCATCACATCACGGCGATCGCAGGTCCGCCGCAGCAGAACCTGGACTTCTACGCGGGCGTCCTCGGCATGCGTCTCGTGAAAAAAAGCGTCAACCAGGACGACCCCGGCACGTATCACCTGTTTTACGCCGACGCGGAGGGTCACCCGGGGACCGACCTCACGTTCTTTCCGTGGACGCAGGTCGCGCCGCCTCAACCGGGACACGGACTTGCGCTCGAAGTCAGCCTCGAGATTCCGGCCGGTAGCCTCGACTACTGGGGTCAACGACTCGAGAAATACGGTGGGCGACCAGGCGCTGTCGAAACACGTTTCGGCGACCGTGTGCTGCCGCTGGTCGACCCACACGGCCTCAAGCTGGCGCTCGTGGAACGGCCAGCCGGCGCGCGCCGCTTCACGCCGTGGGATGGCGGACCGGTGCCCGGCGAGCGACAGATCCGCGGGCTCTTCGGCGCGCAGATCTGGGAGCGCGACGTCGCCAAAACCGCCGCGTTCCTGACCGGCGTGCTCGGCTTTCAGGTAATCGGAGCCGAGCACGGCTGGACTCGATACGGATTCGGCGATGCCGCCGGCAGCATCGACATTCGCGAAGCCGCCGACGCCAGGCGCGGCGCCTGGGGCGTCGGCGCCGTCCATCATCTTGCCTGGCGCGTAGAGGACGACGCGCATCAACTCGCGATGCGGACGATGGTGCTGAACGCGGGCTCCCATCCGACCGAGGTGATCGATCGGTTCTGGTTCAAGTCGGTGTACTTCAAGGAACCGGGCGGCGTGCTGTTCGAGCTCGCGACCGAAGGCCCCGGATTCGCCGCCGACGAGGACCCGGCCCATCTCGGCGAATCGCTGGTGCTGCCGCCGTGGCTCGAGTCCCGCCGCCCAGTCATCGAAGAGGCGCTGCCGCCGCTTGGCGAAGCGCATGCGCCTCGTTCTTGAACAGCCGGTGAGCCGCGATGATCGGTGGTGAGCGAGGAATGGCTGATCTGGGATTCGTCCATGTGTTTCAACCGCCGACCGCTCCGGCGGCGCCGGTATTGTTGCTGCTGCACGGAACCGGCGGCGACGAACAGGATCTGCTGCCGATCGCCGCGAGGCTGTCGTCTGCGGCCGGCGTCCTTAGCCCGCGAGGGCGCGTCCTCGAACGTGGCATGCCTCGCTTCTTTCGGCGCCTGGCCGAAGGCGTTTTCGATCTCGACGACCTGCATCGCCAAACCATCGCGCTGGTGCAGTTCGTCAAGACTGCCGCGGCGCACTACCGGTTCGATCCGGCGCGAGTCGTCGCGGTTGGTTTCTCGAACGGCGCCAACGTCGCCGCCAGCGTCCTGCTCAGCGACCCTGGAGTGCTTGCCGCCGCGATTCTGTTCAGTGCGATGGTGCCGTTCGAGCCCGATGCAGCGGCCGTCCTGCATCGGACACCGGTGCTGATCTCGAGCGGGCGGCGCGATCCGATCGTCCCGATCGCACAGGTCGAACGGCTGGCGGCGCTGCTGAGCGCGGCTGGCGCGGACGTCACGACGATCTGGCAGCCGGGTGGTCACGAATTGACCGCCGCGGATGTCAGTGCCGCGCATCAGTGGCTCGAGGCGTTGCCGGCGCCGAACCTGACCTCGTGATTCCGGACGTCAGGCCTGCGGCCGGTAGGTGCTGAATCCCCACAAAAAGCCGCCCGGATCCCTCGCGTAGTAGCCGCGCGAACCCCACGGCGTCTGTTCGAGTGGACGGACAATCGTGGCACCCGCCATCGTCGCCTGCGCGTAATGCGCATCGGGATCCGCCACATACACGTAGAGCGCCTGCGCGTCTTCGCCCCAGATCCGCGGATCCCTCGGGCCGGAGTCGATCATCAAGGTGTCTTCCGCCAGCCGCATCTCGGCGTGCGCGAGCGAGCCGCCAGGCGCCGCCACTTCGAAGGCGCTCACGAACCCAAATGTCTTCGAGAGCCAGGCAACCGCCGCGCGGCTGTCTTCGTAGTGCAGTCCGACAAACATGTTGGGCTCGTCTCCTGGCTTGGCCATCGCATAGGTTCCAAAACTCCAGAGGTGGCCTCCGCAGTCGCGCACCGCGTATTCGCGCGAACCGTACTCGAGATCCTTGAGCGGCGAGGCGATGTCGGCGCCGGCTGCTTTGGCGCGGTCGTGGTGACGGTCCACATCTGCAAGACAGACATAGACGCCCTGCCGAACTTCGGACCACGGATTGCCCGCAATCCGGTGCGCCGAGTTGAGTGCGATCACGCCGGTGCCAAGTCGCAGTTCGGCGTGAGCGATGCCGCCGTCAGGAGCCTCGACGATGCTCTTTTTTTCGAAGCCGAAGGCCCGCACCAGCCAGTCGATCGCGGCCGGCGCATCCTCGTAGCGGAACGCGGGAGATATGTTCATGACGACAGGCTAGTCGAGTGCCGAGGGCCTGTCTTGGACGAATTTTACCGGGTGACGGCGAACCCGCCTTCGTCGGGAAGAGCGGCACGAAGCAGTGCGCTGGGGCTGACACCGGCGAACGCGCGGAAGTCGCGCGAAAAATGCGCCTGGTCGAAGTAACCGCAGTCAGCGGCGATATCGGCGAGCCGGAAACGGGCGCCTCGAGTCTTCAGTGCGTCGACCGCGGCGCCAAAGCGCAGCACGCGCGACATCACTTTCGGTGTCAGACCGATATGCTCCGTGAACTGCGCGATGAAATGCTTCTGGCTGCAGCCGGCGTCGGCCACGATCGCGCCGATGCTGACGCGACCGCCCGTCGCCGTCAGGCGGCGCCAGGCCCAGACCACCGCCGGCGGCAGCGAACGAGCGGCGCTGATCCTCGCGCCGATCTCGCGATCGAGGATCGCGAAGCGTGCCGGCCACGTGCCAGCGTCATGAAGCTCGCCGCGCAGCCGCTCCGCGCCGGCGCCGAACAGATCGTCCAGCGCGACAACGCGGTTGGTGAGATCAACCAGCGGACGGCCGAGAAACAGGCGCGCGCCCAGCATGGTGAAATTGATCTGCACTCCGCCCGATGGTCCTGCCGATCCGACCAGTACATAGGTGTCGTAGGGTCCGGCGGCAAAACTGTCGACGTCGGTCCAGCGAGTCGGGTCGCTCTGCTCGAAGATGCGGATCGGGGCGCCGAAGTTGATGATGACCGGGACAATCTCGGTCGGCAGCTCGCGACGGCAGAGCGGGCTCGCCATGTGCTCGAACCAGCCTGTGTACTCGCGCACGTAACCGCGCAGGCCCGGGGCCGGTTCTCCACGGCACATTTCCCAGCAGCCGAATTCAGATTGATGCTCGATCCGACGGGTCGCGCTCACGTGGCTTATGGCTTCCCTTCTCGATGCCGATTGCCGTATATTCGACCCCCGGGGATGGGACCTGTCAAATGCAAACTGCGGTGAAGACGTTGATCGTCGCGGCGGCTGCAGCGGTGATGGCGGCCGTCCTGTTCGAGGGCGCACCGATATCGGGTCAGACCGCCGGCGGCTACCGCCCGCCGCGTCTCGCGGACGGCAAGCCGGACTTGAACGGCATCTGGCAGGCGCTGAACGAAGCGAACTACGACATCGAAGCGCACATGGCGCGACCGGCGCTGGCGCTTCGGCCGGGACCCTATGGCCCGGTGCCCGCCGCTGCGGTTCTCGCGATGGGTGCGGTTGGTTCGGTCCCGCCGGGGATGGGCATCGTCGAAGGCGGTGAGATTCCGTACCTGCCCGCGGCGCTCGCGAAGAAGAAAGAGAACCAGGAGAACTGGCTGACGCGGGATCCCGAGATCAAGTGCTACCTCCCGGGCGTGCCGCGCGCAACCTACATGCCCTATCCGTTTCAGATTTTCGAGAGCACCAAGGCGATTTTCTTCGCGTACGAGTACGCCGGCGCGGTTCGCAACATCTACTTGAAGGACCCGGGTCCGGCGCCGGTCGATTCGTGGATGGGACAATCGGTCGGCAAGTGGGACGGCGACACGCTGGTCATCGACGTCACCGGCTTCAACGAAGAGACCTGGTTCGATCGCGCCGGCAACCATCACAGCGACAAGCTCCACGTCGTCGAGCGTTACACGCGCACCAGCCCGGATGTGATTGCCTACGAAGCGACGATCGAGGATCCGAAGACATTCTCGCGCCCGTGGAAGATCAGCGTGCCGCTGTACCGCCGCCAGGAGAAGAACGCGCAACTGATGGACTTCAAGTGCGTGGAGTTCGTCGAGGAACTGATGTACGGCGCGTTCCGCAAGAAGCCGCTGACGAAATAGGCAGAGCACATGCGATTGCACAACGTCGCGTCGCCCGGCGGATGCGCGATCGTGGCGGCCCTGGCGTGGCTCGCGCCGCTGACGGTGGCGGCGCAGACGGCGCAACCAGCTGCGAAAACTGCGGCGCCACGATCGACCGCTGCGGAGGCCGGCCTCCGGACGCCTGACGGTCACCCCGATCTCCAGGGCACCTACGACATCGCGACGCTGACGCCGCTCGAACGGCCGGCCGGAACGCCGCTGGTGCTCACCGATGCCGAAGCGGCCCGACTCGAGCAGCAAACCGAGAACCGGATCGAGCGCGCCGCGCTGCCGAGCAGCGGTACGCGACCCGCGCCACCCGTTGGCGGCGACGGCTCGGTCGGAGCGGCCGGCAACGTCGGCGGTTACAACAATTTCTGGATCGACTCCGGCACCCAGTACTTCCAGATCGACGGTCAGAAGCGGATGTCGATCATCGTCGATCCACCCGACGGGCGGGTGCCTTCGCTGACTCCGCAGGCACGCCAACGGGCGGCGGCGCGATTTGCGCGTCCGACCTCCGACTCGCGGGAAGACGATCCCGGACTCGAAGGTCCCGGCGCGTACGACGACCCTGAACGCCGGCCGCTCGGCGAGCGCTGTCTGCTCGGCTTTGGTTCCACGTCAGGCCCACCGGCACTGCCGGTGCTGTACAACAATCTCCATCAGATCGTGCAGACGCCGACTTACGTGATGATCCTCAACGAGATGAATCACGACGCACGCATCGTGCGCATCAACGGCACGCACGCGCCGGAGAGCATCCGGAACTGGATGGGCGATTCGATCGGTCACTGGGAGGGCGACACGCTGGTCGTGGACACCACCAACTTCAGCGACAAGACGCGCTTCCGGGGATCCAGTCCGAACCTGCACGTCGTCGAGCGGATCAGCCGCATCGATGCCCAGACGATTCGCTATCAGTTCACGATTGACGATCCGGCCACCTGGGTGCGATCGTGGACAGGCGAAGCGGCCTGGCCCGCCACCCCCGACCTCATGTATGAGTACGCGTGCCACGAGGGGAATTACGCGATGACCGACATCCTCCGCGGCGCCCGGCTGCGGGAGGCGGAAGGGGTTAAGAAGTGACTGGTGCGGGGTGCCTGGTGCGCGCACGTAATAGAATCCAGGAATGTTAAGTGAGGGTGCTCTGTATGCGTAGAACACTGACGATCGTGCTGGCTGGTGGCGTGCTGTTGGCCGGTTCGGCAACGCTTCTGGCGCATCACGCATTTGGGGGCGAGTTCGATCCGAACAAGCCGGTGTTGCTGAAAGGCAAGATTACCAAGCTCGAATGGGTGAATCCGCACGCGTGGATCCACATCGAGATAGTCAAGCCCGAGGGTCCCAAGCCGTGCGAGTTCACGCCGAACGCCAAATGCGAGGAGTGGATGATCGAGGGCGGCACGCCGAACACGCTGCTGCGTCGCGGCATCACCCGCGACTCGCTGACCACCGGCACCGAAATCGTCGTGGACGGCTATCAGGCGCGCGATCACTCACAGAATCGCGCCAACGGCCGCAACGTCACCTATCCGGACGGGCGCAAACTGTTCCTGGGGTCGTCGGGCACCGGCGCGCCGACCGACGGCGCCGATCCGACCGAGCCGCCCAAGCCGGGACAGCGCGGACGCGGCGGTTTCTAGCCGGAGAATCCGATCCAGCGCCCGCCGGCGCCGACGCCGAACCAGAGCGCCAGTGATACGAGTGCGACCAGTTTGTATTGAAGCGGTCGCACTCGCCCTTCTTCCGCCCCGGTCACCTTGCGCCGCACCGTGAACGCGAACACAATCGACAGCGCGAGGCAGATCATCTTCACTGCAAACGGCTGGCTGTAGTAACACTTGGTCGCTTCGGAGATGAAGAGACCGGCGCCGGTGACGAGCATCACGATCAGGCTGCCGACGAACCAGGGCGCCGCCTCCCCCGCCACGTCACGCACCCGTTGCTCGCGCAGACCAAATCCCAGCATGCGCAAATCGACCAGCAGCACCGAGCCGCCAATCACCGCCAGCGCCAGCAGATGGACCGACTCGATCACCGCGAACGCCCAGGTGGACGTCCGGATCGCCGTGCCGAGCGGCGATGCTTCCAGCCATTGGCACGCAGCCAGCAGGTCCATCAACGCGTTTCCACGACGCAGCCCGCCGCGAGGTTGACCACATTCGGCTGCGGCTGTTTGTCACAGTCGAACCAGTTGTAGGCAATCATCCGGCCGGCGACGACGATGACCGCCCAGAGCACCAGCGAAGCCGCGCCTGCGCGGCGCGCGGCCCTCGGCGTCACCCGATCGCGATCCCATTCGGCGACACGCCGGTGCACGGTGGCGTGAAACACCCACGCGTTCAGGCCCGCCAGCATCAGCATCACGACTTTGATTCTGAAGAAGATGTTCTGGTAGGATCGAATCGGAATCGCGTAGAACAGCAGGCCGCCGGTGATCACCATCACCACGAAGCCGGCCGCCATCCAGGGACCGAGCCGCCTGGTGATTTCCGTCATCGGGACGCGGCGGAGCGCCAGGCCGAGCAGCCGCAGATCGAACATGACCGCCATCCCCAGAAACAGGCACAACGTCAGGACGTGCGCCGATTCGACGAGCGGATACATGTACAGCGACTCGTGCAGCGCGACGCTGCCGCGCGTCTCGGCCAGCCACTGACAAAAAGGGAGCAGGCTCACGGGATGGCTATTATACGGGCCACCCCGGATGGATCAATCGAGCTCGAACGCGAGAAATGTCATCTGACCGTTGCGCTCGACCTGCAGCACGACCGAACTGCGCGACTGGAGACTGTCGACCGCCGATCGCAGCTGTTCGAGCGACGTGACCGCTGCGCCGTTGATGCCGTGGATCGCGTCGCCGGTCTGCAGGCCGGCCTCGGATCCCGCGTCCTCCTTGGTGCGTCCCACCACCACCACTCCCGTCGGTACACGCAGGCTGGCCGTCAGGGCCGCATTGTCCTCCGTGATGTCGACGCCGAGGATGCCAAGCCGCGAGATCAGACTCTTCGCCGGATCGATCAGATCGCTCAAGCGATCGAAGTCGTGCGGCCGCTCGGTGACTGCCACGTCCGCGGTGAACGTCTCGGCGCCTCGGGTCACGCCGATCTTCACGTGATCGCCCGCGCTGCGCGTGAACAGCTGGAAGCCCAGTCGCGGCAAGGCGTCCACTGGTTCGCCGTCGATGCTGACGATGATGTCCTGCGGTTCGAGACCAGCGGCTTCCGCCGGTCCATCCGGCGTCACATCGGAGATCATGACGCCCCAGTCCTGTGACAGGCCGAGCCCGGCTGCCAACGTCGGCGTGATCGTCTGCAGCAGCATGCCGACCTCGCCGCGATGCAGGTGTCCGTATCGCTGCAGTTTCGGATAGGCCATCTCGACGAGCGCACTCGGGATCGCGAAGCCGATTCCCTGGCTGCCACCCGACTCGGACACGATATAGGTGTTGATGCCGACCAGTTGTCCTTTGACGTTCACCAGCGGACCGCCGCTGTTGCCGTGATTGATCGGCGCATCGGTCTGCACGTAGACGAGCGGGTTGTCAGGGTTCGGTTGCCTCGCCACCGCGCTCACGATCCCCATCGTCACCGATCCGCGCAGGCCTTCGGGGCTGCCGAACGCGAACACCATCTCGCCCTGACGGACTTCGTCGTAATCGGCGAACGGCAGCGCCGGCAGATCGGTCTCGGCCACTTTGAGCAGCGCGAGATCGATCTCGCGCGCCACGCCGATCACCTTCGCGTCCACCGTGCGTCCGCGCGCCTTGGTCAGCGTGCGCACGCCTTCCTCCGCCGATCGTCCGGGCAGCACGACGTCCACGCGCCTCGCGTTGGCGACGACGTGAGCGTTGGTGATGATGTAGCCGCCGGCATCGATCACCAAGCCGGAGCCCATGGTCCGCTGACGGCCGATCACGAGATCGGTGTCGGCGCGACCGCTGTCGTCTACTGGACCGTAGCTGCTCACGATGACCTGGACAACGCTTTGAGAGACCTGTTTCACGAGCGAGGTTACGGCGCCGTTCAGGTTCTGCAGCGCGTCCATGCGCGTCGGCGGCGTCTGTGCGCTGGCGACGCCCTGCGCGAGCGCCAGACCGGCAATCAATCCCAGGAGCTGGCGTGTCACTTGCACTCGTCTGTTGCGCATACGCTATTGGACGCCGAAGATGTGGAGGAAATGTGGCGTTGGCGTGGGATCTTTGCGGCCCGGTGTCCTCCAGGGGCGGCACTGTTGTCACACGCCGGCGACACGAATACAGCCTATGACCAGCGATACGATTAGCGACACTCGCAAGCACGTGCTCATCGTCGAAGACGAACCCTCGATTCGCGAGCTCTTGCACCTCCATCTGGCGCTGGCCGGATACCACGTGTCTGACAGCGGCGACGGTGCCGAGGCGCTTACACTGGCGCGCGACATCAGGTTCGACCTCATCGTGCTCGACGTCCTGCTGCCGGGCCTGGACGGCATCACGCTCTGCCGTGCGATTCGAGCCAGCGGCATCAACACCGGCGCCGGCATCCTGATGATCACCGCCAGGGACACCGAGTCCGACAAGGTCCTCGGCCTCGAGAGCGGCGCCGACGACTACCTGACCAAGCCGTTCGGAGTCCGCGAAATGGTGGCGCGCGCTGGAGCCATTCTGCGACGCAACGCGAGGCTCGACGAGCGCGTGGACGCGGCGGCCAGCAAAGCGGTCAAGTCGCGCGATGTCACGCTCGACGCGGATCGGCGTCAGGCGCTGGTGCGAGGCGAATCGGTCGCGCTCACTCGGCAGGAGTTCGACCTCCTGTATCTGCTCGCGGCACGCCCCGGCATCGTCTTCAGTCGCACCGCGCTGCTCTCGAAGATCTGGAGCGGCGACAGCGACGTCACCGAGCGCACGGTCGACACGGTCGTCAGCCGGCTGCGGCGGAAGATTCAACGCAGCACGCAGGAGCCGCCGCTGATTCAGACGTCATGGGGCGTCGGCTACAAGTTCGCAGACGCGGACTGAACGCACGTTACGTTCGTCGCGTCCGACTCTAGTAGCGTTCGACCTGAACTGCGACACAATAAGTCTGGGTGAAACGTTGGATCCCGGCCCTCACGGCCCTGTTCGTCTGGCGACTCGTCTTCGGCCTCTGTCACGAGTTTTTTTTCGAGGACGAAACGCAGATCTTTCTGCTCGGTCTCGTGTATCACGCGACCGGTCATTGGCCCTTCTTCGGCCCTGACGTCGTCTGGACCCGCAGCGAAATACCCGGCGCGCTGCAGGCGTTGCTGGTTGGCCTGCCGCTGAACATCATCCCTGCGCCTGAAGCGCCCTACCTGCTGCTGAACCTGCTGTCGTTCGCGTCCATCGCGGTGTTCGCGTGGTACGTGTCGACGCGGTTTCCGACGCTCCCTCGCTGGCTCGTCTGGGGATGGCTGCTCACGATTCCGTGGACGATTCAGTTCTCGACGCATCTGATCAACACGTCGTACATCCTGCCGGCGGCGCTGGTCTTCTTCATCGGCTTCTTCGAAACGGTTCCGGTCTTCAGCCTGCGCCGCATCCCGTCGCCGATGGCGCACGCCATGATGGGCGCGGCGCTGCTGTGGCTCGTGCAGATTCACATGTCGTGGCCGCTGCTGCTGCCGTACCTCGGTCTCGCCTGGATCAGCCGCTGGCGGGACGGCGCGTGGGCATTGCTCGTCAACGCCGCCGCGGCCCTGGCTGGCGCTGCACTGCCCGGCCTGCTGCTCGTGCCGACGCTGCTGCGGTACGGAATCGACGCCGGCAGTGGTGGCGTCGGACGCAATCTCCACGTCCACGTGGTCAGTCCCTGGATCGTGGTGACGACGCTGGCGCGGTTCTTCTCCTTCGCCAGTCTCGAGGTGAGCCGTTTCATCGGCACCGATGGCGCCAAACGCATCGAGCTGTTTCGGCAGCACCTGTGGCTGGTGCCGGCCGCCGCCATCGTCTGGCTTGCGGGCGTTGTGCAGCCGTTGTGGATGACGGTGGACTGGCTGCGGCCGTCACGTATCTGGGCGGATCCGGCGTTGCGGACGCAGTGGAACGCGATGCGTGCGCTCGTCGGCGCGAGCGTGCTGCTGGTCTACGCCAGTTACTGGTTCGTCATGGAGCCGCCGCAAGCGCACGCCTTCTACGTGCTGGCGCCGATCGCATTCTTGTTCGCGGCGTATTGGTTCGCGCGTCTTGATTCGGGACGTGCGCGGACAACCGCGGCGTGGCTGATCGGCATCAGCGTGTTCTTTCACTCGGGTCTGGCATGGGCGCGAGTCGGAACGATCTCGCTGTACCACAATCGCGGACCCGTGGCAGCGGCAGTGTCGCTTAAGCAGCCGGAGATGCTGGCGCACCGGCGCCCCTTCGCCGTCGAGGGCGGACCGTTCGTGCTGGCTGATCCTAAGCGCCCGTACGACGCGCCACACGACATCCTCGTCAGCGGCGCCGTCTACACCATCGGCTTCCGAGGCTCCGTCCACTGGACGTTGACCGTGCGCAACAGCAACGCGGCGGTGGCGTTCCGCGATTTGCTCTACATCACCACCTACGTGGACGAACACGGCGCGACGGTGGACGAGCGCCACGAATACATCAAGGACATTTTCGAACCGGGTGCCAATCGCCGCGTCGATCTGAACGACGGCGTGGGGTCGGCACCATTTGCGACGGCTCACTTTCGCATCGTCGCGGCCGAAGCGCTGCTGCCGGCGCCGTGATCGGTGCTTGGTGCTTCGGTCTTGGTTTCTTGGTCCGTCCCTTGGTCCATGGTCCCTCCTTGGTCCCTGGTCCGTAGTCCCTGTCTCGCCGCCGCCACGCTCTCGGACTGAGGCCAAGTTCTCGGACTGAGGCCCTGGGACCAAGGACGGACCATGAAACCAAGAACCAAGAACCAGGCACTGCGAAACGTCCCCTAAGCCTCCGACCTGTAGAATCGACAACCATGACACCGGATGAATTTCGTGCGGCCGGCCATCGACTGATCGACTGGATCGCGGACTATCGGGCAAACGTGGCGGCGCGGCCGGTGCGCGCGCAAACGGAGCCCGGCGACATCAAGGCACAGCTTCCATCAGTGCCGCCGGCGACACCCGAGCCGTTCGACGCGATCATGGCCGACTTCGACGCCATCGTCATGCCCGGCATATCGCATTGGCAGCATCCGAGCTTCTTCGGTTACTTTCCAAGCAACGGCACGCTCGCCAGCGTCCTCGGCGACTATCTGAGCACCGGGCTGGGGGTCATCGGACTCGCGTGGCAATCGAGCCCCGCGTTGACCGAGCTCGAGGAGGTCGTCACCGACTGGCTCCGATCGATGTGCGGCCTCTCCACCGCCTGGAGCGGTGTGATTCAGGACACTGCGTCCACATCGACTCTGATCGCGCTGGTCTGCGCGCGGGAGCGCTCGACCGGGTACGGGTTGAGCCGCGGCGGACTGCAGGCGGAGCCGCGGCCGCTCGTCGTCTACACGTCGGCACAGAGTCACAGTTCCGTGAACAAAGCCGCGCTGCTCGCGGGCTTTGGCCATCACAACGTCCGCCTGGTCGCGCACGACGAGGCGTTCGCGATGCGGCCTGACGCGCTGGCCGCGGCCATCGACTCGGACCTCACCGCGGGATTGACGCCCTGCGCCATCGTCGCGACCTGCGGCAGCACGGCGTCCACCGCATTCGATCCGATCGGCGCGATCGCCGATATCGCGGCGAAACACCACCTCTGGCTTCACGTCGATGCGGCCATGGCCGGATCGGCGATGATCCTGCCCGAATGCCGTTCGCTGTGGCACGGCGTGGAGGACGCTGACTCGATCGTGATGAATCCGCACAAGTGGCTCGGCGCCGCATTCGACTGCTCGGTGTACTTCGTCCGCGATCCCGAGCATCTGGTCCGCGTCATGTCCACCAACCCTAGCTTCCTGCAGACCTCCGCCGACGGCCGCGTCAAGAACTACCGTGACTGGGGCATCCCGCTCGGACGACGCTTTCGTGCGCTCAAGTTGTGGTTTCTGATTCGCGAACAGGGTGTCTCGGGGTTGCAGGCACGCCTGCGCCGCGACATCGACAACGCGCGCTGGCTGGCCGAGACCGTGCGAGCGACACCGGGCTGGAAAGTGCTGGCGCCAGTGCCGCTGCAGACGATTTGTATCCGACACGAGCCGGCAGATGGTCCAACGCTTGACGACGGCGCCGCACTCGACCGTCACACCATCGCCTGGGTCGAACGGGTGAACGCTTCAGGCGCGGCCTACTTGACGCCCGCAGTCCTCGACGGGCGCTGGATGGCGCGCGTCTCGATCGGCGCCGAGGCGACGACGAGGGCGCACGTCGAAGCGCTGTGGCGGACGATCCAGGCGGCTGTCGAGGCGACGGAGCCGGCGTGACGACTACGGCGTGATCAGCTTCAGGCTCACGGTCTGCGTGTCCGCATCGCCGAGCGACACCTTCTGCGCGTAGCGTCGTACCGAATCGAGGAATTCCGGATCGTTCCACATTCCTTCCTCGACGTAGTCGACCGCGACGACGAAGTATTCGCCCGCCGGCAGAGCGCGGACGCGATACTTGCCTTCCCGGTCGGGCCGCGCCGACTGGACGAAGCGGGAATCCTCGGTCCATTTTTCGGTGTCGGTCGAGAACGCGATCACGGTGCCGTCCACGATCGGCGCGCCCTTGTCGTCGGCGAGTTGACCCGCGACGGCGTTGGTGTGATCGGTGACGATCACCTGAAGACCTTGCAGCGTCTCACCACTCCGCATCTCGAACACCGAATCGGTGACGTCTCGGCTATCCTGAAGAATCTGTTTGACCGTCCAGCCCTCGGGTAGCGTTGCCCGGATCCGCGCCGGACCGAAGACGCCGCTGACGACGAAGGTCCAGTCCTCTCGCACGCGTCCACTGTCGGCATTTCCCGGACCGGGACCGTTCGTCGCCAGACTGCTGCGCACCCCTGACGCATCCGCGGCGGGACGGGATGTCAGCCGGATCCGCTCGCGCGGCAGCGCAGGAGCCGCGCCGGTTTCGGTCGTGACCTGCCCACTCGCGCTCCAGCCGGACGATGTCTGCAGCGATATGTTGTCGACCGGCGCTTCGCCCACGATGATTTGCGCCGCCGCCGTCTCCTGCACTGTGGCTCCGCCGACATCCACGGCGCTGCGCACGTTCAGCGTATAGGGACCAGGCGCCACGCTTTTCATCACGAACGAGCCGTCGGCGTTCACTGACGCGTTGGTTCCGCCGAACATCATCATGCCGAAACCGGGTCCGCGCCACTCCTGCCCGAGACTCACCTGGCGTCCAACCAGTGGGCGTCCCTGTGAGTCGACCGCGGTGCCGGATACTGTCATCGCGCGTCCGGGGATGAGCGCGAAGTCGGTGTTGCTCATTTCCTGGCCGACCGCGACGGTCACGCGCCGCGCATCGGTGACACCGACCGCTCCGGGAAAGTAGGTTGGAGCGTA
Source organism: Vicinamibacterales bacterium (assembly GCA_036497895.1). Lineage (GTDB taxonomy): Bacteria > Acidobacteriota > Vicinamibacteria > Vicinamibacterales > CAVVIG01 > CAVQFC01. Next base: position 4,782 of record DASXIR010000365.1, on the reverse strand, counting down.
GCCGAGCACTTGCTCAGCGCTGCCTTCGGTCACGGTCCACGTTTCGCGCAGATCGGCCATCACGAAGTAACCACCAGGCGCCAGGCCCAGAATCCGATACTGCCCGGCGTCGTCGGTCATCGCGATCGGTCCGCCGGCGACCGGGACCAGCCGGCGCTTGCCTTCGAAATACACCGACCGCATCGCGAACACACGGACACCGGAGATCGGATCACCGGTTTCATCGAACACACGGCCGGTGATGAGACCCATGCGCGGCAGGGAAAAGTTCACGTTGTCGACCGCCTGCCGATCGGCGAGCGGCAACGGGGTTCCGGCTTCGAACGGCCGCCGCTGACCATAGCGAAGCTGCAGGTAGCCGCTGCGGCTGACCGAGATCGTGTAGCGGCCGGCGGGCAGGTCCTTGATCTCGAACTTGCCGTCAGCGTTGGTGCTCGTCGAGCGGTTTTCGCCGTTCAACTCCGACGCCTGAAACGAGATGCGGGCCCGGCGAAGCGGGCGGCCGGTATCGGCCGCAATGACGCGGCCGCGTACACTGGCAGTCCCGACTTGCGCTGGCGCCCGGCCGTCGCGCGGTGCGCCGCCGGGCGTCTGCGGACCCTGTCCGACCATCGTCTGATTGACGTTGACCGTTTGCGCAGCGGCCACGCACGGCGGCCAGGCAGCCAGCGCGACGCCTGTGAGAAGCAGCCTCAATCTCATTCGCGGATTATGACGCTAGACTGGTCTTCAGGTGAATCCGATGTCTGTCTCGACGCTTCGACTGAGCGTGCTCGATCAGTCGCCCATTTCAGAAGGTTCGACCGGCGCCCAGGCGCTGCGCAACAGCGTGGACCTGGCACGTCGCACCGACGCACGCGGCTTCCATCGCTACTGGGTCGCCGAACATCACGGCACGCCGATGCTCGCGTGTGCCAGCCCGGAGGCGTTGATCGGACCGATCGCGGCCGCGACCTCGCGGATCCGCGTTGGCAGCGGCGGCGTGATGTTGCCGCACTACAGCCCGCTGAAGGTCGCCGAGACCTTCAGCATGCTGAGCGGACTCTTTCCCGGACGCATCGATCTGGCGCTGGGCCGCGCCGCCGGCACCGATCCGACGACGACGTTCGCCCTTCAGCGGGATCGGCGGCAGGCGGCGCCGGACGACTTTCCGGAGATTCTCGCCGAGTTGCTGGCCTATCTCGGCAACACCATGCCGCCGAACCATCCGTTCGCGCGTCTGGCGGCGCTGCCGGGACGTCCCGAGCGGCCGGACCCCTGGCTGCTCGGCTCGTCGGCGCAAAGCGGCATCTGGGCCGCGCAGCTTGGACTGCCCTATGCCTTTGCGGATTTCATCAGTCCTAACGGTGTCGAGTACACCACGCACTATCGATCGGCGTTCGCGGCATCTGCCTGGCGGAGCCGGCCCGAAGTCGTGGTCGCTCTATGGGTGGTGTGCGGGGAAACCGATGAAGAGGCGGAACGGCTCGCGAGCAGCGGCGTCATGACGTTCAGGCTGTTGCGCAGAGGGCAACTGATTCCAGTGCCGCCGGTGTCGCGGGCGCTGGCGTTCATCGAGGAGGAGCAACAGCAACGGTCAGCGGGGCTTCCGATTGCGACACCCGATCGCCGCCGCATCGTTGGCTCGCCGGCCCGCGTTCGCGCAGGCATCGAAGCCGCGGCGGCCGAATACGGCGCAGACGAGGCGATGATCGTCACGATTACTTACGATCACGAGGCACGGTGCCGATCGTACGAACTGATCGCGGACGCATTCGGTTTGTAATTCTCGCGTAGTGGCCGAGCTTGCTCGGCCCGGGCCTGCAAATCCGGGGCGGAGCAAGCTCCGTCCATAGCGTCGTCGACGCGTCACGATCGCAGCCGCGCTAGAATGTCGGCCATGATGAGCTGCCCGACTCGCCGCGCTGGTCTCGCTCTCGCCATGTCCGCTGCCGGCATCATCGTGTCAGCCGGCGTCGTCGTCCGCGCCCAGAACGCGACGCGACCGACGCCGACCGCGGTCTGGGCGCCGAAGCCGACCCGTACGCCGCCCTATCCCGCCAACGTGCGGCCCTGGATCAAGCTGTCGGATCTCAAGGCGAAGCACAAGGCCGACCCGAGCTGGCACGAACTGCTGGTGGATGATGGCCGCCTGACGAGCGAGTATTTCGCCGACGCGCCCGGGACAAAGCTGACCGGGCGGCTGCATCCGGACACGCGGGAATGGTTCGCTGTCCTCGAAGGTGAGGTACGAGTGGAGATCGAGGGTCAGCAGCCGTTTACCGCAACGCGCGGGTCACTGGTGAACATCCCGCGGCAGACGATCTACTCGCTCGAAACAACCGGTCCCGCGCAGAGCCTGCGATTCACCCTCAACGTCTCGCACGCGAAAACGCTGTATCCAAGGGACGCGAAAGACACTCCTCCAGCTGCAGCCGCGCCAGCGGGCAACAGCTGGCTGCCGGTGACGTTGAACCGTTCGCCTGCGCAGTACGATCAGTTCAACACTCCGACCGTGAACATCCACGAGGCCGCGAAAGGTAACGACAAATACACCGGCGGACGTTTCGTTCGCGACGACAAGTCAGAGATGCTCATCATCTACGGCTACGAGAAGAACCTGCCGCCGCTCGATCCGGCCGATAAGGGTCACTTCCACGCTGAGAGCGCCGAGATGTGGCTGGTCTTCGCCGGACAGATCCGCTACTCGTTCGAAGGACAGCAGCCGTTTGTCGCCAGTGAAGGCGACGTCGTGTACGTGCCCGCCAACACCTGGCACGCCACCCGCTTCACCGGACCCGATCCGTCGTGCCGCCTCTCGATTACCGAATACGTCGGCAACGCCCTACTTCTTGAACCGCGAAAATGAAAACATTCCTGTCGCTGCTCGCCACGTTCGCGCTGTTCCTCGCCCATCCATCGGCGCAGCCCGCCGCCACCGTCATGGCGCTGGTCGGCGCTACAGTGATCGACGGCAACGGCGGCTCGCCGATCGCAGACGCCGTCGTCCTGCTCTCAGGCGGACGGATCACCGCGGTTGGTCCGCGGGCGTCGGTCACGGTTCCGGCGGGCGCGACGACCATCGATGCGCGCGGCCGATGGATCGTTCCCGGCATGATCGACACCAACGTGCACCTGTCGCTGTACGGCGGACAGAACGACCGCTACGAGACACTGGTGCGGTATCAGAACCGCCAGGACGACATCGTCCTCGAGGCCGCGCAGATCGACCTGACCTACGGCGTGACCACTGTTCGCGACAGCTATGGGATGCTGCGGCCACTGGTCCGCGTCCGCGATCAAATCGACCGCGGCGAGAAGGTCGGCGCGCGAATCCTGGCGGCCGGAAACATCCTCGGCTGGAGCGGACCGTACTCGTTCTCGTTCAGCCGCGTGATGGGTCAGCTGACGCTGTTCCAGGAGCAGATGAACGACGAGGTCGCGCAGGGCGGCGGCGAAGAGTTGATGAACATGACGCCTGACGAACTGCGCGCCGCCATCAACGCCTACATCGACAAGGGACCGGACTTCATCAAGTACGGCGGTACCAGCCACTTCTCCGAGCCGACATTCATCGGGTTTTCCGCCGAAGCCCAGAAGGTCATCGTCGACACCGCCCACCGCCGCAATCGGTTCGCCGAAACCCATTCGACGAGCATCGAGGGCCTGCGGGTGTCGGTCGCGGCAGGCATCGATGGCATCCAGCACCCGGAGCTGCTCGATGGACGCGACATGCCCGCCGATCTCATCGCCACCATCAAGGAGCGCCGCATCATCTGTTCGATGCTCGCGAGCAGCATCACCGGTCCGGCCTGGCAGCGACACGTGAAAGCGCTCGACGAGTACAACAAGAAGAAGCAGGAGAGCGAGAAGGATCGCCGCGAGCCCGCGCGCGTGCAGACCATGTCGGAAAAGCGCAAAGAGGACGTGGACACCGGCGCCGGCCTCGAGTCGAGGCGGCGCAACGCCCAGGCGCTGATTCGCGCGGGCGCCATCGTCACGCCCGGCACCGACAGCTACTGGGCGGCGGCGCCCGAGCTGACGCGCACGCCGAAGTTCGCCGAGCAGGATCAGGGGATGGGCACGGTCATGGCAATCGAAGGTTTTGTCGAACTCGGCATGACCCCGAGCCAGGCGATTGTCGCGGGGACGAAGAACGGCGCGATCGCCGCAAAGAGCCTTGCTGAATTCGGCACCATCGAAGCCGGGAAGCGAGGCGACCTCGTGGTGCTGTCGCGCGATCCGCTGGCAGACATCAAGAACCTGCGCGCCGTGGCCGATGTCTTCAAGGACGGCCAACGCGTCGATCGCGCGCATCTGCCCTCATCGCGCCTCCTGTCGGTCGCGCCTGCCGGGACAGGTACGAAGTGACGATCGGTCGGACGCTGGCGGCAGTGGCGCTCCTGGTGACGACGCTGACGCCAATCCGGGCGCAACCGGTGTTCACGGGCGCGGAGATCTTTCCGGCCGAAGAATTCGCCGCGCGACGGACCAGGCTGCTGACCCAGATCGGCGACGGCGTCGCGATCCTGCAGGGGACCACCGAACGTCCCGGCGAACAGCCGTTTCGCCAGAACAACCAGTTTTTCTACCTGACCGGCGTGGCCGAGCCGCGCGCGATCGTCGTCATCGACGGCCGCACCAAACGCTCGACGGTTTACCTCCAGCCATACAACGAGCGGCGCGAAACCCGGATGTTCGGGCCGGGCCTGCACCCTGGCGCCGAGGCCGCAGCATCCACCGGCCTGGACGCAGCCGTGGATCGCGGCGAGTTCGTCGCGGCGGTCGCCGCGCTGGCAGCGG
>DASXIR010000364.1:0-11656 GCA_036497895.1 Vicinamibacterales bacterium | reverse complement strand
CGAGTCGCGGCGTTATCTGATTGGTTCGATCCCGCGCGCGCTCGAGACCAATGCCGCGATTGCGACCTTTCTGCAGACCTCGGAATTTTTCGGTCTCGCACTCGACCACGACACACGTCTTCCCGGCCTGCTCAGCGCAGTCACGCTGGACGATGTGAACCGGGCGGCGCGCACGGCGCTCGATCCCGGTCGCGCCACTGTGGTGATCGCAGGCCCTTACGCCGACACTCAGCCGTGATTCCAAAGGCAGTTTTTTTCGACGTCGATTTCACGTTGATCTATCCAGGCCCGACGTTTCGCGGTGAGGGCTACCGGGCTTTTGCCGCGCGCTACGGCATGGACATCGACGCGGGGAAGTTTTCGCTCGCGGTCGCCGGCGCGGCGCCGTTGCTGGACAGCCCCGAGGACGCGCCTTATCGAGACGAGATTTTCGTTGTCTACACGCGCCGGATCATCGAAGGCATGGGCGGCACCGGGCCGAACCTCGATGCCTGCGCCGAAGAGATCTACCGGGAATGGGCGGCGTGCCATCATTTCGAGTTGTACGACGACGTGCCGGACGTGCTTCGTGAGATCGCGGTGGCGGGCATCCGCATCGGTCTGATCTCGAACTCGCATCGCAGCCTGTCCGCGTTCGAGTCCCACTTCGAGCTGGACGGTCTGATCGCGGCAACCTTGTCGTCGCCGGACCACGGCTACATGAAGCCGCACCCGAGCATCTTCGCGGCCGCGCTGCAGCTGGTCGGTGTGGAACCGGCAGAAGCGGTGATGATTGGGGACAGCCTGAAGCACGACGTCGAGGGCGCGCTTCGTGCCGGCATGCGCGGTGTGTTGCTTCATCGCGGCGACACGCCCACTACGCCCGGCGCCACCGAACTCGGCGTGCCGGTCATAAAATCGCTGCGGGAACTGCCGAAGCTGCTGCTGGCTTAATGCGGACCGAAGAGCCTGCCGATGGCGACGTAGGTCCGCCATCGGCCGTCGAATCCGGCCGATCCACCGACCAGTACTGGCCCGACGAGCGAATCCATCACCACGCCGACGCTAAGCTGCGTTCTCAAGGTCGCCTCGCTCCAGAGGTTGAAGGCGTCGCCGTTTTCGAGCCACGCCCCGGCATAAATCGGCCCGCCGACGAAATCCGGCAGCCGGGCGACGCGCTTGAGATATCCGGCGGTCAAAATGTAGTAGTTGTCCCCACGAAGTTCGCCGTTGCTGTAGGCGCCGAGATGAAGCGGTGAACCGAGCGCGAACTGGTCGGGTGCCAGCGGACTGCCGGAGAAGGACGTGCCGATTCCACCGAGGACGAATACTCGATCGAGGCCGCGCGCCGTCCAGAACTTCGTGATCTCGCCGCCCAGTTGCGTCAGGCCGTCACTGGTGCGGCCGTCCGGCGGCGGTGGCGTCGCGTCCGGCTCGTTGAAGATATGACGCAGGGTGGTAAAGGCGGTGCTGCCGTGACTGGGAATGACCGGGCTGTCCTGCGAGTCGTAGCGCCAGATGGCCTGCGCCGCCGTTTGTTCTCCGCTCAGCACCGGCAGTCCCGGATCGCCGATTCTGATGCCGGTGTCGAGATGGCCGATATAGGCGCCCACTCTCAGGTCGCTCTCGCGCCCGAGATTGACGCCGAGGTTCATTCCGACTGCGCTCAGCGTCTGCCCGTATCTGGCGACGATGGCATTGTCTTGAATGACGTCGAGCGTGGCGGTCTGGATCCCGGCAAAAGGCGCCACGAACAACGGCGTCGATCCAATCGGTCGATATAACTCGACGGCAACGCTCGGATTCGAGCCTGCGGTGCCGTCGATCCGCAGCTCCGAGCCGGAGCCGACCACGTCGTAGGCGAGATAGCGCGCCGCGAGCGATACCCTGAACTCGTCGCTCGTGATGTTCTCGAGATTGAGTCCGAGCATCAGAAAGGGAGGGCCGGTGGTATTGGCGTGCGCGACGACCAGTAGACCACTCTCGCCCTGGTCGTTGTCCACCATTCGCCAGGTCACCGACTGGTAGCGGTCGAGCCCGGCGAGCTCGCCGATGTCGTGTTTGAGGACCTGGTCGTCGAACGCGACGCCAACCAGCCGGTTCAACAACTCGTGGAGGCGAACGGCGTCGCTGTCGCCGAAGCCTTCCACTTGGACGAACCTCGGGATTGGCAGCGTCGTCCGCCGCCGGCTGACGCGCGCGGCCTTCCAGCGTGCGTACTCCGCCTCGCTCACAGCCAGCGGCAACAGCTTGTCCTTCATCGCCTCTGCAGCCTTGTAGCCTTCAGCGATGAGCTCCGGCGTCCGCCGCCAGTCGAGCGAACCGTAATTCTTGAGGGGCACATCGATGATGATGTCGGCGGCCATCATGCCGGCCTTGGTGTTGGCGCGCATCATCGCGTCGAGGGTTTCTGCGACCAGACCGACCGCCGAGTAGTTGACCTTCTCGAGGTCCGAGAGGTCTCCGACGTTGACCGCGATCACGTGCGCGGCCCCCATGTCTTTCACGACGTTCGCCGGGACGTTGTTCATCGCGCCGCCATCGACGAGGACGTGTCCGTCGAGCTGCACCGGCGGAAATATCAGCGGCAGCGACATGGTGGCGCGCATCGCCAGATCGAGCGGCCCCTTCTCGAGCACCACGGGGGTCGCGGTCAGGAGATCCACGGCGACCGCGCGAAATGGCGTCGGCAGGTCGTCGAAACTGCGAAGGCTGTAGTAGGGCCCGGCGATTTCCGCGACCATCAGGTCGACCTGCTCGCCGTTATTGAGCGCCGACGGTGGCACGATGCCGTGCTTCAGTCCGAATTCGAGTTTCGACGGGTAGGTTCGGCCGTCCGCTTTACGACGGATGTTCTTGCCGGCGAAATTCGACGAGTCAAACAGCAGATCCCAGTTCAGATTCAGCAGGAAGGTTTCGAGCTCGGCCGCGTCCATGCCGGTGGAAAACGAGCCGCCAATCAACCCGCCCATGCTGGTGCCGGCTACGAGATCGATCGGAATGTGATGTTCCTCGAACCACTTGATCACACCGACGTGCGCGATGCCTCGCGCACTGCCGCCGCCGAAGGCCACACCGACCATCGCGCGCGGCTGATCCTGGGCGCTGGCTGAAACGACGATCGAAATACTCAGGAAGACGGCGAGCAGCGATTTGGACATCAGCACGCGATGGTGGCACAGTTCGGGCTGTGACCAAAGGATCCCTCGACTATCGGGCGTTGACGACGCTCGTAGAGTTTACAGGTGTCGTCGAACTCGAACGCACCATCTGGGGCCCGGGCTACGACGAGGTGGTGCCGGTTCCGATACTTGCGGTCACGGTGCTGCGCGGAGGAATCCTGATCGGCGCGTTTGACGGCGATCGAATGGTCGGGTTCGTCTATTCGTTGCCGGGCATCAAGCACCGCAAGGCGACCCAGTGGTCGCACATGCTCGGCGTCCTCGATGACTACCGGAGTGCGGGCGTCGGCCAGCAGCTGAAGCTGCTGCAGCGCCAGCAGACGCTGGCGATGGGGCTCGACTTGATCGAGTGGACCTACGACCCAATGCAGGCGCTCAACGCGCACCTCAATTTCGCCAAACTCGGCGTCAGTGTGCAGGAGTACGAGATCAACGTCTACGGCGAATCGTCGAGCCCGCTGCACAGGGGCAATCCGACCGATCGGTTCGTGGCCGAATGGCACGTCAAGACACCGCGAGTCGAGCAGCGGCTTGGGGGTTCGGCCCCGATGGCGCCGGTGTTGACTGTCGAACCAGTCGTTCGCATGCGTCCGGCAGGCGAGTGGCTCGAACCAGGATCGTGGGATCTGACGTTCGACGCGCCACGAGTCAGCGTCGACATCCCGACCGGTTTCAGTGAGATGCTTTCGAGCGCGCCCGATCTCGCCCTGACCTGGCGCATGGCAACCCGTCAGATCTTCACGAGCTATTTCGAGCGCGGTTATCGGGCGGTCGAATTCTTCCTCGACCGCAAGGCCAGGAAGGGAAGCTATCTCCTGGTGAAGCAGGCGTGACCGGGTCCGCTCGAATCGCTCTCTAGTCGTTGCGCAGCGCGATGATCGGATCGACGCGCATGGCCCGGCGCGCCGGCACGATGCCCGCGGTGACCGCGACCAGCATCGTTCCGCAGGCGACCACCGTCAGTGTCGTCGGGTCGGCCGCGCGCGTCTCGAACAGCAGGCCGGTCATCATCCGGCCGGCGCCGATCGCGGCGGTGACACCGATGGTCACGCCGACGGCGGTCAGCGACAGCGCCCGCCGCAGGACGCCGGCAAATACCGACGTGCGACTGGCGCCCAACGCCAGCCGCACTCCGATTTCGGGGATCCGCTGGCTGACCGAGTACCAGATCGATCCGTAAATCGCCACGCCTGAGAGCGTCGCCGCCAGCCCTGCGGTCACGAGCAGGAGCAGCATGGTCCCTCGGGTTTGTGCGAACGAACTGGCGATTCGCTCTTCCATCGTTCGCACGTCGTAGATCGGGATGTCGGGGTCGACGGTCTGAACTGTCGCACGTGCGGCCGGCGCCAGAACAGCCGGATCGTGATCGCTTCTGACCACCAGCGTGAAAACCGGCGACGCCGTTTGCGCGATGGGACGGTACATCTCGGTCACCGGGTCTCGGGTCAACGCGACGTGGCGGACGTCCTCGACGACGCCGACGATCCGGAGCCACGAAGAATCGAAGGTTTTGACCCTGCGGTCGATTGGATCCTCGTTGGGGAACTGACGCGCGGCCATGGTGCGGTTGATGACCACCACCTGCTCGGCCCTGCTGTCGTCGGACGCCTCTAACAGCCTGCCCTTCACGAGCGGGATGTGCATTGTCTTGAAGTAGCCGGTCGAGACGTGCCGCTGATCGGCAATCAGCAGTTCGCCGCGCTGACGCGGCCGTCCTTCTATCGTGAAGGCGTCGCCGGCGCGCGCGCCGCTGAACGGAACGACCGTGCTGAGTCCGGCGCTGCGCACGCCACCGTTCTGCTCGAGCCGCTCCAGCAGCGTCGCCGCGAAAGCGACCCGTGAAGGAGCGCTCGCATAACGCGAACCGGCCAGCGCCACTTTGAACGTGAGCAAGTGATCGGCATCGAAACCGGTCTGAACGCGCGACAGCTTCACGACGCTGTTCACCATCAGCCCGGCCGCCGAGAGCAGCACGACCGCGAGCGCAACCTGCGCGACCACCAGTCCGCCGCGAGTTCCGCCCCCGGATCCGGTGACGCCGCGGCCGGATCCCTTGAGTCGCTCGACCAGCCCCCCGTCCAGCGAATGAACGGAAACGATGATGCCGAAGACGAGTGCCAGCAGGCAGGAAACGGCGATCGTAAACAGCGTGACCCGGGCGTCGATGTCGATGGGGATGGCTCGTGGCAGCACCTCGGCGAACAGCGGAAGAAGGGCGCGGAGCGTCCAGCCGCCGAACATCAGGCCGGCCACGCCGCCGAGACCTGTGAGCACCACCGACTCGGCGACCGCGAACGACAGGAGCCGTCCGCGCGTGGCTCCGAGCGCGGTTCGTACCGCCAGCTCGTGTTGCCGATTCGACGTGCGCGCCAGCAGCAGCGTCGAGGCGTTCGCGCTGGCGACCAGCAGCAGCAAGGCGACGCTGCCTGCGATCAACAGCAGCGTCGGCCGCACCGAACGGATGGTCTGCTCGGGGACCGCCACCAGCGTCGCGTTCATGTTGTTGTGAGAAGGACGCTCGGCTGCCATCCGGCTGGCGAACGCACGGAGCTCTGCCGACGCCTGCTGCAGACTCGTCCCGTCCGCCAGCCGGCCGAGAATCCGGTAGTTGTGCGACGACTCGTTGACCCGTTCCTCGGCGGTCAATCGTGCCGGCAGCCAGAGCTCGCCGCTTTCTGCCAGCGGGCCCGGCAGCGAAGCGCGCGGCGGCATGACGCCGACGATGGTTCGCGGCTCGCCGTCAATCAGGATGTTGCGTCCCAGCACGCGATCGTCCCCGCCGAAGCGGCGACGCCACACGCCGTCGCTGAGAATCACCACGGGGCTGGCGCCGTCCAGATCTTCAGCCTGGGTGAACGCGCGGCCGATCTGCGGGGCGATGCCGAGCATCGGCATCAGCGAGGCCGTGAGGCGCGAGCCGCGGATTCGTTCGGGATTGTCGTCACCCGTCAGCGTGTACGTGTCCGGGTAGACCATCGCCAAAGCGGACAACGAGCGCAGGCCGTGCCATGCGTCGTAGTCGAACGGCGTGGCTTCCAGCTCCATGACATTTTGCGCCGGCAGCGTCTGCCACACGAAGACCAGACGCGACGGGTCACGATACGCCAGCGGACGCAGCAGAACGCCGTCGAGCAGGGCAAAGACCGCGCTGTTGACGCCGATCCCGAGCGCCAGCGTCACGGCGACGAGAAGGGTGAACCCCGGTCGTCGAACCGCGTTTCGTGACGCGATGCGAAGGTCGCTCCACAGAAGGTCGAGAGCCATCGATGATTGGACGGACGAATCGATGTGTGGTTGGGGAAACAACGTCCGGGACGCCATTGCGCCGTCCGGAATCCGTGTTCACGCAACGTCGGAGGGACACGTAGGGGACGACCTTGGTCGTCCCGAACCAGGTCTAGCCGGGCGGCCAGCCGAGACTGCGGCCGCCGATGAGGTGCAGATGGATGTGGAACACCGTCTGACCTGCATCGCGGTTGGTGTTGAAGACGGTCCGATAGCCACCAGCCGAGATGCCGCGCTCCACCGCAATGGCCGCCGCACGCCTGACCATTTCACCGACCAGGGCGTCGTGGTCTGTCGATAGATCGTTGAGCGTCGAGATGTGCTGCTTCGGAACGACCAGCACGTGGGTCACGGCCTGCGGATTGACGTCGTCGAATGCCATCAGACGGTCGTCCTCGTAGACGATTGACGCCGGGATGTCGCGACTGACGATCTTGCAGAACAGGCAGTCAGTCATTCCAGGTAACCTCGTCATGGCTGATGGCTGATGGCTGATGGTCATCGATTGACGGAGCGAGTCCATGCGTCATCAACCATAACCATTAGCCATCAGCCATGACAGAGAGTCTGTCAGGCTCGCGTCGCGATCGCGGTGCGCGCGATCCCCTGCAGATCTCTTCGCACTCCGGTCAACGCGAGCCCCGGCGTGCCGGCGAACAGGGTCTCGATCTCGACGTCCTGCCCCAGTCCGAATTCGACGATCAGAAAACCGCCCGGGCGTAACCGGCTCGGGGCTTCGTCCACCAGGCGCGTCAGCAGTGTCATGCCATCGGCACCGCCGAACAGCGCCACCGCCGGTTCGTGGTCGCGGACCTCGGGCTGCAGGGCCGGCCGGGCGCGGTCGAGCACGTAGGGCGGGTTGGCCAGAATCGCATCGAATGTGCCGTCGACGCCTTCGAGCAGGTCGCCGTGCCGGAAGGCGATCCGATCGGCTACGCCGTGGCGTTCGGCGTTCCGGCGTGCTACCGCCAGCGCCTGCGCCGAGATATCCGTGGCCACCAGGGTCGCCGCGGGCCGCTCGTGCGCGATCGCGACCGCGACACAGCCGCAGCCGGTGCAGACGTCAGCAATCTTCAACGCCGCCTGCTGCAGCGGAAACAGCTCGAGAATCGCCTCGACGATGAGCTCGGTCGACGGTCGCGGGATCAGCACCGCCGGATTGACTTCGAGGTCGAGCCCCCAGAATTCGCGGTGACCGACGATGTAGGCGAGCGGCTCGCGGGTGACGCGGCGGGCGATCAGTGTGTCGTAGTGAGGTGCGAAGCCGTCTGGCGCCGCGTTGTTCGCGTCGGTGTAGAACCGCTCGGTGGTCCAGCCGAGGACATGCTGGGCCAGCAGTCTCGCATCGAGGTCCGACTCGACCGGCGAGACCCCGGCTGCCCGTAACTGCAAGCGGGCCGCACCAACGCGCGCGTGAATCGTCATGAGACCGCCGTCGCGTCCTTGAGCTTCTCGGACTGATAGTGCGTGATCACGTTGTCGAGCACTTCCTCGAGGTCGCCGTTCAGCACTTCAGTCAGGCGATGCGAGGTGAAGTGGACGCGGTGATCGGTCACCCGGTTGTCCTTGAAGTGGTAGGTGCGAATTTTTTCGGAGCGCTCGCCGGTGCCCACCTGACTGCGGCGGTCCTTGGCGATCGCTTCCTGCTGCTTGCTCAGCTCGATGTCATACAGTCGCGAACGCAGCACTTTCATCGCCTTCGCTTTGTTCTTGATCTGCGACTTTTCGTCCTGCTGCGACACCACCACGCCGGTCGGCAGGTGGGTGATGCGCACCGCCGAGTAGGTCGTGTTGACGCTCTGGCCACCGGGTCCACTCGAACAGAATGTGTCGATGCGCAGATCCTTGTCGTTGATTTGGACGTCGACTTCCTCCGCTTCGGGCAGCACCGCGACGGTGACGGTCGAGGTGTGGACGCGCCCGGCCGCTTCGGTTGCCGGCACGCGCTGCACGCGATGCACGCCGCTCTCGTATTTGAGCTTGCTGTAGGCGCCGCGGCCCTCGATCATCGCGATGACTTCCTTGAGTCCACCGACGCCAGTGTCGCTGCTCGACATCACGTCGATGCGCCACTTGTGGCGCTCGGCGTACATGCTGTACATCCGGAACAGCTCGGCGGCGAACAGTGCGGCTTCGTCACCGCCCGTGCCGGCACGGATCTCGAGCATCACGTTCTTGTCGTCGTTCGGATCCTTCGGGATGAGCAGGACCTTCAGGTCGGCGACGAGCGCATCGCGCCGGGCCAGCAGCGACTTCAGCTCTTCCCGCGCGAGGTCGCGCATGTCGGCATCGCCGCCGGCCATCAGCTCTTCGGTCTGCGCGACGTCGTGGGCCACCACTTTGTATTCGCGGTAGCGCTCCACCAGCGTCTCGATTTCAGACAGCGCTTTCGCGTGCTTCCGGTACGCCGACGCATCGCTCTGCACGTCGCTCGTGCCGAGCAGGTGGGTCAGATCCTCGTAGCGCTGTTCTTCCGCATCCAGTTTGTCGAACATAGGTCTTCGCTGTTACCCGCCCGAGACCGGCGGCAGGAACGCCACCTCGTCACCGTCGGCGATCAGATGATCCATCCGCGCGTAATCGGCGTTGACCGCGCTCGAAATCGACCGTTCGTACCGGGTCAGCTCGGGGAAGTCGGTTGCCAGCTGACGCCAGACATCTCCGATCGTCGCGCCGGCGACGGCCTCGCGCGTCAGTTCCGATGCGCCGGCGATGTCGCGCAGCCGGGCGAACAGCCGTACGGTCACACGCACGCGATTCGCTCCGCTTCCGCCCGCGCGCGTTCATCGTCTGGATCGGCGGTCGCGCCTTCGATCCAGACGTCGCCGCCCTCGAAGAACTCGCGCTTCCAGATCGGCACGATCTGCTTGATGCGTTCGATGGCGTAACGGCACGCCGCGTACGCATCGCCGCGATGCGGCGATCGCACGACGATCGCGACGCTCGCCTCGCCGATGTCGAGCCGGCCGATGCGATGGTGCAGCGCCAATCGAGCGCCCGGCCAGCGTTCCGTGATTTCGCGCAGAATTCGCTCGAACGCCTTCAGCGCCAGCGGCTCGTACGCTTCGTACTCTAAATATCGGACGCTGCGGCCAAGGTTGTGGTTGCGCACCAGGCCCAGGAACGAAACCACCGCGCCGTCACGCCCGGAATCGGCGTCGCTCGCGTCCAGCGACGCGGCAATACCCTGCAGATCGAGCGGGTCTCGGCCGATCGCCAGGAGGGGATTCACCTCCTCAGTATACCGCCCCAAAAATGATCGAGGGGACCGCGACCGTGGCCGATCGCGGGTGCATGAGCAATCGCTCCGGCAACGTAGCGCTGGGCCTGCTCGGCGGCGATCGGCAGCGCTCTACCAAGCGCCAGTCCCGCCGCCACCGCGGACGCGAACGCGCAGCCGGTCCCGTGCGTCCGGTCCGATCTGACGCGGGCGATCCGGTATTCGGAGGACGCGTGTCCGTCGAACAGCAGATCGACGACCTCCTGCGCCACATCGTCCCCGATCGCATGCCCGCCGGTAATGATCACGGCAGCGGCGCCCATCCGGAGAATTCGCTGTGCCGCTTCGTGGGCGTCTTCGATCGAATGAATGCGAATGCCGCTGAGGACTTCGGCCTCCGCGACGTTCGGGGTCACTACGCGAGCCTGCGGAATCAGCTCCGCACACAGCGCACGGATGCCGTCTTCGTCGAGCAGACGCTCGCCGCTGGTCGACACCAGTACCGGGTCGAGGACCACGAGCGGCAGTTCCAGCTCCTTGATCGCGGCGGCCACCGCCTCGACAATGGCGGCGGTCGCGAGCATCCCGATCTTCGTCGCGTGAATGGCGATGTCGCCGGCGATAGCTTCCACCTGGGCCGTCACCAGATCTGCCGACAGCGGCTGCATGGCCTGGATGCCGAGCGTGTTCTGAGCCGTAATCGCCGTGATCACGCTGGTGCCGTAGACGCCGAAGGCCGCGAACGTCTTCAGGTCGGCCTGAATGCCGGCGCCGCCACTCGAGTCGCTCCCCGCAATTGTCAGCGCTGTGCGCATACGTTAAGATCCGCGTCCATGCATTCCACGTTGCTCGCCACAATGACTGCCCGGGCGGATTCGCGCTATCGAATTGCCGAGCAGGCCGGTGCGGTCCTGTTCGTCACGATTCTGACAGCAATTGCTGCGCAAATCAGCGCGCCGCTGCCATTCACGACTATTCCTTTCACGTTCCAGCCGATGGTCGTGCTGGTCGGCGCCGCCGCGCTTGGTTCGCGTCTTGGGATGGCGAGCCAGATCCTCTATCTCGCGCTGGGTATCGCCGGACTTCCCGTCTTCGCGGCGTCGCCGGTGCTGCCACCGGGCGCGGCGCGACTCCTGGGTCCGAGCGGCGGCTATCTGATGGCCTATCCGTTTGCCGCATTCGTCGCCGGCTGGCTTGGCGAGCGCGGGTTCGACCGTCGCTATTTCACCGCGGTTGCCGCGATGGTCGCCGGCCTCGTGGTCGTGTTCGCGGGTGGCGTGTCGTGGCTCGCTCTTGCGGTGCAACCGGCAAGCGGATTCTCCGGTGCGCTCGCCACCGGTTTTGTTCCGTTCATCGTTCCGGATTTGCTCAAGCTGCTGGTCGCCGCAGCGGCGATGCCCGGGCTGTGGTGGATTACGGGGACGCGCGGCCGCTAGGCGTCCGTCCGAACGACAGCAGGTAGACAAACGGCGGGAAGTCCTCCCGCTTGATCAACTCGAGGCCGGCTGCGTGCGCGGCGGCGATGACCACGTTCGGATCCACGCGCAGATCAGTCGCCGGCCCGGGGCCACCGCCGCCCGGCAGGTAATCGACGATCCCGAGACGGCCTTCCGGCTTGAGCGATCGCGCGACGTTAGCGAGCAGCGTCACCACCAGTGAGTGATCTGCGGGATCGTCCATTTCGCGGTAGGCGTCCGAAATAATTGCCGCGTCCAGGCCCGGCGGTAGCCGCGGATCGCTTGCCGTTCCGAGCACCGGCCGCACGTTCAGCAGGTTCTCGTTCTGCATCCGCCGGCTGATGGCTTCGATCATCTGCGGCTGGATGTCCTCGGCGTAGACCAGTCCGTTGGGGCCAACCCGCCGCGCCAGCTGCAGCGTAAACCATCCTCCCGCGGCGCCGAGATCGGCGACCACCGATCCATCGGCAATGCCGAGCGCATCCATGATCTGATCCGGCTTCTGCCACTGGTCGCGATCCGGCGCTTCGAGC